>NZ_CP032626.1:0-322302 GCF_003627035.1 Apilactobacillus bombintestini
TTATAGAACTATTGGAGAACTATATTTAAAATCACCTATATTTAAAGATCATAAACGTAATAAGTTTTATGATGATGGATATATTGGCGCTACATATCGTACATTAATTGTTGATGAAGCTAAAAAAATACTAGAATTTCAATCTACAATAAACTCACAAGTAGATGATAATTTTATAAAAAATTATTTAGATATTTTACAATCACAAAGAGATTTTGATGATGGTCCTGGTAGTAATTCCCCTTACGCTGGAAATCAAATTGAAAAAATGATTGGACATGACTCTCTTGTTTCTGATAGAGTTAGAGCTTCAAAAGCATCATTTACTTTTAATTATTTCGATATGTTATCTAAGATAAATGAAATAAAAATTAAAAATAATATTTATGATAATTTTCATTCATTAACTAAAGAGCAAAGAGATATTGTCATAAACAAGGCGTTAAGCAATAAAAAAACTAAATTTAATCAAATAAAAAAGTATCTTAAATTACCAGATGATGCTCAATTCAACCTAGTAAGATATGAGAAGAAAAATGCTGAAAGCACAACTACACTATGTGACTTTACTCCAGTACGAGAAATAAAAAATTGTTTACCAAAAAATCAAAAAGAAAATAATAAGCTTATTGATGATATTGCTACAATTCTTGCCACTTATAAAAGCGATAATACTAGAACACAACATCTAGCAGATAAATTAGATAACGATACCATCAATAAGCTATTACCGCTAAATTATTCTAAATTTGGGCATCTTTCTATCAAAACTATGCAAGAAATCATTCCATATTTAGAAGATGGAAATTTGTACAATAACGCTGCGTTAAAAGCCGGTTATGATTTTCAAAATGTAAAAATTGATGACGAATATGTTGATAACAATGTTACTAATGCAGTAGTTAAACGGTCTGTTAGAAAAACCATTAAATTGGTTAAAAAAATCATTAAAAAATTCGGAAATCCATATGAAATCCATATTGAATTAGCAAGGGAACTAGGTAAGAGCCAAAAAGAAAGACATGATATAGAGCAAAACCAATTAAACAACCAAAGTAAAAACGAAGCAATTGCCAACCAAATTAAAGAATTAGGATTCCCCGTTAATGGGCAAAACATTCTAAAAATGAAACTATACAAAGAACAACAATGTATAGATTTTTATTCTAAGAATTCTAATATAATTGACATTAGTCAAGCTCTAAGAGGTGATGATTGTTATGAAATTGATCATATCATCCCATACAGTATCTCTTTTGATGATAGTTACAGTAATAAAATATTAGTAAGCAAGAAAGCTAACCAAGAAAAAGGAAATCGTATTCCAATGCAATATTTAGGAAATGATTCTGAATCTGTTGAATGGTTAACTATTAATGCTAATAAATTAAGTAACTTAAAGAAAAGAAACTTCTTACTTAAAAAAGAACTTACAGCCGATGATACAAAAGGTTGGAAAGACAGAAATATTCATGATACAAGCTATATGAACAAGTTACTTGCTAATTATCTAAGACAAAATGTTATTTTTAACAAAGAAGATAACAAGAAACATGTCTACACTCTAAGTGGATCTGTTACCGCGAAAATTAGAAATCGTTGGGGAATTACTAAAAAACGTGAAGCTAGTGATATTCATCACGCTATTGATGCCGTGGTTATAGCTTGTGTTACAGATTCTTTTGTTCAAAAAGTTACTCGCTATAGTAAGAATAAGGAAATTAAATATAATCCCTCTCTATGGAGTAACGATGAAAAAGCAGATATTCATACTAATAGTACTTTTAAAGCTTTCTTTAACGATTTTCCACTACCTTACCCTAAATTTAGAGAAGAATTAACTGCCAGAACTTCTGATAATCCTAAAGAAATGATGCAAGGAAAGGACTGGAATCACAAATACACCAACGAAGAAATAAATAAACTAAAACCTATTACCGTGGTTAGATTCCCTCAAAAGAAAATATCAGGAGCTATTCACAAAGAAACATTAAATAGCGCAAAACAATTAAATGAGGGAATCATTTCAAGAAGAGTAACTGTTGATAAACTAAAAGTTAAAAATGGTAGTATATGTTACTCACAATACGAATATAAATTACGTAAAGATGGTGGGAATGAATATGTATGGAATATTCTATATGATAAATTATGTCAACGTGATGAAATAGAATCTGAGAAAAAAAAAGCTGATAAGGAAACACGAGAAATCATTAAACAAAGAGTAAATGATTTATTCCCAAATAATTCATTAGTATTCGAGAGAAATGGTCATAAAAATGAAATTAGAAAATTCAAAGTAGAAAAAAATAGCACTAGTGGTGTTATTCTAAACAACGGTAATTCCATTGCTGATAATGCTAAAGGATCTATGATTCGTGTAGATGTTTTTGCTAACAATAAAAATTATCTATTAGTACCAGTATATAGAGGAGATATTCACGTAAACAAATTACCAACAAAGGCCATAAGTAGAAGTTCAAAAGATTATAACATCTCTAAAAAAGATAAATTTGTGTTTTCTATTTATAAAAATGATTTAATTTACATTAAATTTAATCAACCAAGAAAAATACCAAACACCGATTTGCAAATTTCCGAAATGTTGGGTTATTTTGTTAGTTGCGATTCTAGTTCAGGATCAATACATGTAATGAGTACAGATAACAGTTTTGAATTTAAAAAAATTGGGGTATCAACATTACCTATGATACAAAAGTATCAAATTGATTATTTTGGAAATTATCATTTGGTGCATGAAAAGAAACGACAAAGATTTAATAACTAGGAGTAAATAATGGGGTTTAGAAATATATTCATTGAAAATCCTACTAAAATCAGCAATAAACTTAATCAGTTAGTTATCCTACAAAGAGAAACATTTACTATTCCAATTGATGACATTAATTCTATAATTATAGATAATAAGACGTGTTCTATAACATCGTCTACACTTGCTAAATGTTCTGAAAATAATGTAGCTGTATTTTTCTGTAATGATAAGCATATTCCCTGTTCTATATTGTTGCCTTATGAAAATTATTATTATAAGCTTCCCATTTTAAAATCACAATTTAAAATGGGTAATAGATTAAAGGGTAGATTGTGGCAAAAAATAATAAAGTCTAAAATTCAAAATCAAGCTAATAATCTTAGTGGTAATGATTATAAAGAATTAATTGTCTTGAAAAAATCCGTAACTGAATATGATAATACTTATTGTGAGGCAAATGCTGCACGCATTTACTTTAAATCATTATTTGGAGACAACTTCAATCGTCGCGATGATGATAATTTAGTTAATGGCTCTCTAAACTATGGATATGCCATCGTCCGAGGCATTATATGTAGATGCATAAGTGCATGTGGATTAGAACCATCTCTAGCTATTTTTCATCATAATAAATTAAATGCTTTTAATTTATCAGATGATTTAATTGAACCTTTTCGTGGATTAATTGATAATTGGATCATTAATCGATGTTTATCCAAAAAAACAATAGATAAAGATGAAATTCTTAAAATCTTATTTTGCGACATCAAAATAAATGGCAATTATCAATCGTTATCTAATGCTGTTAAAATATTTGTTAATTCTTATAAAGAGTGTTGTATATCTTCATCCCCTTCAAAACTGCTTTTACCTAATGAGATAAAACTAAGAGAACATGAATACGAATAATTTTATGCGATTAATTGTAATGTTTGATTTACCCGTAGTTGAAAAAGAAGATAGGAGAAATGCAGCACACTTCAGACAATTCTTAATAAAGAATGGATACATCATGCTTCAATATTCAGTGTATTATAGAATCGTTAATGGTTTAGACATGGCTAAGAAACATGAGAAAAAGCTTAAGAATGTAGTCCCACATAAGGGATCAATCAGAGTATTAAGAATTACAGAAAAGCAATTTAACAGTATGAAAATTCTTGCTGGATATAAATCCGACAATGAAAATAAAATAAACTCTAATCTTTTGACCAAATTTTAGACAAGCAAAAACACCTATACATGCTTATGTATAGGTGTTTTTTATAAATACATATTATATCTTAGCTGATTTTAAAAGGAAACTATAGCTCAACGATCATTACGTTTACCAAGTACCACATTATATCTTAGCTGATTTTAAAAGGAAACTATAGCGGTAATGGAAAAACACTTAATGGGTATGTAATTATATCTTAGCTGATTTTAAAAGGAAACTATAGCAACACACCAGATACATATCATCAAAATATAATTATATCTTAGCTGATTTTAAAAGGAAACTATAGCCGTCTTGTCCTTTAATAACGTTGGATAAATATTATATCTTAGCTGATTTTAAAAGGAAACTATAGCAAAAAAGTGCTTGCATTCTTCTAATTATCATTATATCTTAGCTGATTTTAAAAGGAGACTATAGCAGATTTCTTCGCTGGATTTTCTGATTCAGGATTATATCTTAGCTGATTTTAAAAGGAAACTATAGCAGAAAACGCTACAAACGAATACCAAATCCATTATATCTTAGCTGATTTTAAAAGGAAACTATAGCTGAATTGCTCCACTGTCGTCAATAAAGCACATTATATCTTAGCTGATTTTAAAAAATTGCATACATATGAAGTATACCACTAACAGCATTGCGATTTTTTAATTATATATTTTGATAAGTCTTCAAATCAATCATCGAGATCAGTATCCCGTTCCAATAACATCTTAGCCATTTCCCTCCCTATCTTGTCCATCAACTCGCCATCAAATGCAATAGGAGATTGGCTGGTCATATCTCTACTCCGATGAGATTGATGCATCAGACGCTCAATATCCTTCCTATGTACTAAAAACTCATGCAATGTATATTCTTTCATTCGTCTAGTATCATCTAATTTGCCTATTAAATAATTAATAGTAGTATTTACTGCCAAAGGTAAACTACCTGTGCAGTCATTTAATAAAACTTTTTTATGCATACCAATAAGCTGCTCAAAACTTACTAAATCAACATTTATCCAAGAATGAGTACGTGACTTTTTCTTTGCAGTTAACGGTACAAAAGACGCACAAGAAGTAACAAAAGGTTGTTTTTGTCTTACATTCAAATACTTAGCAATACTATGATTACGACATTCATGAAGAAATTGTTCTTTTCTAAGATGCCTATTAAGCAGAAATGTTGTAGTTTGTTTCAACAAATAAAATTTATTTTCTTTTTCTATAACTAAAGTAGGGAATTTTTTACTTTTACTACTAATATCCACTAACATAAGTAATTTATGCCATTTGATTTCACAGTGTTCATATTTATGGGTTATATCACTCATTTTTAATTTACCAATATCTACATAATTTATACCATCATAACGATCAATAGCATTTTTATTAATCATGATATATGACTACCTCCTATAATTTAATTTTAAAATAAAATCATTATTAGATAATCAATGAAGTAAGTTATATCCCCTTCTACATATATATTCGTAAAAAATAGACAAAAGTACATAAAAAATTAAAAAAAGCAAAAAAATTAAATTTTAAATCACTCCTGTATACTAAAATTTTATACAAAAAAAGTATTGATTATAAAATAGTTATTCATAATAATTAACTTTTTCATGTATTTTATTAATACAAAAAATTTTAAAATTATATTATATTGATATACATTTTCCTGTTATATAAAAATCTCATTGTCTTAAAACAATGGGGTTAAATTTAAGGAAATTTATTTTTCATGAATCTGGTTTGTAAATATTTTTTATCCCAACCATCTAGACAATCCATAGCCAGCTACAAAGCTACCACCGCCAGCTAGAATCATTCCTCCCGCAATTAAAAGTGGAGCAATACCCCCATTAATTTCTGATAATGCATTTTCGTTTATATTCTTGAAATTGTTAATTGATATTTTCATGTTTATTGTCTCCTATATATTTAGTTATTAACGTGATTAAGTCCAACAGCAATACCGCCAAAAAAACCGATAATGCATATTAATAAGATGAGAAACCAATATCTATATTCATATAGTTGATTGATAAATTCCTTCATAGAAAAGTCCTTCTCCTCTCTACTCTACTTCTTTTTTCTGTTAACTCTATTTAGTCCTACAGAAATTCCACCTCCGAAAAAGTTAAACTATCTTCATTAATAATATATGTTGAATCTTTTGAATCATAATAAAATTTATAATTATTAAAAGTTATACACTGCATAAATACTCCTATCTACTTCGCTAAAATTTTACAATCACCAGATAGAGATGCCGTTCTTTCTCCGCTCTTATCTTTTAATTTCCATTTTCTGCTACCATGACTATCTCTGTCTTTGCCAATATAATATCATGTTTTATGATTTTTATATGCAGTTTTTACTCGCATCTTTCAACTAAACCTACCTATTCTCGTTTTAGCTTTTATAAATTTAAAAGAGAGATATCTGATGATGATATTGAATCAGTTAATAAGAGACTTAATCGTTTAATTTTTACAAGCATTTTTACACCAATCGCTTTAACTGTAGTAGTTTATTTCACATAAAGGGTTATTTTTAAACATACTCCCTTTTTGTATATATAGTTTAAATATTATATATTCGTTTAATTAAACATTAAATAAATATACAATATTTTGATGGTATAATTCCTCATGAAAGAAGGATTGATAATTATGATAAATAAAAGAATTTTAAGTAGCGTATTGGGAGTTTTGGCAGTGGCATCAACTATTACAGTTAGTGCAAAAGCATCTATATACAAAACTACTCCAATGGATCCATATAAATATGCAAAAAAGGCTACAAAAACCAATTTGGCATCATATAATTCAATAAAGCCTCGAGTATCAAGGGTTTCTTATAAATATAATGCAGCACATAAACAGATTATAATTAAAGGTCAAGCTGAAGGATTTAGTAAAATTGCTGTTAAGTATGGACATAAAAAAGTTCGTTTCTTTAATGTCAATAAACATTCTGTATTCAATTTAAAATACTGTTTTAAAGGATATCGTACTTTTATCTTATATGGAGTGAATAGTAAGGGAAAAATCGTTTCTAACAAATATAAGATTAGTTCAAACAAATACGCTACTGAAAAACCCGTAATTTATAAAAATACAAGAAACAAAAAGGGTGAAAAAATTTATCTTAGCAATGTAGCACCATCTACCATCAGAGTTTTTAACAGAGGAAAGTTAGTTAAAAAATTCGTAGCAGATTCTAGTGCAAATATAATTTTTATTAGCCAAAAGAAATTAAGAAAATCAAATTCAATCACAATTGATCAAAAAGAATTTCATAAGAAAACAAGTGTTAGAGTAAAAGTTCCTACGTTATCAATTGGAGAAAACAATGTGATTAACTATTAAAAAACGAGTGCCTCTTCAATTAAACAAAATTGAAGAGGCACTCGTTAATATATTGTTTCATAAAATTTACTCTATAAATATAAGAATTATTAGTACAAAAAGTATGTCCCACGCAGCAAATAACCAATAAATCGTTTTTTGCTTATCTTTGTATAAATTATACATATTTGGATTAATCTTTCTTTTTTTGTTAAATATAATATATAAGCATTGGAATATAAGTTCAGCTATCGTTAATAATATCGTTATTATAAAATTTCTATTAAAGGGCAGTACTACATTGAATTGCGCTGATAGTAATAGTGCTAACCATACTCCAAAACACACGAAAAAAACTTATTATATTTATTTTTCTTTCTTACTTGGTTAGAAAAAATTTTATTTTTCATAAATTTTTTTCTAAGAGCTTTTGTATCTTTTACAACTTTGACTAATATGAAAATCACAAGAATATAAAGTACAAGTATAGTCATATTTAAAATAAAATTAATATTTAACATCTCCGATTTTAATAATTAATATGCATTAGGTGTGATTGTAACATGCCTGGAAACAATGCTACAAAATGCTAAGACTGATCAAAATTGTATATGATAAAATTTTGATCTTACTAAGTATTTATCTACTAGTAATTGCTCACTCAGATATAAAATTCCTCATCTTATCCATCATAGCGATTATCTATTCCGGTTATGTAATCGTAAAAGAGTTATTTTTGGAAAAAACTAATCATTAGAATGCACAAAAAAGGATTTACGTTGAATTTCTAACGCAGATCCTTTTTATATACCTGTTCTATAACCAAATGAGGTCTGGTAATTAATTTTCATACTGATTTATTAGTATGAAGTACTATCACAATACCACATAAAAAAACTTATTATACATATTAGTAAGAAAAGCACCCAGCATCTGTATTCATATATTATTTAGGGAAATCATTCATAAGTCTGTCCTCCAACAATTCAACCTATATCTATGCTAACTTTATATCATGATTTTAAAAGAATATTTTTACAAAAGCTATAGTTAACTCACCATTTAAGTTTATTTATATAAAATTTAAGATTTATACCTCATTTGACATGATATATTAACAATAAAATATTAGGAGACTATAACATGAAATATCCCCTCGCTTTCACCATAGGTTCCATCATGTACTTGATCATCGCACTAACTACGCATCATTATTTTGGAAATAATATTTTTATAGAAATTTTCCTAGGATTAGTAGCCATTTCGATTATTTATACAACTGGTCCCAAGTACCATCTTCAAATTAAAAAAAGAACTAAAATACTAGTATCGGTAGCTTTAATAATATTCTTCACTTATATGCTGATTTTTGTCACACTGGAATCGACAAGTTTTTATTTAGCTATTACAATAATAATTCTTTTAATTTCCATGCTTATAAAAATACTTTTCTTCGATAAAAAATAAAACAGCTGTCCGCATAAGCGGACAGCTTTTATTATAAATTTCTTTTTAACTACTAAGTTTACCTATTAGATAGTTAATGGTACTAAAAAAATCCTAAGTTGGACACTCAATTTGGTAAAGTACAAGCAACCATAAATGAAAGAACTACCGTTAACATAAGAAAGATTTTGAATTAACCGGCTAATAATTCTTCTTTGTCGCCTCTATATGTTTCTTTTACCAAAATTTTATTAAACCAAATTAGCAAAAACATCCTTACCATCTGCACCGAAGCTTTTTTAGACACTTTGATATTAATCATCGTACTTCATACTGTAGAAAAGGCTTAAAAAGTCTACGATAATAAAAAATGTATTAAATAATTTATTTAAGGAGATATATATATCATGAAGATTAAAAAAGTTATTTTAACTTCAGTCGCAGCATTGTCATTATTTGCAACTAGTGCTGCTACCGCAACAAGTTCTATGACACCCGTAGTTTCAAATGCTTCTGTACATAAGGTGGTACGCCATCATAAAGGTCATAAACATGTGAAAGCACGCAAGCACGTAAAATCACGCAGACGTGAAAGATCTGTTAAATTCAATTTTCTTTTTAAAGTAGTAAGTAAAGGACATGCCACTAAGTACTTCTATACTAAGACAAAAACACCTAAGCTTGACAAGTACGCTCGCTATGATGGTTGGAATATAAAGGCTACTAAGGTTCGTGGATACTCAATAAAGCATAGATCCACATACTATCGAGTATACGGAGATCATAAAGTAGGCAGAGACGTCTTGCCATATACTACTTATGTAAGTAGACATAATAAGCCAATCAAAGTTTCTTCTTTTACTAGAAAAAACGCACGTCGTTATTCTGCACATTCAAGTATAGATTATATAAAAGTATGGTCAGATAAGGGTGCACATCGTATCTCAAAGAAGACTTTCAATCGCTTAAATAATCATTTAACCAGATTTTTTCATTTAGATAAATAAGTTTAAACTCACATATATACTAATCTATATATGTGAGCTTTTATTTTTCCATAAAAAAAACGTTGCCCTAGTAGATAGGCAGCGTTTCTTATTAGGAGAGTTCATGCTCACAATACTAATAAATAAAAAGAGGGTAATGAATCCCTTTCGAATCGTAAAAAAGGAATGCTACCCATCATCGACAGGTAGCAAAACATCACACAATTCTAAAATAGAAACTGCTTTGGATAACCAATGAAAATATTGGGAAGGTGGTCCCTTATGAAAATGGAAAGAAATCAATGTGTTATCCAAAGCATGTGCAATATTAACGTATAGAATATCTCATTTCAACCCCAAAAAAGCACCGAATTTTTTCGGTGCTTTTGAGTAGAATTAGTTAGAGAGATTTTTTAGATTTAGTTAAGGTTATTTTTGAATGTCTTCTTTTCTAGTATCGAATAATGAATTGGTATTAGTATCTACCACCTTGGCAGCTACCGGCACACGGTATAAACTACCATTTTCATTTTGGAAGATGTTTAGAGAAGCAAGACGGTTCATGTAACCCATCACTTGTTCTCTATCGACTGAGCCTTCTACATAGTTTAGGTTTAACTTCTTGTTCTTACCGTCATCACTTTTGAAAGTTAGTACTAGTTTTTTCATGTGTTATTCCTCCTAAGCGTTAATTTTACTTAATTTCATCTTCACGAGTTACGCGGATTACTTCGGTAGCATCCCCAGTTAAGCCTTGAATGATGTTGCTTAATTCAGCTAATTGATCATTGGATGGATCAGCAATTACACCGGATAGGTTACGTTTGCGGTCTTCCCCATCAAATCCGTGAACTTCTAATGTAACTTTTGATTTGTTCCAAGTCTTTTCCATAAATTTTTCAACCTCATTTCTTTAGTTTAATAAGTGATTAGCTAACCCTTACATTTATTAGTAACGATTTAGCGAGTAAAAGTGTTACCCACTTTTTTCATTTTTTCTCGTACTTCTTGTTTCCATTGGTAAACGGTCTTGCGTGACACCTGCCAGTGGCGCGCAATCTCGGTAACAGTCATCCCCAGTTCAAAACTACCACGAATATAGCGACGTTGCTTTTCATCACATATCTTCCATAGCTGGGTTAATAACATTGCTCCGTCGACATTTTCCACGAAACGCTCAGGGTCTCTTAGACAATCTTGCCAATCCATGTCATCATTATCCATCACCGCTAAATTGCGTTGGCGGTCACGGCTATCGTGGCGCAAAAGATCGAGTAAATGCCAATAAACGCCTTGATAAATATAGGCTAAGCGTTGTTTTTCTTTGTCTTCACCATCATATTGGTTATATTTTTGGGCAAATTTAATAAAGCCTTCTTGTTTTAAATCTTCATAATAGTCGTGATAAGGACGAACGTTTAGACGTTTCAACACTCCATATACCACTGCGCGATGATCGCTTTGCATTAAGTAAGCAAAGCCGTCATTTAAATCTGGTTCATTCATCTTAAATCAATCCTTTATATTAAATTGATTCAAGGGCCCTTGAACAATTATTAATTTAACAACGGCACACAAACAACGCACTGCGCCTAATTTTTCATTAGATGCAGAAATTTAGCATTTTTTATCAGAATTACTATCAATTTTTATTTTTCTAATATACATAGTGGCTATAAACGCTGCCATTTGGGCACAAAAAAAGCATGCAGAAATTTACGTTCTGCATGCAATATTTTTACACTTTTTTAGATATTTTAATCGTCTAATCCTTTATCTTTATCACATATTTTTTCTAAATAGGATAAAAGTTGGGTTAAACAAAATAAAACAAAGAGAAATATAAGGCCCTTAGTATCATTTTGAAAGAAAATGTTCCAAATAACTAATACATTCACTACCAACATTAAGGCAATGACGATTACTCGTTTTAAATTCCACATATCATTACTTCCCATACTTATTAATATCTTTATTGTATCAAGAAATCGACTATAAAAAAATAAAAGAAGCGTCTGAATTAGGCGCTTCCTTTAACATGTTAAATGTCCCACTTTATAGTGGGTTGAAAGTAGTGTTTCACAAAAATATGTGAACACTTTTATTGTAACATTTTTCCCAACGATAAACATAAGTTATAAAAAAAGCACCTATTTCTAGGTGCCGTTTATGTTGGAAAATTACATAATAATTTTACTTCTACTTTACAGTAGAATGAAAGAAAGAAGCGTTTGCATAATATGAAATAATAGAATAAATGATTATGCAACAAATATTATTATACCACTTTCATATTTAGTGGTAAGTGTAAATTATAAAAGCACCTATTTCTAGGTGCTTTCAGTTGTTTGTTGTTAGATAACAAAAATTAATTAAGGGGTAATAGCCACACTGTTGTGGCTACATTTTTAAGTTTAGCACTTTTCTATCGAAAGGTAAGTAAAATGCTTTTTCATACAAAAAAGGCCCTGAAATATCAGGACCCGCAGGCATAATTATGATTAGAAAGCATGTGCTCAAAAAAAGCACTTTTATAATTATATCATAGTCAATTAAAGGTCGTAGCCAATCATAATATTACGGAAGGCATTTAAACAACCCTTATCAATATGTTCGTTTAAAAATGCTTCGTTAGTGATATTAGCATTCTCGAAGAAACGAATGGACATATTAACTTCTGGACACAATGCCACAAACTTTTTGATCATTTTTTCGTCAAAACTTCTATTTTGTATAGATAAGTTTAAACCAAAGTCTTTGTGGTAGAAACTCATTACCATTTGTTTAATTAAAACGGTCATTTCACGGTTAGGCACTGTAGTTACGTCGGCTTCTTCTTGCAACATTGCATAGTAACGATCGTATAAATGGTATTGTGCATTATAAGATTGCACTACGTGGATACGAGCTACACGGATATTTTCCATGGAGTAGCCACTATCTTTCATATCTTGTTCACGCTTAGATAGTTCATTACTTTTTACATAGCCCATTTGATCAGTACGCATAATCATTTCTTTATTAGGTACATCATCATTGGGTGAAGTAATAGGACGGTATACCATGCTGTTAAATTGAAAAGAAGTTTCTTTAGACATGGCAGCGTCAATGGTTTGCGCGCTGTTTAGTTTAGCTTGTTTTACGCGGTTTTGGTTATGCAAAAATACATAAACTAAAATACCAATTACGATAATGATGGCTAGCGTTAAGGTAAAAGCCCAATTAACAAACATAAATATCATCAATAAAGTTAATAAAAAGGTTCCGGAACAACCTAATTTATACAAGATTATCACTCCGTTCTGCTTACTTATGTTTCCATTATAATGTTTTTTTCGAAAAAATAGTATAAAAAAAGACATCTTACTAACTAATTAGTAAGATGTCCGCGGGATTGAATAACTATGCGCAGATTAAAAATCTATGCTTAGTTAATGGAAATAGAATGTTTAGATTCTTTTTCAACAGATTTTGGTAATGTGATGGATAAGATACCACCATCGTAACCAGCGTTGATCTTATCAGCTTCAACGTTTGGTAGGTAGAATGCACGACTTACATCACTGGATGTACGTTCGCTACGTAGTAACTTACCGTTGTCATCCTTGGATTCTTTGTTCAAGTCATGTACCGCATGAATGCTTAGGGTATCATCGCGGTAATCTAGGTCAATGTCGGCCTTCTTGAAACCAGGTAATTCCACATTTACTTGGTAATCCTTGTCGTGTTCAATAACATCGGTCTTCATCTTGTTGGTGTTAACCATGTTCTTGCCTAATCCGTTGAAGAAGCCTTCCATAGGATCCATAAAGTTGTTAAATACATTGTTTCTTAATTCGTTAGCCATAATAATTCCCTCCAATGTTTAATATTTTTTATTCGTAATTATTAGTTAATATCAATCTTGTGAGCAGTTTCTTTAGTTACTTCTTGTTTTGGTAAAGTTACCTTCAAGATACCACCATCGTAACTAGCTGAAATCTTATCAGATTCTACATCTGGTAGGTAGAAAGCACGACTTACATTGCTGGAAGTACGTTCCTTTCTTAATACCTTACCTTCAGTGTCTTTATCTTCTTTTCTTAAATCATGAGTAGCATGAATACTCAATGTATCGTTGTCGTAATCTAGATGAATGTCAGCTTTCTTGAAGCCAGGTAATTCAGCATTTACTTCAAAATTATCTTTGTTCTCGATAACGTCGGTCTTCATTTGATTACCAGCAACTGAATTGAAGAAGTTCTTTCCGAAGTCACCAAAGAAATCATTCATTGGATCAAATACATCAAAATCTCTGTTTCTTAATTCATTAGCCATAATCAAAGCCCCTTTTCAAAGTTT
The DNA here is from genome assembly GCF_003627035.1 of Apilactobacillus bombintestini. Taxonomy (GTDB): domain Bacteria; phylum Bacillota; class Bacilli; order Lactobacillales; family Lactobacillaceae; genus Apilactobacillus; species Apilactobacillus bombintestini. The sequence continues at coordinate 14,112 of NZ_CP032626.1, forward strand.
AATTTTTGTTGAATCATTGATAGGTTTTGTTCTTATTTCCTATCAACACTTTATATATTAGTCAGGATTGGTCAGATAGTCAAGCATTTTTAGCACTTTATTCATGAGAGTGCTAATTTTAGCTTGCAAACGTTGATATAACGGCATTTATAATTTTAAAAAAATTTAAAAAAAGATAAAAAAATAGCGAATTCATCAAATGAATTCGCTAAAAAGTCAAAGTTTTTTTATTTATTTTCTCAATGATGATTGGTAAACCCAACCGATAAAGTGGTTGTGGTAATATGCCTTGTAATAGTAACTGTGCCAACCATCTTTAATAGCACGACTTCTAATTTGTACACGCTTCTTAGCGTATGTACGTGCACGGTGTTTCATTTTATTGTAAGTGAAAGTTCCACCTGCTACGTGAGCATAGAAGTTATTAGAAGGATGTACCTTCACAGTCTTGGTTGTATGGTAAGAACTGTAACTAATGTTAGAAGTTACACCATTAGCATTGATCCAACCTAAGGTACTGTTACCACGTTTGATACGGTAGTATAAACGACCATTGTTCTTGTTTTTACCTGCCATATCAATGTGGATACGTTTAGAACCATAAGTAGAACTCTTGTGTTTTACACCATTACGGTGGGCAAACTTGTTGTCACCAGGAACGTGTTTGTAAAGTTTTAATCCGGTACCTGACTTAATAGTTAAGTTATTAGAAATACGGGAGTAATCTACATTTTCAATAACACGTTTCTTAGCTGGTTTATGCTTCTTAACAGCTTTCTTTTTCTTAGCTGGCTTCTTCTTTGCAGGATGTTTCTTGTTAGAATTAGCAGCTTTTTTGTTTTCTTCGCTACCAGCGTTTTGTTGTGCTTGTTGTTGAGCCTTATCTAAATCGCTGTTAGCTGGTTGATTGTTATTATTATCAGCTTGAGGTGCTGGATTAGGGTTGTTGGCAGCTTGTGGGTCGCCTAAGAACCAATTTGCATCACGTTGTGTTAATGCACTAGCATCTAAGTTTTCATTTAAAGCATTGGAATGAAAACTTTGGCTGAATTGCCATAAAACATGTTCACGTTTAGGTTCATCATTTTGGTATGCAGCTAACCAGTAACCATCATAGTGACTGACTGCATAGCTTGCATGTCTTAGCATAAAGTCAGCATATGAGTAAAATAGAATCTTACGGTTACCTACTAGAGGACGTAAAGCATCTACCCATGCTCTAGTAGATTTGTTAGTTCCACCATATTTTACAGTTTGTTTTTCATAATCATTAACGTAGAATCTTGCATTAGGGGCACGGTTGTATAATGCGCGAGCTTCGTTAGCAGCATCATCCGGATTTTCATATTGACTAAATGAGTATACCCCATATGGAATACCATACTTGTCCATCATGTCACGGTTGTGTTGGAATTGCTTATCGGCATAGGCACTTCCGTATTGCACACGCAAAATGACAAATGGTACTTCATTCTTTAATTGTTGTACTTGTTGATCAGTTAAATTTTGTTGCCATTCGGATATGTCATATACGTTGTTACCACTCGCGTTAACTACCATTGGCATAGAAATAGCTGTGGCTCCTAGTCCGAAGGCAGCGACCATAGTTACTAGTAATTTATTGCCCTTCATAAATAGGTAAAAATATCTCTCTTTTGATTTTTACCTTTTACACCTCCTGTATAATTCGTACATATATTTTATTATTGTAACAGAGATATATATAAAATATAACCAAATGCGTATTAAATTTTATTTACAAACTGTAAAATTCTGAAACATTTGTTCGAAAAATGGGCAAAATACCTAGTAGTTAGCGGTTTTCTTTGCTAAAATATAGGCAAAATCAAAGTTAGAAAAGAGCTATCATTTGAAAACTATTCGCCTAATTCGACGTGGGCTATATATAATAGTACTTTTAAATATTATTGACGCCATCGCCCAATTTAGACAATTGCATACCCTATCGCAATGGATGGTTCAACTTATTGCTATCTGGGCTGCTTTATGTATCTTTTATGTATTGCTCCCAGCCCCGGAAAAACAGTTCTTATGGACCATTCGCAATAACATTTTGGGTAAAAAGTCTACATTATTAGTGTTAAAGCATAAAAAACTAACGAGTGGGTATGAGAATTCACATCCCCACCTCGCCGCTCACACCTACACCGATGACGCCACCCACGAAAAAATCGTGGCTGCCGAAAGCAAACTACAGCAATTACAAGATCGCATTCAATCTATGAACGCCTATCGCAATCAATTGAGCAGACAAATTAATGATTTAAATCAAACTTATCAAATGCTACAAGACCTAACTTCTAAACGTGATGAATTAGTTGCAGAAGTTAAGCAATTACAAAAGAAAAAACAACACTTAACTGATGCCAAGATTTCTAAAGATTACCAAGAATACCGTAATTACAAATCTAAATCTATCCTAGAAAAAGTGGATGAATATGATGGATATCAATTCGAACGTTTCACTTGCCAGTTATTGGAAAATTTAGGATTCACACAAGTTCAAATCACGCATGGTAGTGGTGATTACGGAGTAGATGTCTATGCTATTAATGGTGATACTAGTTATGTTTTCCAATGTAAATTATATTCTACTCCTGTCGGAATCAAAGCTGTTCAAGAGGCCAATTCTGGACGTAGTTTCTATGACAGCAAAAAAGCAGTAGTAGTTACTAATAATTATTTTACTCCACATGCTATTACTGCTAGTAAAAAGCTAGATGTCGATTTATGGAATCGAGATAAGTTAGCAGATTTAATCGCTGAAAGTGATACGTAAATCTCTCTGTAAAGAGAGATTTTTTTGCTTTTTCTTAAAGAATACATGGAATTACTTAAAAAACGTTAATATAAAAGGTATAATTGAGTTATATATTAAATAAAACTAATTAAGAAACGGGGAATGTTCTGTTGGAAGGTTCTATATTCTTTCAAATTATAGTTGTTCTAGTAGCCTTCTTCTTTGCCGGTTACTTCGTAGCATGTGAATTTGCATTAGTACAAACTCGTTACAGCATGCTAGAAGAAGAAGAAGAAACTAAAGGTAAGTCAAAAAAACTTGCTCGTGAAATGTTTATGATTACAAATCTAAACGATTATTTATCTACTACTCAAGTAGGTGTTTCACTATCTGGTATCATCATGGGTTGGATTGGTGAAGATTTAATCGTTAATGGAATCTTAAAATTATTAGAAATTGATCCTAATTGGATTTCCGGTGCTACCGCTCATGCCGTGGGTGGTGTTATCGGTATCATTCTTTTAACTTATCTAGAAGTAGTATTTACTGAAGTAGTTCCTAAAAACATCAGTATTGCTATGCCTAGAAAGATTCTTAGTGTGGTAGCCACTCCACTTCATTATTTTCATACAATATTCTACCCAGGAGTTTGGGCAATTAATGTTAGTGCTTCTGGAGTAGTTAGAATGCTAGGTCTACATATGACCGACGAAAGTGACGAATCTATGTCACAAGCTGAAATTCTAAACATTTCTAAAGAGGCCGTAGAAAATGGTGATTTGGAAAAATACGATTACCTATACATGCAACGTGCCTTTGATTTCAACGATAAAGTGGCTAAGGATATCATGATTGATAGAACCCAACTTACCGTTATGGATATTAACACTTCCGTAGAAGACGCGATTACTTTGTATATTCAATCTAAATTTAGTCGTATTCCAGTCGTTATGAATAATAATAAAGATAACATCTTTGGTTACATTTACTGCTACGATTTAATTCGCCAATCTCGTGTTAATTCTGACATCCCTGTCGAAAGATTAATCCGCGACATCGGAACCGTACCTGAAACTATGAAGATTACTGAAGTTCTACAAAAAATGATTTCTATGCGTACTCCTATCGTAGTGGTAGTAGACGAATACGGTGGTACTTCAGGCATTATCACTGATAAAGATATTTACGAAGAATTGTTTGGAACAGTCCGTGATGAAATTGATCCCGCAACTAACGAATACATTTTCAAACAACCTAAGGGCACCTACCAAGTTAGCGGTAAAATGACTACTTATGACTTCGAACGTTACTTCCACACCGAAATTAAAGATTTCAGCAATTCCGATAGCGTTACTCTATCTGGATACTTCATTGATAATAATCCTGGCGTATCCATTAAACCAGGTACTACTTTCACCGTAGATAACTTCACTTTCAAAGTTCTACATTTTGAAAATTCATTTATTAACTTATTTGAAGTGGACGATGGTAAAGGTGCTAAGGAAGCCGATGCTCCTAAGAAATTAGCTAACGACAAATCTGAAAAGTAATTCATATATAAAACTCGTATAAAATAAAAATCTGTTAGAATATACTTCTAGCAGATTTTTATTTTGGAAAGGAAGCCTCCCATGCAAAACATTCGCATCTTGTACATCTCAATAGCAGGCAATACACGCAATTTTGTAACTCATTTAAAACAGTACGCTACACAACAACATCAAGCTGATGCTAATGAACCTGAAATCGAACTAACAGAAATCTCTGAACAAAGTGATTTTGCGCATGAAACTAAAGATTTCTTTGCTTTTGTGCCCACCTATTTAGACGGTGGCAACGGCATCGATAACGGTGTAAAGGAAATGATGACTAACACATTAGGCGAATATATCGATTATGGTGACAACGCTAGTCATTGTTTAGGCATTGTCGGTTCGGGTAATAAAAACTTCAATGAACAATACTGTTTAACCGCTAGACGTTACGCCAAACAATTCGACGTTCCTTTCTTAGCTGACTATGAACTACGCGGTACTGATTGTGACGTAGTCCGCATTTATGAAACTCTAAAAGATAATATTAAATAAACTTACACTTTAATTTAACGAATTATCATCTATTTAGATTCATTACCTTCAATAATTTAACCAGACTAAAAAAAGCACTTTCGTAATCACGGAAGTGCTTTTTTTGTTTTATTTAACTTTATTAGCAATAATAATGACGGTAAATAAGGCTACTAGCATCAACGTAGAAACGAAGATGAATAATGGATTATAGCCCATGTATTCTACTACGAATCCACCAAACAATGGACTAATAGCTCTACCGGTCGACATCAAGGAGTTAAAAGTACCTTGATACTTACCCTTTTCATGTTTACTGGATAATTGATCAATCCAAGCAGGCACATCGGGTAAACCAATCATTTCCCCGATAGTTAAGAAAATCATGATTAACAAGAATGCCATAAAATCACGTGCAAAGACTAGGAAGTAAAAGGATACAGCAAATAAGAAGATTCCTAAAAAGACTTGATAGGAAATTTTGACATTCAACTTTTCACTAATCCAATTTACAATAGGTTGCCCAAAGACGATCATTAAACCGTTGACGGTCCATAATAATGAATATTGTTCAAACGGAATTCCTAGACGAACCATGTGCACGGACATGATACTTTCCCAAAGGGTGTAACTTAAGTAGACGGTAAATACCATCATACAAATAGGATAAATTAATTTTACTTTAGATTTTGCGGGTGCTGTAGGTGCCACCTTACCATTTTCTTCAGTGGAACCAGCATCATCATTATTGTAGTCAGAGAAATCGACATCAAAGTAATGCCAAGTTAGTAACCACAAAGCAATATAAAAAACAGCAGCGGTTAAAAATACCACAGGAACACCGTATTTTAACAAATATCCTACCATAGTGGTTCCGACTACTACTCCAATATTTAATCCAACATATAGTATATTAAATACAGAACGAGTATCTCTACTTTTAATGTTAGTAGCATAGGAATTTAATAAAGTTAAGTTAATTCCATCCCCAAATCCTACTACTATTAAAAGCAAAGCAAATGTGGGCCATCCATGAAAAAAGACTAACGCTAGCACAGCTAGTGTTGAAATTGAAATACCTATTAAAGCGGTTTTATAAGCGGACCAATGATCAAATAAATAACCACCTACATAGTTTCCTATGATGGTAAAACCAGAAATAAATAGTAACGATATTCCAGATACCAATAATGACTTATGTAAATAATTATCAATATACATAGTGACTAAAGGCCACATAAAAGCGGCACCAGAATTTAATAACAATGAATAAATAAAGACCAGCTTAAGTCCTAATTCTTTTCTTTTTGCCATGAATTATCCCCCTCACTTTTTTATAATACTTAACACTATTATAATTCATTTTCTATAATAATATCCATTATCACCTACTATAGTAATGTAAAAAAATTAAAGCGGTTTCATTTCTTTAATATATGGATTAAAAACACTTTTTTAATTTCCGCAGGTGTTATATAATAGCCTTGTGTATTGACCGAAAATGAATGAGTTATTCATTCATTTACTCAGTTAAAATTTTTCTATAAGGAGTGACGGTAATTGGCAACAGCAACTCGTGCCTTGTTCATGCTTTTTGGTGCAACAGGTGACCTAGCTAAGCGTAAATTATATCCATCCATTTTTAATTTATTCAAAAAAGGATATATCGATAACGATCACTTTGCACTAATTGGTACTGGTCGTCGTGAATGGAGCGATGACACTTTCCGTGGCGTAGTCATGGATTCCATTAATGATAGTGCTGACAGCGATGAACAAGCTCAATCATTCGCTAGTCATTTTTACTACATGTCACATGATGTAACCAAACCTGAACATTATGATGCACTAAGTGACTATGCTAACAAACTAGATGCACAATACGAAATCAATGGAAATCGTATCTTCTACATCTCGATGGCACCTAATTTCTTTGGTACTGTCGCTAAGAATCTTAAAGTGCACAACTGCTTATCAGATAACGGCGGTTTCAACCGTTTAATTATCGAAAAGCCATTTGGACGCGATTACGATTCTGCCGAAGAGTTGAACAATGCTTTAGGTAAATCATTTAACGAAGACCAAGTCTACAGAATTGACCACTACCTAGGTAAAGAAATGGTTCAAAACATTTTAGCCCTACGTTTTGGTAACCCATTAGTAGAAGGTATTTGGAACAACAAATACATCGACAACGTTCAAGTAACCCTATCTGAAAAGCTAGGTGTTGAAGAACGTGCCGGATACTACGATGGTGCAGGTGCGCTTCGTGATATGATTCAAAATCATACTATGCAAATGCTAAGTATTTTAGCAATGGAACAACCTATTTCATTTAGAGATGTGGATGTTCGTCGTGAAAAGATCCGTGCTTTACGTAGTATGCACATTTACACTCCTGACGAAGCACGCGAAAACTTCGTTCGTGGCCAATATGGCAGCAACGGTGACCAAAAGGATTACCGTCACGAAGATAACGTGCCAAACGATTCCACTACTGAAACTTATGTAGCTGGTAAGGTTGAATTTAACAACCAACGTTGGGCAAACGTACCATTCTACATTAGAACTGGTAAGATGCTTACTGATAAATTCACTCGTATTGACATCGTATTTAAGAAGCCTCTTATCGATATCTTTGCTGCAGCAGACAACTCAGAAAGTCAATTAAACAATAACGTATTAACTCTATTCGTTGACCCTGTTAACAAAGTTGTTCTTCACCTAAATGGTAAGAAAGCTGGTCAAGGAATGGAAATGAAACCTCTAGACCTTACTCACGTTCAAAACGACGAAGAAAAGGCAGCTACTCCTGAACCATACGAACGTCTAATTCATGACGCTATTTTAGGTAATGCTACTAACTTCGCAAGTTGGGACGAAGTAAGTCGTGCTTGGGAATTTGCCGATGTAATCAGACATGTTTGGGATACTGATCAACCAGATTTCCCTAACTACACTCCTGGTTCCATGGGTCCTAAAGCCGCTGATGACCTACTATCTCGTGATGGTAGAGCATGGGTTTTTAACTCAAAAAAATAATTATATGACATTTTGTCAGTAAAATGTTAAAATTTAGGTGTATATTTATACACAATTTTCTTTAAAAAAGGAAGGTTTATTAATGGCTGATACAAAAGCAAACATTGGTGTTGTTGGAATGGCTGTTATGGGTAAGAACTTAGCCCTTAACATTGAAAGCCGTGGCTTCACTGTAGGTATTTACAACCGTACAGCTTCAAAGACTGAAGTTGTAATGAAGGATCACGCAGACAAAAACTTGGTTCCAAGTTACTCTGTTGAAGATTTTGTTAAATCTCTAGAAACTCCACGTCGTATCGTTATGATGGTTAAGGCTGGTAAGCCAACTGACGCTGTTATTGACGAATTATTACCTCTATTAGACAAAGGTGATATCTTAATCGATGGTGGTAACACTAACTTCCATAACACTATGGAAAGAAATGCTAAACTTGACAAATCCGGTATTAACTTTATCGGAATGGGTGTTTCCGGTGGTGAACTAGGTGCTTTACACGGTCCATCACTAATGCCTGGTGGTCAAGAAGAAGCTTACAAATTAGTTGAACCAGTTCTAACTAAGATTGCTGCTAAGGCTAAAGATGGTAAGCCATGTGTTTCATACATTGGACCAAATGGTGCAGGTCACTATGTAAAGATGGTTCACAATGGTATTGAATACGGTGATGAACAATTAATCGATGAAAGTTACGACATCCTACGTAACGGTGCCGGAATCGACATTGATGAATTAGCTAACATCTTTAAAGACTGGAACAAGGGTGAACTAAACAGTTACCTAATCGAAATCACTGCCGACATCTTAACTAGAAAAGATGACTTAGGCGCTGACAAGAACAAGCCTATCGTTGACATGATCTTAGACCGTGGTGCTAACAAGGGTACTGGTAAATGGTCATCAGAAGACGCTATGGAAGTTGGTACTGACCAATCAGTTATTACTGAATCAGTTTACGCTCGTTTCATCTCAATGCTAAAAGACGAACGTCTAGCAGCTTCTAAGGTACTTAACGGACCTAAGGCTTCAGACATCATCTCAGAAGATGACAAGAAGGACTTAGTTGAAAAAGTACGTAAGGCTCTATACTTCGGTAAGATTATGAGTTATGCACAAGGATTCGAACAACTACGTTTCGCTTCAGAAAACTACGACTGGAACTTGAAGTTCGGTGAACTAGCACAAATCTGGCGTGAAGGTTGCATTATCCGTGCACAATTCTTACAAAACATTACTGATGCCTTTGCAAAGAATGAAAACCTAACTAACCTATTGTTAGACCCATACTTTGCTGACATCGCAAACAAGTATCAACAAGATGCTCGTGACGTAGTTGCCCTAGCTGTTAAGGCTGGTATTCCAGTTCCTTCATTATCAGCTGCTGTTAACTACTACGATTCATACCGTGCTACTGTATTACCTGCTAACTTACTACAAGCACAACGTGACTACTTCGGTGCTCACACTTATGAACGTACAGACCGTGAAGGTAACTTCCATTACCCATGGTACACTGAACAATAATATAATTATTGATTCTATAAAAAAGAGACGATTCTATCGTCTCTTTTTTTGTACCCTTTTTATACTTCTTTATATTTTTTACTAGTTTATAATCATTATAATTTACATTTGTATACCCTTAGGGATATACTTACATCAACTTGATAAAAGAAAGGATGACTATATGTCGAATCAACAAGTGTATAATGATTATTTTTTCTATGAACCCGCCTTCAATACTCATGATGGTGGTTACGTCCCTCTAGAAGTTAGCGATGTGGCTCCACAAAAGTTACGCGTTCCTGAATTATTAAAACCCGATCGCGAAACTGACACTGATATGTACTACACCGTTATCGCACAAGCTGGTGAAACTAATATTTTACCCGGCAAACCCACTAAGACTTGGGGTTATAACCAATCTTTGTTAGGTAAAACCATTTTATTTAAGCGAGGTAAAAACATTCACGTTACCGTTAAAAATGAACTTCCTGAACTAACTACTTATCATTGGCACGGTCTAAGTGTTTCCGGCGATATTGATGGTGGTTGTCATACTCCCGTTTATCCAGGTGAAAGCAAGGTATTAAATTTCAAATGTGATCAACCTGCGGCTACCCTATGGTTGCATGCTCATCCTTGCCCATCTACAGCTGAACAAGTCTGGCATGGACTAGCAACTGCTGTAGTGGTTAAAGATGAACATGAGGCTATTTTACCTTTGCCTCGCAATTACGGAGTCGATGATATTCCTGTAATTTTACAAGATCGTCGTTTCCATGAAGATAATCAATGGGATTACCATGCGGATTATGATCCCGATGGTGTCCAAGGCCCTACTGCCATGATTAACGGAACTATTAATCCCTACTTTGATGTCACTACACAAAAATTACGTTTACGTTTATTAGATGGTGCCAACCGTCGTGAATGGCGTCTACATTTTTCTGATGATTTGAAATTCACCCAAATTGCCGGCGATGGCAGTCTTTTAACTCACCCGGTACAATTTACCCACTTAATGCTTACTTGCGCTGAAAGAGCCGAAATTGTGGTAGATTTCAGTGGTTACAAGCCAGGTGACGACGTAATTCTATATTCTGATGATGTTCCTATTATGCATTTTAGAATTCATGAATTTGAAAAAGATGATAGCAAACTTCCTGATACTTTATTTACTATGGATACCCCTGCTGTTACTAAAAATACTCCCGTTCACCATATCGTTATGTCAGGTATGGACGAAGAAGTAGCAATTGATGATAAGAAATTTAATATGGAACGCATCGATGCTAAACAAGAAATGGGCAGTTGCGAAATTTGGGAAGTTACTAACACCAACGACTGTGAAGGCGGTATGGTGCATCCATATCATATGCACGGTTGTTTCTTTGAAGTATTAGATAGAGATGGTAAAAAGCCTTACCCTAACGAAACTGGTCTAAAAGATACTATTGGTATCAATCCTAACGAAACCGTTCGTCTAAAGGTTTGGTTCGACCACCCTGGTATCTTTATGTATCACTGCCACATCATCGAACACGAAGACGGCGGTATGATGGCACAAATCCAAGTCGATGATCCTAAACATCCACAAAAATTTCATTTAATGGATATGGATACTTTAATGAATGCATTCGCTAAAGAACGCGGTGTTGCCGTTGAAGACCTACATCTTGGTGGTATGAGCTGTTACGATAAAATGAATATGAAGATGTAAAAAGATTGTTTTAATTTGCTCGTTCATGTTATAATAAACATTGTAATAAAACTAGACAAAAGGAGTGTGAACAACTATGACAGAATTAACTTTTGATCCCGGAGCGTCGAAAGATCATTCTATCAAGGGAAAATTATTGTCAGAAGTTGTTTCAATTCTTTAAAAAATAGAATTGAGATGACCTTTGACAGTTAGTTTTCCCGTAAATAGTTAATCAGAATATGATTTAGATGGAGAATTAGCTGTTGTTGGTTATCTCAGTATCCTTTAACTGCATATTTAACAGTGAAATGTTAAGTGACAGTGATGTGTTAGCAGTTAATAACAGTGATTTAAAATTGAATATTAAAATTGCTTGATGATGCTTCACCTTTTAGGGAACTAATTGGGGAGGTATGGACAACAGTTTATACTACAAACTAAACAAATTATTTGAGGATAAACCGAGTAATTATGAGATTACACAAAAATCTTCGTTGAGTTCATGGGGACGTGAGCTTACGCCAAAGTAATTGCTACTTATCTGACTACTAATTATAAAAGCTACAACCTAACCGGTTGTAGCTTTTTTAGTTTCCATATATATAGATAAAAAAAGATCTGGCTTCGAATAATATCGAAACCAGACCTTTTTATTACTATTTATCTATGTTTAATGATTTTAAATATTTAGCTTCTTTATCATGGTCGAATTCTTTTTCTGATTTACCAATAATAACGGTAGCAAGTGAGTTACCAATAACGTTAACTGCCGTTCTTGCCATATCAATAAAACGGTCGATTCCGGCGATGAAAGTCAATCCGGACACAGGAATACCTACAGTAGAAACAGTGGCTAATAAGACCACAAATGAGGCTCCTGGGACCCCTGCCATACCCTTAGAAGTAATCATTAATGCAACTAATAGAGTTAATTGTTGTCCAATGGATAAATGAACTCCATATGCTTGTGCTAAGAATAATGCAGCTAAGGATTGATAAATAGCAGATCCATCTAAGTTAAATGTGTATCCAGTAGGAATAACAAAGGATACGATGGAAGAACTAACCCCAAACTTAGTCATTTTATCAATATTTCTAGGTAAAGCAGCTTCTGAACTGGCAGTAGAAAATGCTAGTACTGCTTCATCTCTAATAACATGTAATAAAGTAGTGATCTTAAAGCCGAATAAACGAGCAGCTAAGCCCATCACTACCATTACGAAGATTGCCATAGTTAGGTAAGTTAATAATACGAAATAACTTAAAGGTGCTAAGGCAGATACCCCTAGTTCAGCTAAGGTTACCCCGATTAAAGCACAAACTCCAATAGGAGATAACTTCATAATCCAACCGGTAATCTTAAACATAACTTGAGATACCGCTTGTAGGAAGTCGACAATGACTTTACCCTTTTCACCAATAGCAGCTGTACCTAAACCAAAGAATACGGAGAAGACGATGATAGGCATCATATCGCCATTGCTAATGGAATTAAAGACGTTAACCGGAATTAATCCAATTAGTGTTCCCCAGATTCCAGTATGGTTAGCTGACTTAGCGGTAGCCATGTATTGAGTAATATCAGTAGCATGTAAAGAATGAACGTTAATGAAATCACCTGGATGGAAAACGTTACCCACTACTAGACCCAAAATAATGGCGATAGTAGTCATTATTTCAAAGTATAGGATAGTTTTACCACCAATACGTCCAAGCTTATGTATGTCCCCGATATTGGCGATTCCGACCGTTAAACAAGAAACTACGATAGGCACTACGATCATTTGAATCAAGCGAATAAACATGGTTCCAATGCTTTGCATAGCAGTAATGGCAGTAGCATTTTTGTAGAAGATTAAACCTAAAATAATTCCTAGAATTAATCCGGCAAAAATCTGCCAACCCAATGTTAATTTAAATTTTTTCATAATATTTAGTAACTCCCTTAAAATAGGTATTATGATAATTTTATCATAAATTAGACCATTTAAATATCATTATACAAAAAAAGAGATATCTTAACGATATCTCTTTAGCAATTGCGCGGCGACGTCCTACCCTTGCAGAGGGCGATCCCTCAACTACTCTCGGCGTTTAGAAGCTTAACTTCTGTGTTCGGCATGGGAACAGGTGTGTCCTTCTAGCTATCGCCACCACACTATTTTATTTGAAAGAACTTCGTTCTCTCAAAACTAGATATTATTTACTTCTCCGATACTTACCTTACTTGGTTAAGTCCTCGACCAATTAGTACTAGTCCGCTCCATACATTGCTGCACTTCCACTTCTAGCCTATCTACCTAATCATCTCTTAGGGGTCTTACTTCCATAAAGGAATGGGAAATTTCATCTCGGGGTCGGTTTCACACTTAGATGCTTTCAGCGTTTATCTCATCCATACATAGCTACCCAGCGGTGCCCTTGGCAGGACAACTGGTACACCAGCGGTATGTCCATCTCGGTCCTCTCGTACTAGAGACAGCTTCCCTCAAATTTCCTACGCCCGCGACGGATAGGGACCGAACTGTCTCACGACGTTCTGAACCCAGCTCGCGTACCGCTTTAATGGGCGAACAGCCCAACCCTTGGGACCAACTACAGCCCCAGGATGCGATGAGCCGACATCGAGGTGCCAAACCTCCCCGTCGATGTGAACTCTTGGGGGAGATAAGCCTGTTATCCCCAGGGTAGCTTTTATCCGTTGAGCGATGGCCCTTCCATGCGGAACCACCGGATCACTAAGCCCGACTTTCGTCCCTGCTCGACCTGTCTGTCTCGCAGTCAAGCTCCCTTTTGCCTTTACACTCGATGAATGATTTCCAACCATTCTGAGGGAACCTTTGGGCGCCTCCGTTACTGTTTGGGAGGCGACCGCCCCAGTCAAACTGCCAATCAGACACTGTCTCCCGCCACGTTCAGTGGCGCGGGTTAGAGTGTTAGCACAGCGAGGGTAGTATCCCAACAATGCCTCCACCGAAACTAGCGTTCCGGTTTCCACGGCTCCTACCTATCCTGTACAAGCTATGTCAACACCCAATATCAAATTACAGTAAAGCTCCATGGGGTCTTTCCGTCCTGTCGCGGGTAACCTGCTTCTTCACAGGTATCTCAATTTCACCGAGTCTCTCGTTGAGACAGTGCTCAGATCGTTACGCCTTTCGTGCGGGTCGGAACTTACCCGACAAGGAATTTCGCTACCTTAGGACCGTTATAGTTACGGCCGCCGTTTACTGGGGCTTCGCTTCTGAGCTTCGCCGAAGCTAACTCATCCGCTTAACCTTCCAGCACCGGGCAGGCGTCAGCCCCTATACTTCATCTTACGATTTTGCAGAAACCTGTGTTTTTGATAAACAGTCGCCTGAGCCTTTTCACTGCGGCTACACTTGCGTGTAGCACCCCTTCTCCCGAAGTTACGGGGTCATTTTGCCGAGTTCCTTAACGAGAGTTCACTCGCTCACCTTAGGATACTCTCCTTGACTACCTGTGTCGGTTTGCGGTACGGGTAGTTAATTACTCACTAGAAGCTTTTCTCGGCAGCGTGACATGGCCCACTTCTCTACTTTATTTCGATCCTCATCATGACTTGTCAACACGCTGATAAGCATTTCACTCATCAACTGACTTATCACTTGAACACACATATCCAACAGTGTGCATGGGTTAGCCTTCTGCGTCCCTCCATCGTTCAAACATAATTAACTAGTACAGGAATCTCAACCTGTTATCCATCGCCTACGCCTCTAGGCCTCGGCTTAGGTCCCGACTTACCCTGGGAGGACGAGCCTTCCCCAGGAAACCTTAGTCAATCGGTGGAATAGATTCTCACTATTCTTTCGCTACTCATACCGGCATTCTCACTTCTAAGCGCTCCATCAGTCCTTGCGGTCCAACTTCGTTGCCCTTAGAACGCTCTCCTATCACATGACTACGTCATGTCCACAATCTCGGTAATATGCTTAGCCCCGGTAAATTTTCGGCGCAAAATCACTCGACTAGTGAGCTATTACGCACTCTTTAAATGGTGGCTGCTTCTGAGCCAACATCCTAGTTGTCTATGCAACTTCACATCCTTTTCCACTCAGCATATATTTAGGGACCTTAATTGGTGGTCTGGGCTGTTCCCCTTTCGACGGTGGATCTTATCACTCATCGTCTGACTCCCGGACATATAAATCAATGGTATTCGGAGTTTATCTGAATTCAGTAACCCATGACGGGCCCCTCATCCAAACAGTGGCTCTACCTCCATGATTCTAAGTCCGAGGCTAGCCCTAAAGCTATTTCGGAGAGAACCAGCTATCTCCAAGTTCGTTTGGAATTTCACCGCTACCCACATTTCATCCCAGCACTTTTCAACGTACACGGGTTCGGCCCTCCGGTGCGTTTTACCGCACTTTCAGCCTGAACATGGGTAGATCACCTGGTTTCGGGTCTATCTCAACATACTGTAACGCCCTATTCAGACTCGCTTTCGCTACGGCTCCGATCTTTCCGTCTTAACCTTGCATGTTAACATAACTCGCCGGTTCATTCTACAAGAGGCACGCCATCACTCATTAACGAGCTCTGACTGCTTGTAGGCACATGGTTTCAGGAACTATTTCACTCCCCTTCCGGGGTGCTTTTCACCTTTCCCTCACGGTACTGGTTCACTATCGGTCACTAGGGAGTATTTAGCTTTGGGAGATGGTCCTCCCGGTTTCCGACGACGTTTCACGTGTGTCGCCGTACTCAGGATCCTGAACTGAGGTTAATTGATTTCGTCTACGGGGCTATCACCCTGTATCGCTTAACTTCCCAGATAATTCGACTATCAATTAACTTGGTAACTCAAATGTTCAGTCCTACAACCCCAAAGAGCAAGCTCTTTGGTTTGAGCTGTTCCCCGTTCGCTCGCCGCTACTTAGGGAATCGAAATTTCTTTCTCTTCCTGTGGGTACTGAGATGTTTCAGTTCCCCACGTCTGCCTCTAATTAACTACTCAGTTCATTAATTAGTAATAATCGATTAAGATTATTGAGTTTCCTCATTCGGAAATCTCCGGATCAAAGCTTACGTACAGCTCCCCGAAGCATATCGGTGTTAGTCCCGTCCTTCATCGGCTCCTAGTGCCAAGGCATCCACCATGCGCCCTTCATAACTTAACCTATTCATCACTACGTGATGTTTGGTTAATTGAGTATTACGAATAAACTATATTTTAAAACTCAAAATAACGCGGTGTTCTCGGTTGAAATTGTATTAAATACAAATTCAATATAGAAATTAAATAATATCTAGTTTTCAAAGAACCAAGTTAGAGAGGTAAACCTCTCAAAACTGAATAAGATTGATACATTCTAATGTAAGTTTCCGAAATTTTCCTTAGAAAGGAGGTGATCCAGCCGCAGGTTCTCCTACGGCTACCTTGTTACGACTTCACCCTAATCATCTGTCCCACCTTAGACGACTGGCTCCCGAAGGTTACCCCATCGTCTTTGGGTGTTACAAACTCTCATGGTGTGACGGGCGGTGTGTACAAGGCCCGGGAACGTATTCACCGTGGCATGCTGATCCACGATTACTAGTGATTCCAACTTCATGCAGGCGAGTTGCAGCCTGCAATCCGAACTGAGAATGGCTTTAAGAGATTAGCTTGACCTCGCGGTTTTGCGACTCGTTGTACCATCCATTGTAGCACGTGTGTAGCCCAGGTCATAAGGGGCATGATGATTTGACGTCATCCCCACCTTCCTCCGGTTTATCACCGGCAGTCTCACTAGAGTGCCCAACTAAATGCTGGCAACTAATAATAAGGGTTGCGCTCGTTGCGGGACTTAACCCAACATCTCACGACACGAGCTGACGACAACCATGCACCACCTGTCATTCTGTCCCCGAAGGGAACGCCTAATCTCTTAGGTTGGCAGAAGATGTCAAGACCTGGTAAGGTTCTTCGCGTAGCATCGAATTAAACCACATGCTCCACCACTTGTGCGGGCCCCCGTCAATTCCTTTGAGTTTCAACCTTGCGGTCGTACTCCCCAGGCGGAATGCTTAATGCGTTAGCTGCGGCACTGAAGGGCGGAAACCCTCCAACACCTAGCATTCATCGTTTACGGCATGGACTACCAGGGTATCTAATCCTGTTCGCTACCCATGCTTTCGAGCCTCAGCGTCAGTAACAGACCAGAAAGCCGCCTTCGCCACTGGTGTTCTTCCATATATCTACGCATTTCACCGCTACACATGGAGTTCCACTTTCCTCTTCTGTACTCAAGTCTCGTAGTTTCCACTGCACTTCCTCAGTTAAGCTGAGGGCTTTCACAGCAGACTTACAAGACCGCCTGCGCTCGCTTTACGCCCAATAAATCCGGACAACGCTTGCCACCTACGTATTACCGCGGCTGCTGGCACGTAGTTAGCCGTGGCTTTCTGGTTAAATACCGTCAAAGCGTAAACAGTTACTCTTACACTTGTTCTTCTTTAACAACAGAGTTTTACGAGCCGAAACCCTTCATCACTCACGCGGCGTTGCTCCATCAGACTTTCGTCCATTGTGGAAGATTCCCTACTGCTGCCTCCCGTAGGAGTCTGGGCCGTGTCTCAGTCCCAATGTGGCCGATTACCCTCTCAGGTCGGCTACGTATCATCGCCTTGGTGGGCTTTTATCTCACCAACTAGCTAATACGGCGCGGGTCCATCCAAAAGTGATAGCAGAGCCATCTTTCAAATTAAAACCATGCGGTTTTAATTCATATGCGGTATTAGCATTTGTTTCCAAATGTTATCCCCCACTTAAGGGCAGGTTACCCACGTGTTACTCACCAGTTCGCCACTCGCTCCGAATCCAAAAAATCATTTATGCAAGCATAAAATCAATTTTGGGAGAGCTCGTTCGACTTGCATGTATTAGGCACGCCGCCAGCGTTCGTCCTGAGCCAGGATCAAACTCTCATCTTAAAAGATGAAAAGCTTAACTTAGCTCTTCTGAATAAATTGTTATTTTATAAGCGAATTGACTTCGCAATGTTTAATTCTTATAACTTTGTTATAAGATTCCTTACACATCATCGAATTATCAATCTTGTTCAGTTTTCAAAGATCTACCAATTTGATTACCAGCTTTATCAGCCGGCTTATTAATTATATCATGTTAACAACTTAATGTCAACAACTTTTTATAATTAATTTTTTAAGTTAATTTGTTATCAATTGCTCTATCGCAACGACAACAGTATATATAATATCAAAATTAAATAATCAAGTCAACAACTTTTTTTATTTAATTTTGAACAACTTGTTTTGTTTTGCCGTCTCAATCAACGACATGTATAACTATATCAACTTTAGGGATATGGGTCAATAGAAAAGTGAAACTTTTTTAAAATTTTTTCTATTTAATAGAATTTCTCTGAATAATCATTATAATTACCATTATAGATAATTAACAAAGGAGCCCTTATTAATATGGAAAAAGTAGTTATTGCTGCTGCCAAAAGAACTCCTATTGGTAAACTGAATGGTTCATTAAAGAACTTCTCTTCAGTCGACTTAGGAACCATTGTTACTAAAGCAGCTATTAAACAAGCTAACATTAATCCTAAAGATGTAAACCAAGTTATCTTTGGTAATGTTATTCAAGCTGGAGCTAGACAAAACGTTGCTAGACAAATCGAATTACGATCAGGCATCCCCAACTGCTCCACCGCCAACACCGTTAACCAAGTTTGCGGTTCCGGACTAAAAGCTATCCGTAATGCTCAAGCAGCTATCGCTATGGGTGACGCGGACGTAGTAGTCGCCGGAGGAGTAGAAAGTATGTCTAACGCTCCTTTCCTTAACATGAATATGCGTAGCGGTAGAAAACTAGGTGACGTTACATTAGTAGATTCACTAAACAGTGACGCCCTAGAAGATGCTTTTAATCATCAACCTATGGGAATCACTGCAGAAAATGTAGCCGCTAAGTTTAACATCTCTAGACATGATCAAGACGCTTGGGCATATAAATCACATATGCGTGCCGCTAACGCTTTTGATAATGGATACTTTGATAAAGAAATCGTACCTATTGAAGTCAAAACCAAAAAGAGTTCCTACATTATGAAAGAAGACGAAACTATTCGTCGCGATACTAATATGGAAGTTTTAGGAAAATTACGTCCCGCCTTTAAGGAAGACGGTACCGTTACTGCCGGTAATGCAGCTAGTTTAAATGATGGTGCATCCGCTCTAGTATTAATGAGCGAATCTGCTGCTAAAAGTCTTAACGTAAAACCGCTAGCTGTCATTGATGGTTATGCCGAAGCAGGTTGCGATCCTGACTACATGGGTTATGCACCTTACAGTGCTACTAAGACTTTATTTGAAAAGATGAACATATCTATAGAAGATATTGACCTAGTAGAATTAAATGAAGCTTTCGCTGCGCAAGTACTAGCAGTAGCCAGAGACATTCATATGGATCCCGAAAAACTAAACATCTCCGGTGGTGCTATTGCTATGGGTCATCCCCTAGGTGATTCCGGTGCCCGTATCGTCGGTTCATTAATTTATAACTTACAACGCACCCACCAAAAGAGTGGCCTTGCTACCATTTGTATAGGTGGCGGAATGGGAATGGCTATAAAGATTAGTCTTTTATAAGCTTCTTCTCTGTACTATTGTCTAAAATATTGTATGCTAAATATAAAGTGCTAAACTAAAAACGTTGCAATTTGCAACGTTTTTATATATACTTTTTACTTATGATTTTTATAATTTTATTAAAGGAAGTGTTAAAATGCCTGCAACATACTTAAAGAAGTCTACTGAAGAAGACTTACCAGAAATTTTAAACATCATTCATTCAGCTATCGGTTACCTTGCCGAACAAGGAATCGACCAATGGCAACATGGTTACCCTGCTGATGAAGATTTAAAACAAGATATTAAAGATGGAATTAATTATGTTTTAATCACCGACGGAAAAATTGCTGGAACTGCTACTATTCACCAAGGAATTGATCCTAACTATCTAAACATTGAAGATGGTGATTGGATTAACGGTTCAGAAGCACACTATGCTGCTATTCACCGTGTGGCTATTTCTAACCAATTCCGTGGCCAACACCTTTCTGAAAAATTAGTAAGCAGTCTTATCACTGTATCCCGTGTATTAGGATTTAAAGATATCAGAATTGATACTCATCCTGAAAACAAAGGTATGCAACACGTTATCACTACTAACGGTTTTGAAAAGCGTGGAATCATTCATATGCGTGAAAATGGTCACCCATGGACTGCAAGATATGCATACCAACTATTAACTAAATAATAGAAGGTGCCATATGCTCGCTAGTGATTTATCGGTACAAATTAAGTTAATTATTATGTACACTATCGGAGTTATCGCTCTGTTAGCGCTAATCTTTAGCTTGTATCGTAAACATTATTCATTTAAAAACAAAAATACTATTATGATTATAATAATTGCCGTAATAATGTTAGTTATTCTCGGTGATGTAATCTACTAAAAACAACTCCTCGTAAGTTATTACGGGGAGCTTTTTTTATACAAAAAAAGAGCAGGATTTAAGTCCTACTCTTATCTAACTATTTAATTACTACTTTAGTTCCCATAGGTACATTTTCATTAATCCATTTAGCATCTGGAATAGATAAACGAATGCAACCATGTGAGTTGGCAGTGCCACCTAATTGATGGGCATCTTTCTTTAAGTATTGTCCCTTTTCATTTACAGGCACACTGTGGAATAGATAAATTCCATGGTCTTTCCAAGAAGTCCAGTAGTTGGCCCCTTCTTTGGAATTAGCATTGTAGAAATGGCTACCACGTTCAGCTTGTACATGGAAAGTACCACGAGGAGTACCATTATGATTACCAGTGGAACATAGCATAGTGTATAAGGTGCGGTTTTTAGCATCTTTGATATATACACGTTGATCTTTAATGGAAACGTAAATCCAGTGATGTAGTTTTAAATCCATCTTAGGATAAGGTTTCTTTTCGGAAGAATGTTTCCAGGCATTTTTGGATGGTTGTACTGCTGACTTGGCAGTTTTTGCAGTGTTGTTAGTGGTTTTACTACTATTATTACCACAAGCGGATAAACCTACCGCAACTACTAGCATAGCCACAGCTACGCCCATAATTTTTCTAAATTTCATCAATGTCATCCCCACTATTTATTAATAACAAGCTACATATACACCGATTAAGATTAATAGTGCAATGATAATTAAAGCGTAACAAATTTTTTCAAACATTTTATTTCTCAGCTTTCTTCTTAATTTATTTAAAGTCTAAGCTATCCATACTCGCTTGTCAATTTATAACCCATCAAAAAAGCGCCGGCACAATGCCGACGCCTCTTTTATTAGATTAAAGTAAGTTCAATTAGATGTATTGAACGATAGTCATTAGAATTGGGATAACTACAATGAATAATACAGTGGATGTAGTTACGATGTTAGTAGCGTATTTAACGTCACCATGTGATTCAGCTGCTAGAATTGGTAATACAGCCAACATTGGAGTAGCAGATTGAACAATCATAGTTTGGTTAAACATACCTGGTAGTGATACACCTGCATGACCAGCAGCTAATAAGATAACAATCATAACTACCGGAGCAAAGATGAAACGACCGATTAACGCTACTACAGTATCGCGATCGAATGAAATGCTCTTCAAACCAGCATCAGCCAATACGATACCAATGTAAATTAGAGATAATGGAGTTACCAAGCTACCTACATAACTTAGAGTTTGTGATAAGAATGGTACCTTCAATACTGGAATGTTTAGTAATAAGAATACTAAAGCAACCAAGAAACCAACTAAAGGCATTGGAATAACTTGTTTCCAGTTAATCTTGTGGTGTTCTTTAGGTTGATCTTGTTTAGTAGGATCATCGTTACTAATCAAGAATACCCCAAAGGCCCAAGTAGAAACAGTGTTAATAATGTAGTAAACCAAGAAGTAAGTCATTGATTTGTCACCAAATAAAGCAATGTTTAATGGTAAACCAATGAAGATAGTGTTGGCGTTAACGATAGCGTTAATAAATACACCACGACGACCTGGTCTAACTTTCATAATCTTAACTAGAGCGTAGGCAATAATGTAGCCAATTACTACTGAAATAACACCCCAGATTAGGTAACTACCGAAACTTACTAACTTGCCTCTAGTCAAACGACTTAATACGGCAACGAAAATAGAAGCAGGTAGTGCAATGTTTTTAATCAACTTGGAAATGTTCTTACTGAATGTGTCAGCGAACCAACCAGTTTTTCTTAAAAAGTATCCTAGTAGCATAATTAAAACAACTACTAACACACTTTGAATAGAGTTAATAAATACTCCCATGAGTTGTTTCCTCCTTAAATAAACAGATATAAAAAATATTATTGCTTAATTACTATGGTAAAACTATAAAGCATACCTAAAGTTATAGTCAAAAGATATGCCTCTTATAAATAATTTTTATAAGAATCTTTACCAAGTTTAATATATCAATAATTTAGGCCTATCTATGTTTGTTACGCCAATTAATAAATAGTAAAGTACATACTGTAGAAATAATAAATAATGCGATAATCATGATAATAAATCCGATAATTAGCATGTTAAATCCTCCTTTAGATCTGATAAATCCACGGTTTAAACAGATTATACCGAATTAATTATATTTTCTCAAAAAAGGTGTTGCATAAAATGGTGCTTTATGGTTTAATATTAATTGTCGGTTGTTGATATACATCTCACAGACAAACTTAATATTTTGAGCTGTTAGCTTAAGGTAAAAGCACTCAGTCCTTTGCTGAGAAGATGGTGTTCAAAGCATCACAGCTCACTAACTAGAGTACTTTGAAGTAATTACTTTGAGGTGCTTTTTTGTTATTAAGATTTGTTTTTATATATCTCACTGAAAAGAAGCGCATCCCTTACTGGGGTGCGCTTCTTTTAGTATCTACTTTTATTTTCTTACATATAATAAAAAGCCATAGATTCCTCTATGGCTTTTTTCATATCTAAATATGATTTTAGTGGAATTGCATACCACCATCTAGAATTAATGTTTGACCAGTCATGTAGTCAGAGTCTTTACCTGCTAGGAATGCTACTCCGGCAGCAATGTCTTCAGGTTCAGCCAAGCGTTCTAAGGCAATGTCTTTAGAGAATTGCTTCATTCCCCATTCATCGTCTTTGCCAGCATTTTGACCCACTTTATGAGCAATGTCCATCATCATAGGTGTCTTAACGATACCAGGTGCAAAGGCATTAACAGTAATACCTGCAGAAGCTAGATCACGAGCAGTAGTTTGAGTAATACCACGGATAGCGAACTTAGTACCACTGTATAGAGTTAGGTTAGGATTACCTACTACCCCAGCTTGTGAAGTAGCATTAATAATTTTTCCACCATGACCTAGTTCTTCAAACTTAGCCTTGGCAGCTTGAGTTCCCCAGATAACTGATGCAACGTTGATGTTGTATACAGTGTTAAATTGTTCTGGAGTAATAGTATCTACAGGAGTAGTAGGACCCACACCGGCGTTATTAATTACTACGTTTAAATCGCCCAATTGCTTTACAGTTTCTTCTACTGCAGCAAATACCTGATCACGGTCAGAAACGTCAGCTTTAACGGCAATAGCCTTACCACCGTTATCGTTAATTTCCTTAGCTACGGCTTCACCCTTTTCAATAGTACGGTTTACCACCGCAACTGCGAAACCATCGTTAGCTAATCTTTCCGCGATAGATTTACCAATACCTTGGCTGGCACCTGTAACAAATGCGACTTTTTGTGTCATCGTAACATCCCCTTTTCTTGTTTGTTCATTTCTTTATAAATTACTAAGCAATTATATGCTATTTCCCTATAGATTGCAGTAAATATAACATTATTTTTTAATGAATTTAATCAGTAATTTCTAATAAACTTTCGTGATACATCTAGATAGCTTATTGGAGTCGGTTCTGATACAATACATCTTGTACAAAATAATCCCGAACTAATAATTTGAATTAGCCTATCGAGAAGATTACAGTATAATTAGTTGTTAAATAAATGAAAAAGGACTGATACACATGGCTGAAAAATATGATTATGACGTTTTATATATTGGTGCCGGACATGGTACTTTTGATGGTGCTATGCCATTGGCTTCCCAAGGATATAAAGTAGCCGTAGTAGAAGCCGATAAAATCGGTGGAACTTGTCCCAACTGGGGTTGTAACGCCAAGATTGCGTTAGATCTTCCTGTACAATTAAAAGAAACTCAACAGCAATTAAAAAACATCGTTAAAGGTAACTTAAGCATCGACTGGACCCAAAATATGTTAAACAAACATAAGGTAATTGACGGTCTACCCGGTGCTATCGAAGGTGGATTAAAAGCCTTTGGTATCGACGTGATTCATGGTTACGGTAAATTAACTGCTGCTCATGAAGTACAAGTAGATGGTAAGACTTACTCTGCTGACAAAATCGTAGTGGCTACTGGTTTACGTCCTCACCGTGTCGATGTAAAAGGTAGTGAAATGGCTCATGATTCTAAAGACTTCTTGAACCTAGATACTCTACCAATGCATATCGCTATTATCGGTGCTGGATACATTGCTATGGAATTTGCTACTATCGCTAATGCTGCTGGTTCACAAGTAACTATCTTAATGCATGGTGACCGTGCACTACGTCAATTCAACGATGAATATGTAGACACTGTAGTTAAAGACCTAGAGGACAAAGGGGTTCGTTTCATAAAGAACGCTAAGATTGAACAAATCCATGACGAACAATGCAAGACCACTATTGAAACTAGTGATGGTCCTATCTTTACTGATTACATCCTAGATGCTTCTGGTCGTATTCCAAATGTGGAAAACATTGGTTTAGACGAAGTGGGTGTTAAGTATGATGCTCATGGTATTAAAGTAAATGATCATCTACAAACTTCTGTAGATAACATTTATGCTTCTGGTGACGTGGCAGATACCGGTCAACCTAAGTTGACTCCTACTGCTATCTTTGAATCTCAATACTTAACTAGCCAATTCACTGGTGCTAGTGATAAAGCTATTGAATTCCCTGCTATTCCATCCGTAGTCTTTACTTCTCCTCGTATCGCCCAAGTAGGTGTTTCCGTAGAGGAAGCTAAGAACAGCGATGAATATACCGTTGAAGAACATGATATGAGTCATGATTGGTACCGTGCTATCACTAATGAACATATCGCAAAACGTGCTTACGTATTCGATAAACAACATCACTTAGTCGGTGCTACTGAAGTATCACCTGAAGCAGACAGCGTAATTGATTCCATTTTACCTGCCATTGCTTTGCAACTAGACAAGCAACAAATTAACAAGATTGTCCATCTCTTCCCTACTATCGGAAGCGATGCATGGCAACATCTATAATAAGTAATTAATAAAAATGCCCCGTAGAATTCTACGGAGCGTTTTTTGTGAAATATAGGGGCATTTAATTGTTTAAAAACTTATAATATTGTAAATTTAAAGTATAGGCACACACTGTGCCAAAATGGAGGCTGAAAAATGAAAAACCCAAAATTTGATTATGACGTAATTTACATTGGTTCTGGTCATGCCGCATTCGACGGTGCCAAAACTTTATGCAAACTTGGATTTAAAATTGCGTTCGTAGAAGCTAACGCTGTCGGTGGTACTTGCCCTAACTGGGGTTGTAACGCCAAGATTACTTTAGACGGACCCGTTACTTTGGCAAAGACTCAAAGACGTATGAAGGGTATCGTTGAAGGTGATACTAAACTAAACTGGACTGAAAACGTAAAACACAAGCATGCAGGAATCGACCCTATTAAAGTCGATCGTGAAGCTACTATGAAAGACTTAGGCATGGATGTACTTCATGGCTTTGCTAAATTCACTGATGCTCACACACTAGAAATTAATGGTGAACATGTAACTTCTGATAAAATCGTTATCGCTACTGGTTTAACTCCACATCGTGTCGATGTAGAAGGTAGTGAATTATCACATGATTCCAAAGATTTCTTAGACCTAGAAGTTATGCCTAAACGTATGGCTATCGTAGGTACTGGATACATCGCTATGGAATTTGCTACTATGGCTAACGAAGCTGGTGCTGACGTTACTATGTTCATGCACGGTGACAAAGCCCTACGTCCATTCCATCAACCATACGTACAATTATTAATGAAAGAAATGGAAGATGAAGGCATTACCTTTATCAAGAACTCTGATCTACGTTCCTTCAGCAAGAACGGTGACGTATACACCGTAACTTACGCTGGCGGTAAGACTATGGACGTGGACTACATTCTAGATGCTTCCGGTCGTGTGCCAATGGTTCACAACATGGGTCTAGAAGATGTCGGTGTTAAATACGACGACAAGAAAGGTGTTTTAGTTAACGATTACCTACAAACTTCTGTAGATAACATTTACGCTTCTGGTGACGTAGCAGCCACTGGTCAACCTAACTTAACTCCAACTGCTACTTTCGAATCACAATACCTAAAGCACTTATTCGCTGGTGAAACCAATCAACCAATCGACTTCCCTGCAATTCCATCCGTGGTATTTACTTCACCACGTATTAGTCAAATGGGGGTTTCTATTGAAGAAGCCGAAAAGAGTGACGAATACACTGTTGAAAAACACGACATGGTAAATGCTTGGTTCAGACAAATCAACAAAGAAACTATTGCACAAAATGCTTACATCTTCGATAAGCAACACCGCTTAGTTGGATTTACTGAAATTTCCGATCAAGCTGATAATGCCGTAGATATGATTGTCCCTGCTGTTAACATGCATATGACACCTATGGAAATTGAACGTAACGTTCACTTATTCCCATCCATTGGTCATGACACTTGGAAAAACCTATAATTAACATTAATAAAAAACGTTCATCGAAAAGATGGACGTTTTTTTAGATAATAATATTTTAAACTTTATTAATATCTTTCT
The DNA here is from genome assembly GCF_003627035.1 of Apilactobacillus bombintestini. GTDB lineage: Bacteria > Bacillota > Bacilli > Lactobacillales > Lactobacillaceae > Apilactobacillus > Apilactobacillus bombintestini. The sequence goes on from NZ_CP032626.1 coordinate 41,160, forward strand.
CATAAAGAACCTAGTATAATATTGCTTGAAGGGAGGTTTTATTTTTATGTTTGATAGATTTAATACTAAACAAAGCGCCAAAAATCTACTACATAAGGAACAAAGATTCTTTTTCATTTTATTCATCCCATTCATCGTTGTTTTGCTTTTAAGTTCCGCTATGGATCCTACTAACAACGAGCAATTTCAAGCATTGATGACTGGTAAACAAGTAGATGCTAATGCTCTTGTGCATAGCACCGTGTTCAACACCAATACAGTGGGTCAATTAATTTTCTCCATTGTTTCTGGAATTTTCTTAATGGGAGCCATCTTCACTACTTTAGATGTAGTTCGTAACCAAGATGACTTACAAAGACCCCTACGTAAATCCATATCATTTATTGATAACCAACGTTTATTCTGGGGCGTAATTGCTTTATTTATCGTTAAGACCATTCTTAACATGTTATGGTACATTGTTTTCATTATTCCAGGATTTATTAAGAATTATTCATACTCACAAGCGGTTTATATTTACCGTGACGCTTTCTTAGCTGGCAAACCTATTGGTATTTTCGAAGCCATCACCGAAAGTCGTAAAATGATGGACGGCTACAAAGGTAGTCGTTTCGTTATGGACTTAAGTTTTATCGGTTGGTTATTATTATCCGGACTTACTGCCGGAATCGCAGGAATTTACGTTTACCCTTACTACTACATTACTGCAATGAAGTTCTATGAATTCGTAAAGCAACAATACACTGCGGCATAAACCACAACTATATGTATACAAAAAAGCTCGCAAGAATTAATCTTGCGGGCTTTTTTATTAATGTGTTTAAGCTTTTTTAGGTAATCTAAATGATAATACGAATCCTATCACTGCAATACCTAGCATTAACCAGAAACCAGCTTGGTACCCAGCAATTTGTGCGCCAGCTGTAGTAGCATGTGCACTAGCTAAGTTTACAAAGATAGTAATTACTGTCATGGATACGGCAGTTCCTAATGAACCACCCACCTGTCTAATAGTAGATGAAGCCGCGTTTCCATCAGTTTCATAACGAGAATCTAGCGAATTAATTCCATCGGTAAAGGTATTCATCATAACTAGTGCTACCCCTACCATTCTTAGGGCATAACTAATAATAATTACGGCTAAGTTGGATGAAGCGTTGAAAAATACCATTGGAATAGAACCCACTAGAATAAAGGCAAATCCTAAAATAGATACTTTTCTTACTCCTAACTTGTCATATAAGCCACCTGAGATAGGATTGCAGATTCCCATTAAGATAGCTCCAGGCATCATAACTAAACCTGCTACTAATGCTGAAACCATACGTGAATTTTGTAAGTATAATGGCATAATTAATTCAATTCCGACCATAGCGATATTACTTAAAGTACTCAATAAAGTAGTTAAGTTAAAGTTATGGCTTTTGAAAATACTCATATTAATCATAGGTTGATCTAAGTGGTTTTGACAGTATACAAATCCAGCAATAGCTGCAATACCAATTAAGCCAATAACAGAAATTAATACATCTAAATGTCCAGTATTTCCAATTTCAGAAAATGCATATAGCAAACCACCAAAACCGACTATGGAGAATAATAGAGATACAAAATCTAACTTAGATTTCTTAATTTCATTGATGTTTTCTGTAAAGAAAATGCCTACCACTAAAACTATGGCAGAAATAATACTTAATAAGGCGAATAAATCACGCCAACCAAAGTATTGAAGAATAATTCCGGATAAAGTAGGTCCCACAGTAGGTCCTAAGGCAATTACTAAACCGGTAATTCCTAGTGCTAATCCACGTTTTTCAGGTGGGAATAACAATAAAATCACATTTTGGATAAATGGCATTAATAATCCAGCAGCTATCGCTTGAATTAAACGACCTACTAATAAAATACCAAAACTAGGTGCCATCCAACCGATAACAGATCCTAGTAAGAATAATGTAATCATAAATAAGTAATTGTACTTAGTTTTAAAATTATTAAATACCCATGAAGAAATAGGAATCATTAACCCTACTACCAATAGATATCCAGTAGATAACCATTGTACAGTGGATTGGTTAATACTAAATGAATGCATAATATTAGTTAATGCATTATTAAACAAGGTTTCTGCTAAAAGCGCCATGAAAGCCCCAAACAAAATAACAGCCATCATTAAATTACGTTTTTTAATGTTTTCCACGGTCAGATTCTCCTTTCAAATTATTAACTACTATACCTAACATACGATTTAAAGACTGCACTTCTGCATCTGATAATCCCTTAGTTAAAAAATCTTGGTTACCAGATAACATATTTTCTACATCATCTTCTTTTTCGGCAAATAGTGACATGCCATAATCGGTTAAATAAACTTCTACTTTACGTTTATCACTGCTAGATGGAGCAATTTGTACTAATTTTTTTGTAATCATGCGTTTAATCACATTTCTGATAGTAGGATGACTACATCTCATAGCCGCAGCTAATTGATTTTGCGTAACTACCTCATCTTTATGATCAAAAAGATAACTCATTACCGCAAATTGTGTATTCGCTAAATCAGGAAAAATTTTCTTTACCTTTTTATCAAAGCGTGCACCTAACAATCGACTAATAATATTGATTTTAATGCCTAAATTATCATCACCAAATAGCATGCACGTACCTCCTCATTTATAATAAGTGTAGCTTACTACACTTTTTCGCTTTAAGCAAATACATTGTTTATATGTATATAAAAAAGCTCGCAAGCGTTAATCTTGCGGGCTTTCTTATTAATATTTTTATCTAACTACCATTACTGAGACAGGAGCATATTTAGCCATGTAAGCAGCTTGGCTACCGAAGTGACGTGCTAATCCTTTTTTAGATTCAGAACCTACGATTAATAAGTCTGGATCAACTTTAGGAATAACATCTTTTACGATAGTTTCACCAGCTTCACCAGTAGATGCGATAACATCAACGTTAGTAACACCTTCTGCTTCAGCAGTTTTCTTGTATTCCTTCAAATGATTTTCTAAATCTTCATACTTACCATGAACATATTGTCCAGATAGGGATTGAAAGACGTTAATTTCTTCATCTTCGAGAACGGAAACAATAGTTAACTTAGCGCCTTCTTCTCTAGCACGTGAAATTGCGTACTTGAATGCTAATAAGGCATCGCTTGAGTCATCAACGGCTACTAAGATATTTTTAAAGTGAACATCCATATTTACGTTTTCCATATATTACACCTTCTCTTTGTAGTTATAACCTAATTAATTAGAATTATTTATCTAGTTTGCTAGCTTTTAGACGTTTGTCACCTAAGTGTAGTTCCACTAATGTCCAAACTAGTAAAGCCACAATTAAGATGTTAATAACTAAGGCGATATGTCCAGCCATCGCAGTTTGTGCTGCTGTTGGATTATCACTAAAGAATCCTACTACGGCATCTTGCATGTTATATAGGTTTAAGAAAATTAGTAATAATACAGAAATCCAACCTAAAATCTTAACCCATAATGTATTCTTAAATCGTTTTCCCATTTCTTCTTCACTATCAGTCATCATTAATAATGGAAGCATAGAGAATGGAAGTGCGAATGCTAAGAAAATTTGAGAATTTTCAATCAAATCGTTAATAGCAGCATGTTGTTGAATGTCGGATTCACCGGCTGTTAACAATACACAAATTATAACTGGCACTACTGAGATTAAACGGGTAATTAAACGACGTGCCCATAGAGGAACCTTCAAGTGAACGTAACCTTCCATAACAACTTGTCCAGTTAAAGTACCAGTAATAGTTGAATTTTGACCAGAAGCTAATAAAGCAATAGCGAATAAAGTAGATAGTACACCATACTTAGCAACACCAACTAAAATAGGATTAGATAGCATCTTAGTACTATTTAAAGCATCAAACAAACCGAAGAATGAACTATCTTGTACAGCACCAGTCTTGAATACGGCAACACCCATGATTAATAGTAAAGCATTAACAAAGAAAGCAAACGTTAATTGGATGTTAGAATCCCAGGTAGTGAAACGGACAGTTCTTGCAACATCTTCTTCATCGTTATGATCAATTGCTCTAGTTTGTGAAATAGCGGAATGTAAGTATAAGTTATGAGGCATAACAGTTGCACCGATAATACCTAAGGCACCAGATAATGGAGTCATACCCGCAACTTGTTCACTGTTAGAGAATGTCTTGCCAGTTGGAACTAGACCCTTAATAGATCCTAACCAATCAGGACGTGATAACACTACTTCATAAACAAAGACTAGTAGAATAACCAAAATTAAACAAACTACAATAGCTTCGATTTTTCTGAATCCCACTTTAGTTAATAATAGCAAAATCAAAACATCAAATACGGTTAAAAATACCGCAATAATTAGTGGAATATGGAATAGTAGGTAAAGCGCAATAGCTCCCCCAATTACTTCAGCAATATCGGTTGCCATAATAGCTAGTTCAGTCATTATCCATAAAACTACACCTAAAGTTCTAGTAGTTCTAGCACGAATAGCTTGAGCCAAATCCATCTGACTCACAATACCAAGTTTAGCTGCCATGTATTGTAGTAACATCGCAATCAAACTTGAGATTAAGATGACAGACATTAATAGATAACCAAAGTTTTGACCCCCAGTAATTGATGTAGCCCAGTTACCTGGATCCATGTAACCAACGGCAACTAATGCACCAGGACCGGAGTAGGCAAATAATGTTTTCCAAAATCCCCAGTTTTTTGGAACACTAATTCCACCGTTGATTTCTTCTAGTGAAGGACCGTTAGCATATTCAACGATTCCCTTTTTCTTTTGTGAAACGTTTTCACTCAAAGTTCTCATCCTTTCTCATTTATTAAGAACAGTCTTATTGTACACTAAATTCTACTATTTTTAAACTTTTTTTAGGTACCACTAAACATTTATTGTTATAAGAATAGAAACATATTCCCTTTTTTTGCCTTAGTTGTCATATAAATCACGAACTTTTCATTTCAATTGACAAACGATTGTTAATGTTTCATAATATTCGATAATTTTATACAGCTAAAATCAACTTACGGGGTGAGGAAATGCAAACTATCGACTTAATTATTCAAAATGGCCAAATTTTAGACGTAATTAATAAAAAAATTTTAAAAACTAATGTCTATATTGATAAAGGAAAGGTAATTGCATTAGGTAATCAGCTACCTTATTCCGCTAAACAAATTATTGATGCTCATCAACAATATTTAGCTCCTGGCTTCATCGATGCCCATGTACATATTGAAAGTTCTATGGTGACACCTTCCGAATTAGGTAAAGTGATAATTCCTATGGGAGTCACTACCATCGTAGTCGATCCGCACGAAATTGCTAACGTCTGTGGGGTAGCAGGCATTAAATATATGATGAATGACGCTAAACAATCACCATTAGAAGTGCTAGTTAAATTGCCATCTTCCGTCCCTGCTACGGATTTCGAACATAACGGCGCCACTTTAACCGCCCAAGATTTACATCCTCTCTATGACGAACCAACTACCGTCGGCTTAGCCGAAGTCATGGATTATCCCGCTGTACATAACCATAATGCCGACATGATGGACAAAATTAATGATGCCATCGCACATCACGGTATCGTGGACGGTCACGGTGCTGGACTAAATGCCTCACAATTAAAAGAATACCTCTACAACGGCATTACTACTGATCATGAATCCACTAGCCTAGCCCAGATGCAAGACCGCCTTGCAGTGGGTATGAACGTCTTTTTACGCGAAGGTACTGTCGAACGTGATTTACAAAACACCATCGCTGCCGTTAACGATAGCAATAGTTCTCGTTTTTCGTTTTGCACTGACGATAAATTAATTTCTACTATCGTCAAAGAAGGTAGCATCAATTTCAATATTCAATTAGCTATCCAAAACGGTATCGATGCACTGACTGCTTATCAAATGGCTTCTTACAATGCAGCGCAAGCTCACCATTTAAACCAATTAGGTGCTATTAAGGAAGGATATCAAGCTGATATAGTTTTCATCCGTGATTTAGATAAAGTCAACGTCACGCAAGTTATTAAGCACGGGAAAGTAATTGATGATATTGATTTTGCCACTAAACCACTTCCCTTTGCTGCTGGCGGAGTGCATCAAAACATTCACCCACAAGACTTACGTTTGCCCTTAGAGCACGATTTTTGCCACGTTATGGGCGTTATTCCTAATCATATTGAAACTATCCACTTAAAGAAACACGTCCCTGTTAAAGACGGTTATTTTGTCACTGACTTAAAACAAGATATTTTATTAATGGTAGATGTAGAACGTCATCATAATTTAGGTACTTACGGATTATCATTAGTACATGGCTTTAAGATTAAACACGGTGCTGTGGCTACTACCATCGCACACGATTCACATAACATTGTGGCCGTGGGAACCTCCGCCGATGCCATTTATCGTGCTATCGACGAAGTCACTAAATCACACGGCGGAATTGCCGTCGTAGACGAAGAAAAAACGTTAGCCACTATGCCACTACCTATCGCTGGATTAATGTCGAATCAACCTTGGTCCATTGCTAGTCATCAATTAGAAGCTATTAGTGAAGCCTACCAACAAATTAGTGAACCTATCGACTTTGATCCTTTCATTACGTTGTCATTTTTAACTTTACCGGTTATTCCTACTTTGAAACTAACCGATCAAGGCTTATACGATTTTGACCAACAAAAATTTATAAAAGTAAATATTGATAAATAAACAAAAACCGCCGATTTAACTTAATAAATCGACGGTTATTATTTAAAATAAATGAATATTATATGCGGATGCAAATTGAGTGTAAGCCAAGATTAAGGCTAAAATACCAGTTAAAATACGAATAAACTTCACAGGCAGTACTCGTACAATCTTAGGTCCTATGTATCCACCAATTAAAAAGCCAATTCCTAAAGGCAATACCATAACCCATATCACATGAGCATAGAATGCATAGTAAATAGTAGCTACGATGTTGGCAGCTCCCATGGCTACATTACGAAGAGCATTGTTTACTACATATTCATCTTGTGTAGTACGGTTCAATAATACCAATAGTAAGATACCAGATGCGGCACCGAAGTAACCACTGTAAGCACCAATTAAGTAAGTTAATACTATGATACCCACGGTCTTTAGACCCGTACGTACTTTATGAGTATTTTCTTCGGGATCAAAATCAGTTTCGACATTAGTTTTACTTTCCGCCTTTTTAGAAGGTAGTAAAATCATAATACCACCAAAGGCAATAAAGACAGGCACGATGTGAGTAAAACTAGATGAAGGTAATGTGGTTAGCAAAATCGCACCTGAAATACCCCCGAAAAAGATAGCTAACATAATCTTTCCTAATTCTTTCCAATGGCCATGTAATTCACGAGTCGATGAAACACAAGAACCAATGGCGTTAAACATTAATGATGCTTTATTAACTACGTTAGCAGAAACCGCTGGCAAACCAGCTAAGTACAATAGCGCTGGATAGGAAGCTAGTGAAGCTAAACCAGTAACTGTTCCTAAAATTCCAGCAATAATTCCCACTGGGACAAATAGTAATAAAGTCCAAATACTAAATCCTAAAATAGTGATAACATTTCTCCCCTTATGTAAAATTAAAATGTCTTTTTTTATTTTAACATTTTTATAAAATCGTCCAAATAAAAAAGACACCTGCGAATCATCGCAGATGTCTAAGAGGGTATTCTTAAATTTTAAAAGAAGTAGAATAAGTGAATTCCGTAAGCAGAAACAAATTGTGTATAAGCTAAGTATAAAGCTAAGATACCAGTAACAATCTTAATTAATTTAACTGGTAATACACGAACCATCTTAGGACCTACGTAACCACCAATTAAGAAACCAATGCCTAGAGGAATAGCTAATGCCCAGTAAATATGAGTATTACCGTGTTGACCATACTTGAATGAATATAGGATGGTACCGATAACGTTAGCTGAACCCATAGCAACATTTCTTATAGCATTGTAAACAGGGAAAGGATCTTTACTAGTTCTGGATAATACAGCTAATAAAATAACACCAGCAGCTGCACCAAAGTAACTTCCGTAAATACCAATTATGAAGAATAATACAATCATTCCCATATCAGCAAGCATCTTTGTCTTACCGATTTTATCATCGATGTCTACTTTTGGCACTTCCTTCTTTTCTTTACTTGGAAGTAAAATACCAATACCAGCAGCAGCAATAAATACAGGAACTGCATATTCAAAATCTTTTGAAGGTAGGTAAGTTAATAGAATAACTCCGACGATACCACCAAAGAAGATGATAGTCATAACCTTGAATAATTCCTTCCAGTGACCATCTAGTTCACGTTTGGAAGAAAGTCCTGAACTAACTACGTTAAATAGTAGTGCAGAAGTGTTAGTGATATTTGCTGAGATAGGGTTTAAAGCACCCCAATATAATAATGCTGGGTATGAAGCAAGTGAAGCTAATCCAGTAACAGTACTTAAGATACCGGCAACGATACCTACTGGAATGAATAATAGCATTGTCCATACACTAAATCCAAAAATAGTGATAATGAAAAACTCCTTTACTTTTAAATCTGTTTTTTCTTAGATTTCGTTATATTTATTTTATACAACTATTCAGAATGAAAAGCAACCCCCTAAAATCGCTTACATTTCGTCAACCGCCGTAATGACACCGTTTTCATAGGGAAAATTTTTTCAAAAAATTTTTAAAAAATAAACAACTCGCACATTTATGAACGGGCTGTTTATTTTCTTTTAGTCAGTTATTTTTAATTGACTAGTGTTTTCTGATAGTTTGATATGACCAGTCTTTAGTTGACCATTACGGTAGTATTTAACGCTAATAGTAGATCCTACTTTTTGGCTGTATAAAATACCTTTAATTTCGTCTTGGCTAGAAATCTTCTTACCAGCTAGGCCTACGATAACGTCGTATTTCTTCAATCCGGCGTTAGCTGCAGGTGCACCAGGAGTAGTCTTGTAAACCACTACCCCATTTTGTACTGAAGAAGGTAATTTCAAGACAGATTTTTGTTGACTAACCGCAATGTTAGCTAGGTCTAAGTATTGAATACCTAGAGCTGGACGTTCGATTTTTCCGTTTTTAACTAATTGGTTAATAATTCTTGTAACTTCATTACTTGGAATAGCAAAACCGATACCTTCCACGTTAGTTCCTTGGCCATCAGAAGCCAATTTCATGGAGTTAATACCAATTACTTGGCCGGCTAAGTTAATTAGTGGACCTCCTGAGTTACCAGGGTTAATAGCAGTATCAGTTTGAATTACAGTGGCAGTGTTTCCAGTAGATTGACCGTTAGAACCAGTCAAAGGTACTTCACGTTTCTTAGCGGAAATAATTCCTTGTGTTAGTGAAGAAGCGTAAGCAGAACCTAGTGGTGAACCAATAGCTAGAGAAGTTTCTCCTACTTTAATATTGTCAGAATCACCAAAGGATGCCACTGATTTAATGGATCCGCCGTTAATCTTTAAAACAGCTAAGTCGGTTACGGCATCTCTACCTACCAATTTAGCTTCCAATTGACGACCGTTACTTAAAAGAATTTGTAGAGCAGAAGCCCCTGCTACCACGTGGTTGTTAGTAACGACGTATGCAGCGTCGCCACTCTTCTTGTAAATAACTCCGGAACCTTCACTGTTAGCTTCCAGTTTACCGGAACTTTGTTTACCTAATAAAGCATCAAATGGATTAGAGCTACTAGTATTGCTCTTTAGGTTAATGACAGAAACGACAGAATCTTTAACGGTGTTATATGCCTTTTCAGATTGTGATTCTACATTAACTTTTAAATTAGAGGTACTAGCGGTGCCACCTAAATTAGAGCCACCTGGTACGGCAACGTTAATGCCGGAATCTTGGAACCAAGTAATACCGCCGTAAGCCACGGCACCACCTAGTAGTCCAGCTACTAAAGCAGTTACACCTACTTTAAGTATAAAAAGATTACTTTTTTTCATAAGGTCTTCCCCCTACTAAATTAATTATTAACCATTATAACCAATATTTGAAAAAAAGCTAAAGTTTAAACAATTTCGAAGCTTTTTCTACATCGGTATCTAATAAATCAAAATCAGTCCCGACCGCAAAATCATGTTCTTCGAGCATAGAAGCTACGGTTAGATGGGCTAGTTCTTTTACATTATTGTGATGACTACGGTGACCGATAAAGACTTTTTCCGTGTTGTTACCAATACATTCAATTAATGAATTGGCACCTTCTTCGTTGGATAAATGTCCTTCGTCACTTAAAATACGTTGTTTTAGTGGCCATGGATATTCCCCACTACGTAGCATTTCCACGTCATGGTTACATTCCAATACATAAGCATTAGCATTTCTAATAATGCCTAAAATATGATCAGAAAGATATCCGGTATCAGTCACTACCACAAAGCTTTTGCCGTTGTGGTGGAAATTATAAAATTGCGCTTGGGCGGCATCATGAGAAACCGCAAAGCTTTCAATATCAATGTCGCCAAAACTCATAGTCATATTAGCGGGAAAGATATTTTTTTGCGCTAACGGTACTTCACCGATAGTTTCATGCATCGCATCCCAAGTCTTTTGGTTCGCATAAACGTTAATTTTAGGATAACGGCGTGCTAGCACTCCGACTCCCTTACTATGATCAGTATGTTCATGGCTAACCAATAACATATCGACATCTTTCATACTGCGATTAATCGAGGTCATTAAACGTTCAATACGCACGCCACTTAATCCAGCATCTAACAAAATGTGGTGTTGGTTCGTTTCGATATAAGTACAGTTTCCCCCACTACCACTGGATAAAACACTAATCTTCATATCATCCGAATCGTTGTGCATGTTACTCCTCATTTCTAATTGTTGTTCGCACTATTATCAGCAGAATCTTTAGCGGATCCACTGCCACTCAAAATAGCTCCATTAAAGGCATTAATTCGTTTAATAGTTAAATCGGATGAATCATCAGATTTATAACCAATTAACCAAGTAGGAATTAATACCACATTGTTTTTAATGGATAGTAATTGAGTGTAATACAATTTAACCCATTTAACCTTAGAGTTATCAGGAATTTCGTTGTATTGATATAACCAAACTAGCGCTTTAGCGGGTGAAATAATATCTGATTTTTCACGTAGGATACTTACGTCGTTCATATAACTTTGGGTGTAACCCACTAACAAGTGGTCACTGTTGATATAGAACGTAATTTGACCGTGATGGGCACCATATAGATTTCCTTCATCGGTAGTTTGTACGTACACTACACTATCTTTGGTAGATAAATCAGAACTATATTCATATTCATCCCCATGCGCAATAAAAGTTTTCTTCTTCATTAACTTATCTAAAATAGATTCATAGTCACTGGAGTATAAACCAATGGGACGTTTAAAAGTACTACGTAAAGTATTGTTAGCATAAGTAGTCTTTTGATTACGCAATTGTGACTTATCATTTTGCAAAGTATTGTCGTAAACGGCAGATAAATAATAACCAGTCTGATTTTTAGTAGATAACTTAGGTTCTACGTTAATTTGATCATTAGGTAGTTCCTTGATAATTTCCGCGTCGCTACCTTTGCTATTGTTTTCAGTTTGCAAATTAGAGTTTTGATGAAACAAAGAGAACAAAAAGATATCAATAATCACGAAAATGGCTAAAAAGATAATTTGAATTTTTTTAAAGTCCATAAGTTTTCCTCCCTACTCCATCAGGCATGTTTTAATAGCATTTGGTTATAATTCATAAATTTACCGTTATAGTTTACAAACCAAGTAGGTTCTAACGTGATTAAAATATCGGAAGACTTAGTGTTAGTCCATTGATATCCTAATTCGATATCACGAATTTTGTTGGTTTGATAACCGCGCGCTTTAAGTTTATTAATTACTTGGTCAGTATTTTCCAACTTCACATCCGGTCTACCAGTAGGTACCGGGATTTGTAGATTATTGAGTGAGAAATTGTATTTTAATGAAGTATTATCTACTAACTTCATTTGTACAGCACCATAAGAGGTTTGATCAAAGATAGGAAAACCTTCCACGTAGTTTCTGTAAACTACCATAGAATTCTTGTTGCTGTAGTCGAAATAACGAATATTAGCTAGACTTTCACTAGACATAATATTGGAAATGTTTTTGTATGAGTTAGATAAAAATTGGGTCATGTTGGTGGAAATAGCACCTGGATGACTGTCATAGTAATTTACTTCACCATCGTTATTAAAGGAAATTTGACGAGAATTTTCATCATTATAAACGGTGGAATTTCTGTGACGTTTAACACTAATATCTTGAGTATCAGATAATAAACGAGTTACATAATAATTTTGTGAAGTTTTATTGATTAAATAACCATACTGAGGCATCTTAAAGCCCTTATTAAAGTTGATAAAAGGCACCCCACTAAGCATTTTCACGCTAGCAGGTAAACGACGAACGTTTTTATTAATAACGCCTTCGATACCGTCAGTATTAGTGTCTTTTACATGAATGCGATAAATCTTGTAGTTTTTATCTCCTAATACATAAATATTATTATCATCGTTAAATGGAATTACGATGCGGTTAATAGTTACGTTAGGTAATTTATCAAATGCTGAATTTACAAAGTCACTAACGATTTTTAAGTTAATTTCGCTAGGATAATTTAACATAATGGAATTATGCATACGTAAAACACGCATGTAGGCATTTTTATCTCCACTGTGTTGTTGTTTGAATTGCGCATCTTTGTATCCATGCATTTGTTGACCAATAGCAGTAATCAAGTTAACAGATTCGTTAGTTAACATGTATTGCTTACCACTTTCTTTGGTTTCTAGCACTTGGGTAGGTGCATAAACGGAAGAAATAGGTTTAGTATCCACTTGCGTTGTAGGATTAGATTCACCTTGCGTTCTTTGATAATGAGCAGGATTAGTCCAAATGGATGATGACAACCAGATACTAATTAAAACTGCAATCGCAAGTAAGGAAGGTAAAATGTAATACTTAATCTTCATCCCATAAGTCCTCCTCTATTGGTTCGTATGGTAGAGAAATGTAGAAAGTAGATCCACGGTTTTCGGTACTTTCTACCCAAATTCTGCCACCCAATGCTTGAATAACTTCTTTAGAAATAGCTAAACCTAAACCAGTACCACCTTGGGCACGAGAACGGGCTTTATCTACACGATAGAAACGATCGAAAATGTGTGGAATAGAACTTCTAGGAATTCCTAATCCTTGGTCTCTAACACTTAAAATAACGTTGTTTTTAGTCTTGTATAGTGAACAAACGATAACTCCCCCATCAGGAGAATACTTAATCGCATTATTCATTAAATTATCAATAACTTGAGTGAAACGGTCAGTATCTACTTCTACCCATAAATCAGACTTAGTAAAGTGACGTTCAATACGATAGTCTTTGTCCGGTTTATTAGGGTTAGCTTCGGTAGTGCCGTCAGAATTAATAATCATATCGAAACGATCCAAGATGTAATTGAATAGTTCTTTGATATTTACTAATTCTTTATCAATCTTTTGTGTACCGGAATCCATACGAGATAAGGTTAATAGATCATTAATCATTCTAATCATACGGTCGGTTTCATCTTGTGTAACTTTTAAGAACTTAGGTGCAATGGTTTCATCTTTCCAAGCACCATCTTGTAGAGCTTCGATGTAAGAATGCACACTGGTTAATGGAGTTCTTAATTCATGAGAAACGTTAGATACGAATTGTTTACGATCATTATCAATCTTTTGTTGTTCAGTAACATCATGTAGCACACAAACTAGACCAGAAACGAAGCCAGAATCACGTTGAATTAATGAGAAATGAGCATGCAAAATCAAATCATGGTCTTCGTCAGAACGGTCCACGATAGTTTCATCAGGGTTTTCCATTAAGTCACGTAAACTGTATTCTTTTCTAATGTCTAAAATATCTAGAATAGAAGTTCCGATAGCTTCTTTTTCATCAATATCTAGGAAACTACCAGCTTCATCATTCATGATGATGACATATCCACGACGGTCTGTGGCAATAACTCCGTCGGTCATGTTGGTCAAAACGGAATCTAGTCGTTGTCGTTCGGATTCAGTGGATTCTTGTGATTCTTCCACTTTTACTGATAAATTATTTACCGCGTTAGCTAGTTGGCCTAATTCATCACGTCCATATACGTGAACTTGTCCAGAATAATCTCCACGGGCAATTTGTAAGGTTTGTTTCTTCATTTCGTCGATAGGCTTAGTAATGGCCTTAGAAATAACGATAGAAATCAATACCCCTGCCAAGATAGCAATTACGGCAGCAATAACATATATAATAGTGATTTGATTAATTTCACTATATACCGGGTTCAAATTAGCATGTATGTAAATAACCCCCACTAGTTCGTTATTGTCACTACGTACTAATGGCGTAATAACAGTATAGTAACGGGAATTATCTTTGGAATCAGTAGTAATGGAACTAGATGAACGGCGGTTAAGAATAGCGTTCTTAATATCAGCACGGAAGTTCTTTTGGCCGACTGAGTTTTGATCTCCCACTTCGTTGGTTCCACGAATGGTGTTTTTAGCATCTACTACTTGAATTTCGGTGTAGTTATTACTATCAATATTAGAAAGTAAAGATTTAATGCGAATATTAGCTTTACTGGAGTTAGATGCAGAAAGTTCATTGGTTAAAGTGGTATTAACATAAGTAGGTACTTGGACCTGCTTTTTAAATGAAGCCACGTTTTTGTTTTCCAATTGGTTAACGAAAACGGCACCCACAATTTCCAAGGTAACTAATAAAATTAGCACTAAAACTAACGCGATTTTAAAATGAATCGATTGGAAATACTTAATCTTGCTATTCACCGTCAAATGCTCCTTAGTCCATAATTGTTATTATGTTTATTCTTGTTCAGAATTACGTAGGTAGTACCCTACCCCACGTCTAGTAACTAACCACATTGGGTGGCTAGGGTTATCTTCGATCTTTTCTCTTAAACGACGTACGGTAACGTCCACAGTTCTAACATCACCAAAGTAGTCATAACCCCAAACAGTTTGTAATAAGTGTTCACGAGTCATAACTTGGCCGATGTGTTGAGCTAGATAATGTAGTAATTCGAATTCACGGTGAGTTAATTCAATATTTTCCCCGCTCTTAGTAACTGTGTAAGCATCTGGATGAATTACTAAATCACCGATAGCGATGTCTTTGCTTTCACTATCTGCAGAATTTTGGCTATTTTCGTTGCTGTTTTGACGACGTAAGTTAGCCTTTACACGTGCTACTAATTCACGGTTAGAAAATGGTTTAGTAACGTAGTCATCAGCACCTAGTTCTAGACCCAATACTTTGTCTAATTCAGAGTCTTTAGCAGTTACCATAATGATAGGCATATCGTGAGTCTTTCTTACTTCACGAGCTACTTCTAGACCGTCTACTTTAGGTAACATTAAATCTAGAATAATTAGGTTAGGATTTTCTTCTTCTACTTTTTGTAGAGCTTCTTCTCCATCGTAAGCTACAACTACTTCGTAGCCTTCTTTTTCTAGGTTAAATTTTTCAATATCTGTAATCGGTTTTTCGTCATCTACTACTAAAATTTTTGCCATAATATATTCATTCTCCTTAGAAGGAATTATTGTTTTGCTTTATTAAATTAGCGGACTGTCAGTACTCTGCGGCACTGATCAATTTAAATTTTATATACTTCCACTAATTACTTTCTATTATAACACGCATGCAGGTTCCTTTTCTAAATGTTAGCCATCTGCAATAAAGTTGAAAAATTTGCAATTCATATATTTTTCTAAATTTAGGGGTTGTCAAAATAATGCCCTACATGCTATTATAAATATTGTTGATTTGAGGCAACGCAATGAACGGTTATTAGTTATCTAATAATTTTAAAAAAGTTCTTGCATTTACTTCTTCAACATGGTAATATAATATTTGTTGGTTGTTAATCAACAAATTTGATAATATGGGCAGTTAGCTCAGCTGGCAGAGCAACGGACTCTTAATCCGTGGGTCCAGGGTTCGAACCCCTGACTGCCCATCATATATAAAAGACATCGCTTAGGCGATGTCTTTTTTTGTATCTTTAAACTAACCTCTTGCCTTAAAGTTAACTCCAACGTCTACAATATACATAAACTTAAGATAAGGAGTGTTTTTAATGACTACACTATTTATTAATTGCAGCAAGGACAAGAACGGCCTAACTAGCGACTTAGTTTCTAGAGTCACTACCGATGAATACCGTACAGTTAATTTAGTGGATTACTTAATTTACCCACTAGGACAAGAAAACCGTGAAAATGATCAATTCGACGAAGTTTTATCACAAGTACAATCCGCAGATACTATTATTATTGGAACTCCCGTATATTGGTCATCTATGACCGCCTACATGAAGATATTAATTGATAGAATGACTACCGTACTTCATGATGGAAATCCATTTAACGGAAAAGATTTCTACTTAATAGTAGATGGTTTCATGCCCGAAGATGCCATCCCTCACATCAAACATGTATGGGATCATGTCGCTAAAAAATATGGCATGAACTTCAAAGATACTATTACTAACTAAATAAAAAAATTCACCTCGCTAGTTAACCTAACGAGGTGTTTTTATTTAATGATTCCATATACTGACATCAAGATAACTATAGAAGAAACTATTTTAATGACAGCTGACCATGTATTAGATAATAAGCCATTTCCCCAAATAGCAAATAATTCAAGAGCCACACCTAAAATCAACATTATAAGTGAGAATACTGTTTTTTTATCCATCATCTTCATACGCATATTCCTTTA
Source organism: Apilactobacillus bombintestini (assembly GCF_003627035.1). Taxonomy (GTDB): domain Bacteria; phylum Bacillota; class Bacilli; order Lactobacillales; family Lactobacillaceae; genus Apilactobacillus; species Apilactobacillus bombintestini. The sequence goes on from NZ_CP032626.1 coordinate 58,031, forward strand.
ATCCTTATTTCCATATTTAAGGTATAAAACCATAAATATAGCTAACCAACTACACTATCATCCAATCCCCTTGGACCATATTTCACCTGTATTATAACCCTAATTAAAGTGGTGAAAATAAAAATCTGAAAAATTTTTATAAAATCATATAAAAAACAGCGACTACTATGTATTTACATAGCAACCGCTGCTTTATTTTTAACTATTTAAATTTTGTGCTGCATAGGCAGCTTCGTTAGGAGTAAATTTATCTCCGGCAGAAGATGATAATTGCTCTTGAATGCTAGCTTTAGACATATGCATGTAAGATTGGTATTTTTGAGCAGTTTGTAATGCATTTTGTTTCCAATCTACATCGGTAATATGATTAATTGCATAATTGGCCGCATCTTTAGCAAAGCCTTCTCCGTAAGAAGAAGTTAATTGATCATAAACGCCTTGCTTAGATAAATTCATTTGACTAGCGTAGTTTTGGCCTTTTTCTAAAGCATTTTGATATTCCATGGGTACGTTATTATCACCATCATCGGTGGAATCATTATTTATATCATTATCGGATGAAGTAGCATCCCCATTACTATCCGAATTATTTATCGATGAATTATCATTATTGGAATTTTCTTTTCCATTAATTAATTTATCGTAGCCATCTTGGGTGTAGAAATTAACTTCATCAGTACCCTGATTTTGGCCTTTCTTGTTAGCCATAATATCTACATAATTGGAATTTTGGTCTTTTAGAGTAAGGGTAATGCGATATTGTGTATCGCTAATTTTATCTATGGAACTTTGTCCTGCGTCCGCATCCGTGGAAATATTAGCATTTTTATCAGTTTGGTAAACGTAACTGATTTTTCCATTATTATCCACGATGCCGTTACCATTAGTAGAAGAAATTTGTTTTAAATAAGTTTGTTTTTTAGGTTGTGACTGAGATTTAGCCTGCAATTTAGGTTGGGATTTCTTTTGCGCCGTAGTTGCAGGTTTAGCGCTATTAGCATGTTTATTAGCATTAGCATCAATCACCGTAGCAGAGCATAAAAATACTAAAAAGGCAATTAAAGATGCGACAGTTAGCCATAAATAACCTACATAAATTTGTTTAGTTTTTACATAACGATAAATGAAGGCCAGCACAGCTACCACCAACACTAAAAATAGGATGATACCGGCATAGCCAAAGAACATTTCAAATGACCCCGCCGTATTATTCGTATTAAACGGAATCATGATGGATCTAATTATAAATAATCCTACTGATACAGCTAAATTTATTAAAAATAAATCTCGATATCTATAAGTACGTCCTCTAAACTTAGGCTCTATATTTTCTGCATAAGTTATGGAAAGCGTCACTAACGTTAAAATAGACACCAAAAATAAGGTTGTAATCAGTTTTCCCATAGAAATAAATCTCTCCTCAAAAAAATATATAGCCATGGTATGGTACCATTATCAGCCCTATTTTCTCAACATAAAAAGAGGCCACTTTTATAAGTGACCTCTTTTTTAATATTGATTATTTTCTAGCTTTTAATTCGCTTTGTGTTAACCATTTATGGTTTTTAATTACCATATGAGTCTTAGTATCAGTAAAGTTAACTACGTATGCGGGGCCCTTATGAACCTTAACGATTTTACCTTTGGCACCTTTCATACCATACATATGATTAGCTAAAACAGTTACTTTCTTACCTGCTTTTAACTTGCCCTTGGCTTTTAGTTCTTTAGAAACTACCCATTTGTGATCTTTAACAGTCTTCTTACCGTTAGTAGGTTTGAAGGTAATTTCATATAAGTTAGTTTTGTATACACCAGCTACTTTAGCTTTAGCGTTGTACATACCCTTCATATGTTTAGCCTTTAAGGTAACTTTTTGGCCTACACGGAATTTAGTATGTTTAGCTTTCTTTAAGCCCTTAGGTAGTTTAGATTTCATGTTCATTTCTAAACCATCCATCTTCATACCCATCATCATGGAAGATTTGTGGTGCATCTTCTTAGATGATTTCTTGCTCATGTGCATAGCATGCTTTTTAGGCATCTTCTTAGATGACATAGCTTCATGGCTCATGTGCATGTCCTTCATAGAATCAGCATTCGCAGCTACTCCAGATAGCATGGATAGTGATAATCCAGCAATGGAAAGTGTAGCTAGTAGGTTCTTCTTATTCATTTTTTGGCACCCCTTGAAATATTTTACACGACTTAATCGTGTTGATAAGAATATATCAAAACGAGTTTCATTTGTCTGTTATTTGGCTCACTAATTTTACTTATTGTATAGATAAATATAATAAAAAAGCAGTCACATCATATGATATGACCACCTTAAATATTTTTTCGTCTTTTTATAGAAATAATAGGTCGCAAAATTAATGGTGCCACAATGGTAGTAATTACGATGGCAGCAATAATAGTAGAGTAATAATTTTCGGATATTAAATGACTCTTCAATCCCATTTCAGCAATGATTAAACCGACTTCTCCTCTACTAATCATCCCCGCACCTACTTCCGCAGCAGATACGTGATCAAAGCCAAACATTCGCGAACCTTCGTAAGCACCTAAGAACTTAGTAATAATGGCTAATAATGACAGATCAATAAATAACCACACGTTATTCATGATGCCGCTAAGTTGCATATTTAGCCCTACATTCACAAAGAAAATAGGTACAAATAACAACATTCCGAAGTTTTCTACCTGTACCGTTACTTGTTTACGATACTCGGTTTGACTCACGATAATTCCCGCAAAGAAGGCACCGGTGATGGCACTTAATTGCACATCTTCGGCAATTCCCGACATTAATAAGCAAAATAATAGTGCAAATAACGATACATAGGATTGCCAGTTTTTCCAAATGTGAATGGGAAATTTTTTAACTACATAATATAGTCCCCAAATTAATAGGAAGAATAAAACTTGTAGACCGACGATCATAGGCAAACTAAGTTGTGGACCATCATCGCTTACGCCAAAAATCGTAACTACGGCACTTAATAGCAAGACTGACAAAATATCATCTGCTACCGCAGCACCTAGAATAGTTACTCCCGCGTCAGTATTTAACGCGTGCATTTCCTTTAAAACTGCGACGGAAATCGATACTGAAGTCGCCGCAAAGATAACGCCGATAAATAAACTTTCTAACGTAGATAACGCGTGAAAACGTCCCAACGCATAGATGCTAATTACCGGAAGTGCGATCCCTAATACCGCCACTACGATACTAGGTTTAAAGTACTTCTTTAATAAATTTAAATCACTTTCGAGCCCGGCAAGAAACATCAAAACGATGACCCCTAATTCGGCAAACGTAGCAATCATGCTACTAGGTTTTACCCAATTTAATACCGCCGGACCCAAAAGAAATCCGCCCACTAATTGGCCCACGACGGCGGGCATTTGTAGACGTTCAAATGCTTCGCCCATTAACCAAGCTACTAATAAAATTAATACTAAAACTAATAGGTAGTTCACATAATCCTTCTTTCTTTTTTAACCCCTACGATTAATTATCATAATTATAACTTATTTAGATATTTTAGATATGAAAATTATACTGATTATCCGAAAATAAAAAGCCCTAGTTAAAACTAGGACCAATTTTTAGCTTATTAAAGTTCCACACTGGAATTATTAGCATCTAAATGATAAATAGTACCATCCACGTTTAAGTATTCATGTAAGTCATTTTTTAGTGCTTCCATGGCTTCGTTAATGGCTGTTTTTTGGTCATCATCCATAGCTTCCATTACCATAATGGCGTTTTTGGTATCATTGGTTAACATAGTACGTTGACCATCACGCCAGTTTAGACAACGGCAAACTGCACCTTGGTTATCATAATAAATAACTTCACCCGGTAAAGCAGGTTCATTTTCATCGTCACCTAGTGGGAAGAAATCTTCGCCACCTTCAGCAACACCTAGATGTAAATCACCATCAATAGTATCTAAATCTTCACCACCACATGGTACTCCGTAGTTTAATGAAGCTGCGTTGTATAAGTCCACTAATGGATTAATGCTGCCGATTCCTTTACCTTGATCTACTCGTTTCAATAAAGCTTCAATGGATGCACGTGCACCTTTTTTCTTCTTAAATTGACGGTAGATTTCACGCCATTTATCTACTACTTCGTTTTTTCTAAATACTTCGTTGGTTAAAAATTTATGTGCATTATCTTGGGATTCATCTAATAATTTTTCTACTTGTGCTTGCGCATCAGCAGATAAATTATTATCCACATCACGTAATACCATTACGTTAATTTGTGCATCCCCAAATACATCAAATAAACTTTTATCAACTGCGAATTTAACCATCAAAACACTCCTATAAATAAATATGTTTAACATAATACCATCTGCTTATATATTTTTGAATAGGTAGTGGAAAAATCTTAATTTATCCGCCATTTATTAAAAGTGATAGATCTTTAGTATATAATTATTGGTATTTTTATCACTTCATAATTACTTAATAAAAAACTAAATATTTAGCCAAAAGAACTTTTTAAATAAAGTTCTTTTTTATTTTCGTTCATGTTTTACTTATTAATCGTTAGTAAATCAACGTTTCTGGCACTATTTACACGTTTATATTTTGAACATTTTTTTATAAATATTAATAATTGTTCAGTTTTAAATCCCTTAATCGCTCATTTCTACGCTTTCTGAGAAAATTAAATTATTTTAATCATTCAGTACGCACTATTTCAATTTACATTCAAGGATGTTATTCCACTATATATGCGTGTTAGCATTAATACAGATACCACCGGTGGTATATTTCAAAGTGAGGACTGATGATATGTTAAATAATATTTTTGACCATTTGACAGTAATTAAAAACACGGGTGACCGGACACCGTTTTACAAATACAAGTTGGATTACATTTTTAATCGACTAGGTTTGTCCGAAGAAACCATCCAACATTTTTATACTCATTTGAATCAATTAACTAAAGATCAAACTGAAATCGAAGCTAGTCATATTCATGATTTTATAGTCCAATTTCTTGAAGAACATGACTTAGAAGATCAAAAGCAACAATACTTAAAAGCTCAACAAGACGATATTAATCGTTTTAAAAAAGCTACTGACGTTAAAAGCAGTATCGAAAAATTGTTTAACCGCAATGACCGAGTAGTTCACGAAAACGCTAATAAAGATAGTAATGTTTTCAATACACAACGTGACCTAGAAGCCGGAGCTGCCAGTCGTGCCATTGGTTTACAAATGCTACCTCCATTAGTAGCTAAGGCACACTTGCGTGGTGACATTCACTGGCACGATTTGGATTACTCCCCTGCCACTCCTGAAACTAACTGCTGTTTAGTAGATTTTGCTGAAATGCTAAACAATGGTTTCAAGATTGGTAACGCGGAAGTTAAATCCCCTCGTTCCATTCAAACCGCTACTGCCCAAGTTTCTCAAATCATCGCTAACGTAGCTTCCTTACAATACGGTGGTTTATCCTTTGACCGTGCTGATCAAGTTTTAGCACCTTTCGCTAAAATCAACTACGAAAAGCACCTAAAGACTGCTGAACAATGGGTAGCTGCAGACAAGCGTGAAGATTTCGCCAAAGACCGTACTAAACAAGATATCTTTGACGCTATGCAATCACTAGAATACGAAATTAATACTTTGTATTCATCCCAAGGTCAAACTCCTTTCACTACCGTAAGTTTTGGTTTAGGTACTAGCTGGATTGAAAAAGAAATTCAAAAAGATATTCTAAAAATCCGTATTAAAGGTTTAGGTAAAGAACGTCGTACCGCTATTTTCCCTAAGCTTATCTATGTACTAAAGAAAGGCTTAAATCTAAAGCCTAACGACCCTAACTACGATGTTAAGGAATTAGCCGTCGATTGTGCTACTAAGCGTATGTATCCTGATATTTTAATGTACGACAAGCTTTGTGAAATCACTGGTGACTTCAAGGCACCTATGGGTTGTCGTTCCTTCTTACCTAAGTGGACTGACGAAAATGGTAAAGCCGTTAACGCCGGTCGTATGAACTTAGGGGTAGTTACTGTAAACTTACCTAGAATTGCTCTTCTAGCTCACGGTGACATGGATTTATTCTGGAGCATTTTTGCTGAAAAATTAAACATCGTTCACCAAGCTATGGCATACCGTATCGAAAGAACTAAGGAAGCTAAGCCGGACAACGCACCTCTTCTATATGAATACGGTGCCTTCGGTAAGCGTCTAAAGTCTACCGATAGCGTAGATGAATTATTCAGAAACGAACGTGCTACCGTTTCACTAGGTTACATCGGTCTATACGAAGTCGGCACTGAATTCTTCGGACCTGATTGGGAATCCAATCCTAAAGCCCACGACTTCACCGTAAGCATTGTAGCGGAACTAAACCGTCTATGTCGTGTATGGAGTAAAGAAAGTGGTTACCACTACAGTCTATACTCCACTCCTGCCGAATCCTTAACTGATACTTTCGCGCAAGACGATATTAGAAAATTCGGTAAGGTTAAAGACATCACCGATAAAGAATACTACACCAACAGTTTCCATTATGACGTTAGAAAGCGTCCAAACCCATTTGAAAAATTAAGTTTTGAAGAAGCTTACCCTCACTACGCTTCTGCAGGATTCATTCATTACTGTGAATACCCTAACTTAAAACAAAATCCTAAGGCACTAGAAGCCGTTTGGGACTGGGCATACGATCACGTCGGTTACCTAGGTACCAACACTTCCATTGATAAGTGCTACAAATGTGGTTTCAAAGGTGAATTCGAAGCTACTGCTCGTGGCTTTAAGTGCCCACAATGCGGTAACCACGATCCTAAATATTGTGATGTGGTTAAGAGAACTTGCGGTTACCTAGGTAATCCTCAAGCTCGTCCTATGGTCCACGGTCGTCACGTAGAAATTTCATCCCGTAAAAAGAATATGTCGAAAGGAATGGTAAACGATGTCGCACATGAAGAGACAGCCAAACAATCCAAAGCCTAAAGAATGGCTTGCTAAAGACTTAAGCCAACAATATATTGCTGACTATAAGCCCTTTAACTTCGTTGATGGAGAAGGTATTCGTTGCAGTATTTATGTTAGTGGTTGCAAGTTCTTATGCCCTGGCTGCTACAATGTGGCATCACAAAATTTCCATTACGGACAACCTTACTCACAAGACTTAGAAGATCAAATCATCGAAGACATGAAAAAAGATTATGTACAAGGTTTAACCCTTCTTGGGGGTGAACCTTTCTTAAATACGCAAGTTTGTCTTCGTTTATGCAAACGCGTGCGTAAAGAATTCGGCCACACTAAAGACATTTGGTCCTGGTCCGGATACACTTACGACGAACTACTAAAAGATTCATATGACAAGTTAAAATTGCTTTCTATGATTGATATTTTAGTAGACGGTCGTTTTATGGAAGATCAAAAAGATTTAACTTTGCAATTCCGCGGTAGTGCTAACCAACGAATCATCGATGTTCCTAAATCACTACAAGAAAACCGAGTAGTAATCTGGGATAAATTAGTACACTAGGAGGACAAATTGTTAGAAATTAAAGATTTACACGTTAAGATTAACGAAACCGATGAACCCGTTATTAACGGTTTAAACCTAACTATCCCTGATGGTGAAGTCCATGTCATCATGGGTCCTAATGGAACCGGAAAATCTACTCTTTCACAAACTATTATGGGTTCACCTAAGTACACGATTACGCAAGGTACTATCGCCTTTAACGGCAAAAAATTAAACGATATGGCTACCGACGAACGTGCTCGTTTGGGCTTGTTTATCGGTATGCAATATCCTACTGAAATCGGCGGTATTAAAAACGTCGACTTCATCCATGCTGCTATGGACGCGGTAGCCGACAAGCCGGTTTCCGTGCTAGATTTTATGAAACGTCTCGAATATGTAATGGACTTTTTAGACATTGATGAATCCTACACCGATCGTTATTTAAACGAAGGTTTTTCCGGTGGGGAAAAGAAACGTAATGAAATCTTACAAATGATGATGATTCAACCTAGTCTAGCTATCTTAGATGAAATTGATTCTGGACTAGATATCGATGCGCTAAAAGTCGTTTCTAAAGGAATTAACGCTATGCGCGATAAAGACTTCAGTTCATTAATTATTACTCATTACAACCGCATTTTACGCTATGTAAAGCCCGACGTAGTGCACGTAATGATGGAAGGTCGCATTATTAAAAGCGGCGATTATCACTTAGCTGAACAACTAGAAGCTAACGGATATGAACCTTTGCGTGAAAAATTAACTAAGACGGAGGATCCATCATGAGTTTAACAATTGCTGATTTTGCTAAAAGCCATAACGAACCACAATGGCTATCAGTTAAACGCATGGTGGCCAACGACATGCAAAAGTCGATGCGCTTAGCACCTAACTTAAGAAAATATAACTTTGCTGCTCCTGCTTTAGAAGAACGTCGTATAAATAAAGAAAACCTAGCATCTTCATCACTCCAAGATGCTGGGGTAGTCATGATGGACTTATTCGCCGCTGCCAACGAATATCCCGAATTGATTCAAGAAAACTTTATGGAAAAAGCTATTTCCTGGCGTGATAATGCCTTAAATGCTCGCCATCTTGCCTATCTACAAAGTGGAGGTTTCGTTTTTATTCCTAAAAATGTCTCTGTCCATGAATCTATCGATATCTCTGCTTTAGTTGATCATAATCTACAAGAAAAGCACTTATTAATTATCGCAGCTGCTGGTTCTAACGTTTCCTTTACCTACAAAGATGACAATCATTACGCTGACCACGATTGCTTAATGATTGAAGTCCTAGTAGGTGACCACGCTAATGTATCCTTTTATGATGCTGCCATGACACACAGTTCTAAATCCCATCGCGTTTTAAATGCCTACTTAGCACAAAATGCTAACTTAGATACTTACGTAGGATTATTTAATAGTAGTGACAATCGCTACTACAGTAATGTGGATTTAGACGGTATGGGTAGCTCTAGTAAAATCAATTTAGTTAGTTTATCCGATCAACAACAACGACAAGATATCCAAACTAAAATTATTAATAAAAGCCCCCACACTAGTGGTTTAATATCACAACGTGGCATCGTAGCCGATACTTCTAAAACGGTTTATGACACTACTGGACAAATCAAGTTAGAAGCTACTGATTCTGATTCCGATCAAACCAGTCGTCTATTAACTTTAAGTCCCGAAAGCAAAGGAAAAATTGATCCTATTTTACTAATTGATAATCACGATGTGGTAGCGGGACACGCTGCCAGTGTGGGAAAAGTTAACCCTTCGCAATTATATTATTTAAAAACTAGAGGAATTGATGCCAAAACGGCTCGTTTCTTATTAACTCGCGGTTTCTTAACCCCACTAATCGAAAAATTCCCTGACAAATCGATTCAAAAACATCTATTACACAATTTAGAGGAGCGTATTCATGGATAATTTACACGTCCGTCATCATTTTCCCGTTTTCAATAAACAAAATGCTGACATGATTTATTTTGATAACGCTGCAACTACGCAAAAGCCCCGTTACGTCATTGATACCATTAGCGACTATTACGTAAATCACAATTTTAATGTTCATCGCAGTGTCTATTCTGACGCTGGCGAAACCACCGCACGATTTGAAAAAGCACGACAACATGTTGCTGAATTTATTAATGCTGCTTCACCCCAACAGATAGTTTTTACTTCTGGTACTACCGACAGTATTAACCTAATCGCTAACGGATATTACGCTAATCATTTACAAGCTGGCGACGAAATCGTGGTTTCCATTGCCGAACACCACAGTAATTTGTTGCCTTGGCAACGATTAGCTAAGAAAAACGGCGCTACTTTGCGTTTCATCCCCTTAACTGATGATGCTACTTTAGACCTCACAGCAGCTAAAAAAATCATTTCCGATAAAACTAAATTAGTTGCTGTTACCTGGGTATCTAATGTATTAGGTGATATTAGTCCTATCGCCGATCTAACTGAATTAGCCCATCAACATGGTGCCGATATTTTAGTTGACGGTGCACAAGCTGCCCCTGAATTGCCTATCGATGTAGAAAAAATTCCTATGGACTGGTTAGCTTTTTCCGGTCATAAGATGCTAGCCCCTACTGGCATCGGAATTTTATACGGCAAAACTTCGCTACTAGAAAATATGAACAGTCCTCGATTAGGTGGCGAAATGATTGAATCCGTTTCTACTACTTCCTACAAACCTAAAGAGCTTCCCTACCGTCTAGAAGCTGGTACGCCCAACATTGAAGGCGTTATTGGCCTAGACGCGGCTCTTTTATATTTAGAAGAATTAGAAATGCCGAAAGTTAAAACCCATTGTCAAAAACTGGGTCAGTATTTATACGATGAATTAGATCAACTAGACGGCGTTACCGTTTACGGTCCTAAGCTACGTGAAACGGGAATTGTCGCCTTTAACGTCGACGGTATTCATCCCCATGATGCTGCTACTTTCTTGGATGCCAAACACATTGATGTTCGTGCGGGACAGCACTGTGCCGAACCGCTAACTCATCAATTAGGCGTTAATGCTACATTGCGTGCCAGTTTATACATTTACAACACTAGAAGTGAATGTAAACGATTAGTCGATTCTATTAAAGAAATGAAGGAATTTTTCCATGGATTTAACTAGTATTTACCAACGCATTATTTTACAAAAAGCTCAAGAATGTCCTAATTCCCACGAAGTTACGGGTGGAGTTCACCTCACCAATCCCACATGTGGTGATGATATCAAGATTACTGCTGACATTTCCCGTAACCAACTAACTAACTTACGAGTGGCATGCGACGGCTGCATAATTTGTAAAGGTGCGACTGCAATGATGCTAGAAGCCATTGAAAATTTATCGACTGATGAAATCAACCAATTAGTATTAAACATGTCTAAAATGATGACGCACGAAGATTTCGATGATCAACTATTAGGTGATTTAGTTGCTTTTCAAGCGGTAGTTAAATTACCTATTCGGATTAAATGCGCCATGTTACCTTTTAAAGCTATTTATCAATTAATTAACGGAGATGATACCCATCGATAAATCCATCGAACATTTAAATGATGATTACGAATACGGGTTTAAAGATGATGTTAAACCCATTTATTCCACTGGTGACGGATTAACAGAAGACATTGTCCGTGAAATCTCAGCGCAAAAACATGAGCCTAAATGGATGTTAGATATTCGTTTACGTGCTTTTAAAATCTTTAAAAAACTTCCTATGCCCGACTTTGGCCCTGATTTATCTGATCTAGACCTAAGCAAAATCAGATATTTCCAACGTGCCACTGATTCGGTGTCTCGTAGTTGGGACGATGTTCCTGACGACATTAAAAATACTTTTGAACGTATTGGAGTTCCCGAAGCTGAACGTAAATATTTAGCGGGTGCCGAAGCTCAATACGAATCCGAAGCTGTTTATGCTAACATCAAAAAAGAATTCGCTGAAATGGGAATTATTTTCTGTGATACCGATACGGCATTGCAAGAACATCCCGATTTAGTAAAAGAATACTTCGGAAAATTAGTTACTCCTCAAATGAATAAATTCGCCGCTTTAAATACGGCAGTTTGGTCCGGGGGAGTATTCTTATACGTACCTAAAGGCGTCCACGCCAAAATCCCTATCCAAGCATTCTTTAGAATCAATGCTGGTCGTACCGGTCAATTCGAAAGAACTTTAATTATCGTCGATGAAGACGCCAGTGTTAACTATGTCGAAGGTTGCACTGCCCCTAGTTATTCCGAAGATAGTTTACATGCTGCCGACGTGGAAGTTTTCGTTAAGAAAAACGCCTTTTGTCGATACACTACTATTCAAAACTGGTCCGATAACGTTTATAGTTTAGAAACTAAACGTGCTTCAGCTGACGAAAATGCCACTATGGAATGGGTAGATGGTAACCTAGGATCTAAAGTTACTATGAAATACCCTAGCATTGACTTAAACGGTCCTTATGCTAACGGAACCATGTTATCCATTGCTTTTGCTAGTGGTGACATTTTCCAAGATACCGGATGTATCATGCGACATCATGCCCCTCACACCTCTTCTAACGTAGTTTCCAAATCCATCTGCAAAGACGGGGGCATATGTAATTACCGTGGTACTATCCGTATGATTGATAAAGCCCATTACTCCAAATCCCATATCGAATGTGACACTATCATCATGGATGATGATTCCCTAAGTGATACCATTCCCCACAACGATATTAATAATGGTGACTCTGAAATCGAACACGAAGCTAAAGTTTCTAAGATTTCGGAAACCGACTTATATTATCTAATGAGTCGTGGCTTATCCGAATCACAAGCTACTAAAATGATTATTATGGGCTTCATTGAACCTTTCTCTAATCAACTTCCTATGGAATATGCCATGGAATTAAACAAGCTAATTGATTACCAAATGGAAGATTCCGTAGGTTAATAAAAAGCCGCTAAGCTAAACGCCCACTGCGTTTATAAGCTTAACGGCTTTTTTTGTTTCACATGAAACATTTCTTAGATAGTAATACATAATGTGTCTTTTTAGCTTAAAAATATTAAAGCAATGCTATACTGTTAGCAACAGTTTATATCAGCTTTATTATTAAAACAAAGAAGGTTTTCAGCATGAAAATTTTAGTAACTGGATTTAATCCATTTAATGGATCTAACACTAACGCATCCATGAAAGTATTAGAATCACTACCCGATAAAATCGATAATGTTTCTATCATCAAACAACTATTACCTACTGAGTTCAAAAACAGTTCTGCCATCTTAAAAGAAACCGTAGATAAATTTACCCCGGATGTAATTGTTTGTTTAGGTGAAGCTGCCGGTCGTGACTCCATCACTCCAGAAACCATTGCCTTTAACGAAGATAATACGGTAGTGGCCGACAACGCTGGATACAAACCTAGTCACGAACCTATTCAAGCAAATGGTGATGAACATTATCACGTTAATATACCAGTTGAAGAAATTGTTAAAGCCCTAGTTAATGCGGGAATTCCTAGCAAATTATCTAACAATGCTGGTCGTTACGTATGCAATCACATTATGTATGAATGCCAATATTTAATTCATTCTCAATATCCTAATATGAAGGCTACTTTCATTCATCTACCAGCTAATCATCCCTACAAAAAAGATATGCCTACCCTAGATTTAGCCACTGAAGTTCAAGGTATCAAGATTGCATTATCTACTATTGAAAAAACTTTATAATTAAATTTAATTTGCTAAACATGCAAGCCATCGCAATGTATTATATACTGTATTTGTAAATAAAAAGAAGCCCTGCTGGAACAGGACTTCCACGTAGAGCCGTTAAACGCGGTGACTACTAACGATTATAAATTAAATTTTATTAATAACCGCCAGCTGGTCCGCAGCTAAGGCATATTAAAAAGCCGTTAAGCTAAACGTGAACAACGTTTTAACTTAACGACTTTTTATTTTGTCAGTATACTTATTTTTTAATATATGCATTACTGAAGTCCCAGTCAAAGCCGGCAGCAGAATGACCTACATTTTTAATATTGGTCTTTACTACTTGAGGTTCTGCACTTTGGAAGAATGGAATAATGCCTTGATCATTCATAAGAATCTTTTCGGCTTTAACCATGTCATCCCAACGTTTTGCTGGATTATTAGCATCAGTAGTTTCAGCAGCATTAATCAATTTATCGTAATCATGATTACTCCATCTAACAAAATTATATGGGTTATGAGTAGTCATCAATTCTAGGTAAGAAATTGGATCTGGATAAGTAGTTACCCAACCGGTAATAGTAGCATCATAATCAAAAGCAATTTGTCTGGACAAACGACTCTTAGTAGGAATATTGGTAGTGGTTACCTTTAGTCCAGGTAGTTTATTAAATGCAGCATTTTGTAGAAATTCAGTCATGGCTTTACCATTTGAAGAATCATCATACAAAATATTAAAGTTAATGGTCTTCTTACCTACTTCTTTCATCCCTTTCTTCCAGTACTTAATGGCTTCAGAAGGGTTATAAGTAGCAGCACTTTTGACGTATGATGCATCGGCAAAGTCTTTGCCTTTGTAAGAAGAAATATTCTTTGATACCAAACCTTTAGCAGCAAAGGAACCATCACCCATTACGTTGTTCAAAAATTGATTACGATTAATAATCATGGACAAAGCTTTTCTTAGATTACGATTTCTAAATTCAGGAATACGATTGAAGTTAAGTGCAATGTATGTAATTCGTGAATCAGAAAGTGTGTGAAAATCAGGAGAATTCTTAAAATGACTAACTTGTTGTTTGTTGGATGGTGTCATCTCATCTAGTTGACCTGATTCATATTCATTCAATGCAGTATTAGCATCTTTTTCTACGTTCATTCTGATTTTATCAATCTTGGTGTTTTTAGCGTTCCAATATTGGTTGTTTTTCTCTAGCATCCAGGTATCGTTGGTTCCAGTCCAACCAGTAATTTTATAAGGTCCGTCATAAATTTGGTTATTAGAAGTAGTTCCAAATTTAGCGCCTTGTGATTCTACATATGATTGTTTTTCAGGAAGATAATCAGCTTCAGCAACTAAGTATTTAAAGTATGGTTCTGGATTAGAAAGTTTAAATACCACTGTTTTATCGTTAGGAGCATAAACACCTAATGATTTATATGACATTTTACCTTGTTGGATAGCATCATAATTTAAAATATGATCCATATCGTAAGAAGTTTGTGAAGCAGTTTTAGGGTTTACAGTTCTTTTAATGGAGTAGACAAAATCTTGTGCAGTTACTTTACTACCGTCACTCCATTTAGCATCACGTAAGTGGAAAGTATATGTTTTACCATCTTTGGATACTTGATAACTCTTAGCAATACCGGGTCTAATTACTCCATTATTGCCGTTTACTAACAAACCTTGTTCAGCATTTAAGACTGTATCACTAGTAACTTGGTCTACGATTTTAGATTGATCAATAGAAGTTAATTCTGCAGAAGCCATCCAATTGATGGGTTTAGTAGTTCCGTTGTTTTGTGTTTGAGTAGCAGTATTTTTACCACATGCGGCAAGTCCCATTGCCATTAGTACCATGGTTGAACCTATAATAAATTTTTTCATCTCTAGCATCTCCAAATTTCAATTTTTTGTATTTTATAAATTAAGATATGTCAGAGACCATAACGCTTCTCTTATTCCTTCCAACCGTTTGTCGAAAATATGTAAATTAATAATTGATGCCTCCATGTTAATCCCCCTCAAAATATAAATAACTAGTAAATAAAAAAACGCCCCTTGGCTTATTGCCAAGGGACGTTTTCACGTGGTACCACCCAGATTTGAAATATCTTCACAGACATTTCCTCGCTCGTACTACACAAGTAAATTGCTTTATACGCGGTACGATAATGGGTACTACCATTTCACCTGGAAAAGTGAACTTATACAATGAAATCTTTCTGTTAATAGTCACAATGTCCTTTCATCTAACGACACTCGCTGTGTATGACTAGAAACATACTATCCTTCATCAAAAGTGTTTTTATTTAATAGTTATTTGTTTTGTTCAACGGTTTTTATATTATTCTCCATATGAGAAAATGTCAACGATTTTTTAATTAAATTTTAATAATTATAAAAATATCGAAAAATAAAAACCGTCTTAATCGCTTTATTATCAGCAAAAGACGGCTTTATAAAATATAAAAATATTTTTTATTATTTTTTAATTATTCTGAGTATTTAGTTACGCGTTTTTTCATAAATTGGGCAATAATTTGTGAAATAATGACTAACATTACACAAATAACCGTACATACGATGAATAAAAATCCATATGAAGTTTGATCAATTACGATTCCACCCAATAGTGGTCCAAAAGCTTTTCCGATGGCAGCCCAAGAATTAGTAAGACCTTGGTACTTACCCTTAACTTCTAGTGGCGTTAATTCGTTAACTAACGCTGGTATAGAAGGAATTACGGAAGCTTCTCCTAAAGTTAATACCACCATAGAAATCACAAATCCAGCATAAGTATGAGTGAAAATTAAGGTGAAGAAGGATAATCCAATAAAAATCATCCCAAAGTAAATTTGAAAATACAAACTATCATGTTTTTGCGCAATCCAGTTGATCAATAGTTGAAATACCACTAATAAGAAAGCATTCAACGTCCATAAGAAACTATACATAGCTAAGGAAATTCCGGCACCAGTAATGTATACGGACATGTTGGATACCCATTGTTCATATACAATCCAGATAATCGCTAAGGCGATAAAGAATGTCGTTACGATGACCCAATTAGGACGTGGTAACTTAACTTTGCTAGTGTGTCTTTCGGTTTTAACTGGATAAATAGAATCTTTCTTGTGATAAGTTAAAATCGCGCTAATGCCATAAATAGCTAAAATAACACTAGTTAACGTAAAGACGTGACCAATACCCATTGGATATAAATATCCGACCGCCATGGTTCCAAATACCACACCGACGTTTTGCGCTAAATATAGCATATTGAAAATATAACGTCCGGACTTCATGTGCACGGTAGTTCCTAACGAATTAATCATAGTTAGGTTCCAACCGGTGGTAAAACCAAATAACACTAACCCCACTGGATAATAAGGCCAGCCGTTGAAAAAGATTAGGGCTACAGAGATAAGCACCGAACTAACAATACCGAAAATCGTCAAAATATAACGGTTGTGACGGTCAAATAACTTACCGGCAATGTAGCTGCCCAACACGTTCGAAGCCGAGTATAAAAACAAAATTATGCCGACCTCGGTTAAACTTTTTCCTAACGCATTATGCATATATACCGTAGTTAACGGCCAGACGGTACTAACCGCAATGTTATTAATCAACGACCCTAAAAAGAGCCAGTGTAGTTTAATTACATCCATATGATCACCTCTTTATATTTTTTTACAAAAAAATCCTTAGCGACTGGCTAAGGATTTAATTTTACTCTTCTTGATTGTATGCAATCGATGAAAATTTATTATGTGATTTAATAAATAATAATTTAACGGTTCCACGAGGACCTGAACGGTTCTTTTCGATGATTACTTCTACTTCACCTACATCGGAACTTTCGTCATCCTCATCATCGTCGTCTTCATCGCCATCTTCACGTTCATAATAATCATCACGATATAAGAACGCAACGATATCGGCATCTTGTTCAATAGAACCAGATTCACGAATATCAGATAGCACAGGACGCTTATCTTGGCGTTGTTCCACACCACGAGATAATTGTGATAATGCGATTACGGGAACCCCTAATTCTTTAGCAATTTTCTTTAATTGTCGAGAAATATAAGAAACTTCTTGTTGACGGTTTTCTTGGCTTCCCCCATCAATCAATTGTAGATAATCGACTACGATCAAACCTAGATTACCGCTATCTTTAGCTAGACGTCTAGATTTGGCACGAATTTCAGAAATCTTAGTTCCGGCAGTATCGTCGATGTAGATGTTAGCTTTAGCTAAACTTCCCATCGCAATCATTAGATTGTTCCATTCATCCGATGTTAATTGACCGGTACGTAAATGGTTAGCATCGATACTTCCTTCCGCACAAATCATACGGTTAACTAAGGATTCAGCACTCATTTCCAAACTGAATATGGCCACGGTTTTGTCAGTCTTAGTACCTACATTTTGCGCTAAGTTTAGCGCAAAGGCAGTTTTACCAACCGCAGGACGGGCAGCTAAGATGATTAATTCATCATCATGCAAACCAGTAGTCATCTTATCCAATGCAGGATAACCAGTAGATAAACCAGTAACATCCGATTCTTGTGAAGATAGTTTTTCAATGTTGTTTAAAGAATCTTGTAAAACATCCCCGATTTTTTGAAAACCAGTATTATTACGTTCTTCAGACACACTTAGGATAGAATGCTCAGCATCATCCAATAAACTATCGATATCTGCGTTTTCATTATAACCTTTAGTTACAATGTCAGTGGCAGTCTTAATTAATCGTCTGGCTACCGCTTTTTCGTGCACACTCTTGGCATAGTAAACCGCGTTAGCGGCAGTAGGTGTGGTAGTAGCTAATTCAGCTAAATAAGCCACACCACCGGCATCGTCTAGATTATGATTATCTTCTAATTCACTTCGTAGAGTAGCAGCATCGATAGGTTGATCTTTATCATTTAAAGATACCATCGCTGCGAAAATCAATTGATGAGCATGGCGATAGAAATCGTCAGCGGTTACGAATTCAAGTGATTCTGGTAACCGGTCATTATCTAGTAAAATCGCACCCAAAAGAGATTTTTCTCCCTCTAAGTTTTGGGGTGGCGTTTGACTATTTATATAATCATTGCTCATGTTAATCCTCTATTTCAATTTTTATTTTTCACTTACATGGACACGCATAGTAGCAGTTACTTGTTTGTGAACCTTAACAGGAACATTAGTGTAACCTAGTGATTTGATAGGTTGTGATAATTCAACCTTTCTCTTATCAATTTTTAGACCATGTTGTTTTTCCATGGCTGCGACGATTTGTTTAGATGAAACTGAACCAAATAAACGACCGTCGGCACCCACTTTAGCAGTTAGTTCTACAACAGTTTTGTCGTCTTCTAACTTCTTCTTTAGTTCTTTGGCTTCTTGTAGTTCAGCAGCGGCTTCTTTTCTTTCCGCATTCTTTTCGCCTTCTAGTTGGCTAATAGCTGAGTTAGTGGCTGCTTTGGCTTTACCACGCTTGATTAAGAAGTTTTGTGCATATCCAGCAGGAACTTCCTTAACTTCACCGCGTTTACCTTTTCCACGTACGTCTTGTAAAAATATAACTTTCATCTAAACTCCTCCTCTGGCTATTTAAGTCTTATATTATTATAAACGCTATTGAGATATTTTTAAATAAATAGATATTAGTTATCTTCAGGCTCTTCAGGAGCTTCTTCAGAATGAACTTCATCAATAGCTTTCTTTAACATTTCTACTACTTCATCAATAGTTTTATCGCTAATTTGGGTAGCACCACTGGATAAGTGGCCTCCCCCACCTAGTTCTTCCATGACACGTTGTACGTTCACATCGCCATCACTTCTAGCAGAAATTCCGATTAAATCATCGGGACGGTGCGTGATAACAAAGGAAGCACTAACGCCAGACATGTTCAACAAGGAATCCGCAGCTTGGGCCGCAGTAACGGGGTCATAAACACGTTCTTGTTCACCCGCTACATACATCATATGGTTTTCGTCGTTGACGAATTGAGCCATAGAAATCAAATGCATTCTGGCCATGTAACTGTCTGGATTTTCTTGCATAAATTGTTGCATTTCTTCTGAATCCGCTCCAGAAGAACGTAGATAACTAGCTGCATCGAAGGTTCTAGTACCGGTTCGTAGAGTAAATGATTTAGTATCGACGAAGATACCAGTCAACATAGCAGTAGCTTCTAGCTTGCTGATAGGTTCAGCATCTTGTGATTGATATTCAAACATTTCAGTGATCAATTCACAAGTAGATGAAGCATAAGGTTCAATGTAAACTAACACTGGGTTTTCAGGGAATTCTTCACCACGACGGTGATGGTCGATAATCATAACCTTGTTGCTTAAACGTTGGTATAATTCTTCGGAAACACTCATCGATGGCTTAGAATGGTCCACCATGATTAGTAAACTGTTATCTGTAGCTAATTGTAGAGCCTCATCAGGCGTAATAATATCGTCTGCTAATTCGTCATCCTTCTTGGTCTTATCAATCAAACGTTGTACGTCAGAATGGAAAGTACCTTCAGGAATAACTACATAACAATGTTTATTGTTCATTTTAGCTAAACGGTGAATACCTAATCCGGCACCCACAGAATCCATATCAGGTTGTTGATGACCTTGTACAAAGATAGTATCGGATTCTTTAAATAATTCTTGTAGAGCTTGTGAGATCATACGAGCACGTACACGAGTACGTTTTTCCATAGGGTTAGTCTTACCACCATAGAAACGAGATTCGTGGTCTTTAGCTTTAACCACTACTTGGTCTCCCCCACGACCTAGCGCTAAGTCTAAGTCGCTTTGAGCTTGTTCAGCTAAATCATTTAGATTATTTTCTCCGTAAGCAATTCCCATACTCAAAGTTAAAGGATAGTTTTGCTTAGAAGTAGACTCTCTAATTAAATCTAAAATGCTAAATTTATCTTCTTCGATTTCTTTTAAGGTCTTAGAATAAGCCATCATAATATAATGGTCTTCATCGACTTGCTTAATAAAGAAACCAAAACGTTGTGCCCATACCGTCAATTCGTTAGTAACGTAATTACTTAAGTTAGAAATTTCTTGGTCGGTCATAGATTGGGTAATTTCATCATAATTATCCAAGAACACTTGACCAATGGCGATTTTTTCGTCATTGTAATCTTTTTCGATTTGATAATACTTAGTGATATCCATCATGTAAACGGTACGATATTCCTTTTGTACCAACATGGTAAAGTAATGATCGTTCCATTTTACAGTTGCGCAATCAGGATTATCCCAATTGTTTTTGAAGATATCATCTAATTCAGGATTAACTTCTTCTACAGTTTTACCCAATAGGTCTTGATCACCAAAGTAAGTGGTCAAGTAAGGGTTAACCCATTCAATCACACCAGTTTCACTGATCATTAAAACCCCTACTGGCATTTCTAGTAGAGATTCTTGTTCTCCACGGTGCATACGGTAAGATAGGTCAGAAATGTAATTATCAGTGCTGACGCTTAAATCATTCATTTTTTTGAAAACATAGGACAATACGGAGCATACGATGACTAAGAAAATAACTCCGGAGATCCAATCATAAAGAAAAGATACTACTAGTCCGAATATCGATAATAAGGTTAAAACTAATGTAATCCAACGTAAAATATTATTCTTTAAAAACGGTGGAAGATTAGTTAACGAAAACAAGCGCTTCATTATGACTCCTCTTTTTCTATTTGTTACCTCTATTTTATCACATATGGCAACTAGTTAAAAAAATGCGCCCATTTATAATGAGCGCATAAAAAAAGCTAGAATGAAAAATCATTCTAGCTATTATTTATTATTAGTCTTCTGAAACGAAAGGCATTAGACCCATGATACGGGCACGTTTGATAGCGATAGTCAACTTACGTTGGTTCTTAGCGCTAGTACCAGTAACACGACGTGGTAAAATCTTACCTCTTTCAGATACGAAACGACTTAATAAGTTAGTATCTTTGTAATCGATGTATTCGATATGGTTTGCGGCGATGAAGTCAACCTTACGGCGACGACGGCCACCTCTTCTTTGTTGAGCCATTAAATTTCCCTCCTCTGTTATTTACTCATTAAAATGGTAAATCATCATCGGAAATATCTATTTGATCACCTGAGTTGGCGAATGGATCAGCAGAATTGCCACCATTACCATTGTTGGCGTTATTACCGCCATTGTTAGATGTATCAAATGGATTATTATTTCCTGCATTAGATTGAGGAGCACCGCTACCGGCGTTGTTAGCATTTGGATTACTGGAACGAGGTTCTAGTAAAGCAAAGTTTTCAACAACCACTTCGGTAACATATACTCTTTGGCCTTGTTGATTTTCGTAATTTCTTGTTTGAATACGACCATCAATACCAACCAAAGCACCCTTGTGGGTGAAGTTAGCAAAGTTTTCAGCGGACTTACGCCAGATAACACAGTTGATAAAATCAGCTTCTCTTTCACCATTTTGGTTGGTGAAACGACGATCAACGGCTAGGGTAAAGTTACCAACAGCTGCGCCGCTTGGAGTGTAGCGTAAATCAACATCACGTGTTAATCTACCTGTTAAAGTTGTACGATTAATCATGCTGAAAATACTCCTCTCTTTTTTTAAAACAATTAAAGTCTAAATTATCTTCTTACAGTCATTTGACGTAGAATGTCATCACTGTACTTGCTTTGACGATCGAATTCGTCAATAGCAGTCTTGTCAGAAGTAGTCATGTTAACAACGTGGTAGATACCTTCGTTGTAACCACCGATTTCAAATGCGAAACGGCGTTTTGACCAATCCTTTGAATCAATAATCTTAGCACCATTGTCAGTTAGGACCTTGTCGAATTTAGCAACTAAGTCGTTCTTAGCGCCTTCTTCTAGATCTGGGCGAATGATGTAAGTAATTTCATATTTGTGTTCTTCCATGAATTACACCTCCTTATGGACTTTAGACCCTTTTCAATCAAAAGGGTAAGGAGTAAGAGTCTTTTATAACTAATACTCACGTTTAATAAGTTTACCATCAAAAATTAAATTATTCAATACAAAAGCGAGAATATTTTCACGCAGTTTTGGTTATAAATAATAATAATTAACCACACAAAAAAGCCTTCATGACTATTTTTATCATGAAGGCTTTTTTATTTAACTAATAATTAGTTTTCTTCGTCAGTAGTTTGACTTTCGTTTTCTTTATCAGATGATTCATCGGCATCTTTTTGGTCATCATTATTATCATGATCATCATCGCCATCTTCTTCAGGAGCTATACGAGCTACTGTTGAAACGCGTGAATCTTCATCAATCTTGATTAAGTGAACACCTAAGGTAGCACGTCCGGTTTGAGAAACATCGGAAATGTTAAATCTAATCATAACACCTTTGTCAGTAACTAGCATGATGTCTTCGTCACCAGAGACAGTGGTTAATCCAGCTAATGGACCGTTCTTTTCAGTTACGTTAACGGTCTTAATACCTTTACCACCACGGCCTTTGATTTGATATTCAGAGGCAGGTGTTTGTTTTCCGTAACCTTTTTCAGAAATAACGAAGACGTTGTCGTTAGGATCTAGAACATCCCCACCTACTACGTAGTCATTATCTCTTAGACGAATACCACGAACACCGGTAGCAGAACGTCCCATGGAACGAACATCGGATACCTTAAAGCTTACGCAGTAACCTAAATGAGTACCGATAATTACGTTTTGGTTTTCGTCTACTGTAGATACTCGCATTAATTCGTCGTCATCCTTTAAGTGAATAGCCTTTAGACCATTGCTGCGGATGTTTTGGAAATCACTAACTGGAGTTCTCTTAACTGTTCCCTTAAGGGTAGTGAAGAATAAGTCTTTACCGTCAGAATCTTGGTTTTCATCAACAGTAATTACGGCTTGAATCTTTTCGTCAGAATCAATACCTAATAAGTTAATGATTGGAAGACCCTTAGCGGAACGACCGTATTCAGGAATTTCGTAACCCTTCATGCGGTAAACCTTACCTAGGTTGGTAAAGAATAGTAATGCATGGTGGGTAGTAGTAGATACTAAGTGTTCGATAAAGTCGTCTTCATGGACACCCATACCTTGGACACCTCTACCACCACGGTTTTGACTCTTGAATTCAGAAGTAGCAGTACGTTTGATGTAACCGTTGTGAGTTAAAGTAATCATAATATCTTCTTCGGCGATTAAATCTTCGTCTTCGATACTTAGTACTTCACCGACACGTAGTTCAGTCTTTCTTTCATCCCCGAATTTTTCTTGAATTTCAAGTAATTCTTGGTAGATGATTTCGTTGATTTTTTCACGACTAGCTAAAATTTCTTTGTAGTGAGCAATGGCTTTTAATAAGTCTTCATGTTCACTAGCAATCTTGTCGCGTTCCAAACCAGTTAAACGAACTAAACGCATATCCAAGATAGCTTGAGCTTGTTTATCACTTAATGAGAATTCGTTCATTAATTGATCTTTAGCTACTGTAGAAGTTTGTGATTCACGAATAATAGTAATTACGCGGTCAATGTTATCTAGAGCAACTAATAAACCAGCTAGGATATGAGCACGGTTTTCAGCCTTACGTAATTCGTATTCAGTACGACGTTTAATAACTTGAACTTGGTGTTCTAGATAGTAGTTTAGAATTTTCTTTAAGCTCAAGATACGTGGAGTACCGTCCACGATAGCTAGCATGTTAAAGCTAAAGCTAGTTTGCATTAGAGTTAACTTGTATAAGTTGTTTAGAACTACTTGTGCTGAAGCGTCTCTTCTAACATCAATTACGATACGCATACCAGTACGGTCGGATTCATCATTGATATCAGTAATACCTTCTAGTCGTTTGTCACGAACTAGGTTAGCAATGTGTTCAATTAACTTAGCCTTGTTAACCATGTAAGGAATTTCGGTAGCAATAATTCTTTGCTTGCCGTTCTTTTGTTCTTCAATTTCAGTCTTGGCACGTAAAACGATACTACCTTTACCAGTTTCGTAAGCTTTTCTAATACCAGACTTACCTAGCACCACGCCTCCAGTAGGGAAATCAGGTCCAGGTAGTGCTTCCATTAGATCAGCAGTAGTAGCATCCGGGTTCTTCATTAACACGTGAATAGCTGAAATAGTTTCGGATAAGTTGTGAGGTGGAATGTTAGTAGCCATCCCTACGGCAATACCAGAAGCACCGTTAACTAGTAAGTTAGGGAAACGAGAAGGTAATACTTCAGGTTCTCTTTCACTTCCATCGAAGTTATCTTGGAAATCTACAGTATCTTTGTTGATATCACGTAGCATTTCCATACCCACTTTACTTAGCTTAGCTTCGGTATAACGCATAGCGGCGGCACCATCACCATCGACAGAACCGAAGTTACCATGTCCATTAACTAATGGGTAACGGTAACTAAAAGTTTGCGCCATTCTAACCATAGAACCGTAAACGGCAGAGTCACCGTGGGGATGGTACTTACCTAAAGTATCCCCTACAATTCTGGCTGACTTACGGAATGGTTTTTCCGGAGTTAATCCTAGTTCACGCATATCATATAAAATTCTACGGTGAACTGGTTTCATACCATCTCGGACATCAGGCAACGCACGAGATACGATAACACTCATGGCGTAGTCCAAGAATGATGTTTTCATTTTTTGGGACAAGTCCACGTTTTCAATACGATGGCTTGATAAATCTTCATTATTGGCCAATGTTTTTACCTCCAATTCATGGTCGTTACTTACAATGTTTCACATGAAACAATGGACATTAAATATCCAAGTTTTCTACGAAAGTAGCGTTTTCTTCGATAAATTTACGACGAGGAGCTACTTTGTTACCCATTAACATTTCGAAAATTTCTGAGGCATTTTCTGCATCTTTAGCTTCCACACGTTGTAAACGACGGTTGTCTGGGTTCATAGTAGTATCCCAAAGTTGTTCGGCATCCATTTCACCAAGACCTTTGTAACGAGAAATGCTTGGTTTAGGGGATGCTGGCAACTCAGCTTTCCACTTGTCTAATTCTTCGTCGTTAGCAATGTAGCGAATCATCTTACCTTGTTGTAGACGATACAAAGGTGGTTGAGCGATATATACATATCCAGCATCTAGTAATGGACGCATGTAGTTGTAAATCAAAGTTAGCAACAAGGTTTGAATATGAGCACCGTCGACATCGGCATCGGTCATAATGATTAATTTATGGTAGTTAACCTTGTTAATATCGAAATCTGAACCGAATCCAGTTCCCATGGCAGTAAACATAGAACGAATTTCATCGTTAGCTAGGATTTTGTCCATAGTAGCTTTTTGCACGTTCAAAATCTTACCTCTAATAGGTAAAATAGCTTGGGTCAAACGGGAACGACCTTGCTTAGCAGATCCACCCGCGGAGTCCCCTTCGACGATGAATAATTCGGAAATTTCAGGGTCTTTACTAGTGTTATTAGCTAACTTACCAGGTAAATTACTAATTTCTAGTCCAGATTTCTTTCTAGTAACTTCACGAGCACGCTTAGCTGCGGCACGAACACGGGATGCTAGAGAACCTTTATCTACAATTTGTTTTCCTAAAGTAGGGTTTTCTAACAAGAACTTAGTAAAGTGTTCTGAGAAAATGTGATCGGTAGCAGTTCTGGCATCGGAGTTACCTAACTTAGTCTTAGTTTGTCCTTCAAATTGTGGGTCCGGGTGCTTAACACTGATAACAGCAGTTAAACCTTCACGAACATCGGGACCAGTTAAGTTGTCATCTTTTTCTTTAAGTAAGTTGTTCTTACGTGCGTAATCGTTAATTACACGAGTTAAAGCACGTTTGAAACCTTCTTCGTGAGTACCACCTTCGATAGTGTGAATGTTGTTAGTAAAGGTTCTTAATTCACTGTGGTAATCATCGGTATATTGAAGGGCCACTTCAACGGAAATTCCGTTTTCCATGCCTTCTACGTAGATAGGTTCATTGAATAGTGGAGTCTTGTCTTTGTCGATAAATTCAACGTAGTGCTTGATTCCACCTTCATATAAGAATTCTTCATAAGTAGGTTCTTCAGGACGTTTGTCTTCTAGTGAGATACGTAGTCCCTTGTTTAAGAAAGCTAATTCACGAATTCTACCAGTTAAAGTCTTGATGTTGTATACCGTAGTTTCGGTAAAAATGTCTGGATCAGGAAGGAAGTGAACCTTAGTTCCGTGGTTATCAGGATCATCGTCGCCGATAAATTTCATCTTGGTAACTACGTGACCACGTTCAAAATCCATGTAGTACTTTTTACCGTCACGAGTAACCGTAACATCTAGTTCCTTGGATAAAGCATTAACTACTGAGGCACCTACCCCGTGTAGTCCACCAGAAACTTTGTATCCGCCGCCACCGAATTTTCCTCCGGCGTGCAAGATGGTAAATACAGTTTCTAGCGCTGGCTTACCAGTTTTCTTTTGGATATCAGTTGGAATACCACGACCATTATCGGTAATAGTAATACTGTTATCTTTTTCTACTGTTACGTGAATAGTGTCCGCGAAACCAGCCAAGGCTTCATCAATTCCGTTATCAATAATTTCCCATACTAAATGGTGAAGACCTTGAACACTAGTGGAACCGATATACATCCCTGGACGTTTACGTACCGCTTCTAGACCTTCTAGAACTTGAATTTGACTGGCGTTATACTCGTCAGTTTTTCTTCTTTGTTCTGCTTTTTCGTTATCAGTCAACTTGATTCCTCCCTTAAACTCAGACTATTCTTCTGCAGTAACGTGGCCGTTATCGATATGAAATACTTTCGGATTCGATATCAAATCACGAGCCACCCCACTTAGACTAGTAGTCGTTAAAAACGTTTGTACCTTGTCTTGAATTGATTTTAATAAATGCGTTTGACGACTATCGTCTAATTCCGATAACACGTCATCTAAGAGTAAAATTGGATACTCGTTAGTTTCTTCTTTCATCAAATCAATTTCCGCTAATTTAATCGATAGCGCTGAAGTTCTTTGTTGGCCTTGTGAGCCAAATGTAGAAACGTCTTTGCCATTGATTACGAATTGCAAATCATCCCTGTGGGGACCATATAACGTGTTACCCTGACGAATTTCTTTTTGCTTATTTTGCGAAAATAATTCTTTTAACCCGTTATAAATGTCTTCCACTTGGGTCTGTTGCTTTTTCTTTAACGCGCATACATATTTTAATTTTAATTTTTCTTTACCTTGCGAAATTTCGGTATGAACTTGGGCAGCCCAACCTTGTAATTTCTGCAATAGTTCTAAACGTTGCGCAATAATTTTGGCACCATAAGCTGCCAATTGATCAGATAGAACGTCCAAATACAACTCATCAGTAGCCTCTTTTAACTGCAGTTGTTTTAAGTAATTATTGCGTTGCTTTAAAATTTTTCGGTACTGCGAGGTGTTATACAAATATTGGTTACTCATCTGACCAAATTCCATATCCATGAAACGACGTCTAACACTAGGCGAGCCCTTTACAATAGATAAATCTTCCGGCGCGAATAAAATTACGTTTAATTCACCCACGTAAGAAGATAATTTGGCTTGTTCTAGATGATTAACTTTTGCGCGTTTTCCTTTTTTACCCAAATCAATTTCTAATTGGGTATCCCCTAAATCTTTTTGCACCGTGCCATACATTTGTGCAGCATCCGCTTGCCAATTAATCAAATCACGATTGTTATTAGTACGGTGACTTTTGGTTAATGCCAAGACGTATACGGCTTCTAACATATTGGTCTTACCCTGTGCATTGTTTCCCAACAAAACATTGATGGAAGGTGAAAAGGCAACCTCTGCATCGCTATAATTACGAAAATTACGTAATTTAAGTTCTCTTAATTTCATAAGCTAAGCCTACTTTTTACGAATAAAAAACAAACCCACATCGATTACTTCCACGTTATCGCCATCGTATAGTTTCTTACCACGACGATTTTCGGGTTCACCGTTGAGTTTAACCACATGATCTTTTAAATACCATTTGGCTTGGCCACCGGAAGCAACTACATCTTCTTCCTTTAACAATTGGCCTAAAGTTATATATTCGGTATCGATGAAAACATTCTTTTTCAAAACTTCACCCACCTTTTCTTATCTCTTATTATACCCTTTTAAGCCACAAAAGTATAGCTTATAAGCCTAATTTTAGCCATTCTAAGCAATTCTAACGGTCAAGAATGGGAATTGATTAACGAACCCAAAAATTGCTAAAATCGCTCAAATTTTTCTTTAGATAAAAAATAACCCCGAAGATTTCTCTATCGGAGGTCTATTTTTTTATTTTGCTTTAGTCAATGTATTTTAATTCTTTGGAAGTATGAGTAAATGGTTCACAACCATCTTCGGTAACGTGAACACAATCTTCAATACGAACTCCCGCAAAACCAGGTACATAAATACCAGGTTCAATGGAGAAACACATACCAGGTTTCAATTCCATCTTGTTGCCTTCCATGATAGATGGGAATTCATGTTCAGACATCCCCATGCCATGGCCTAAACGGTGAATGAAGTATTTTCCGTAACCTGCTTTGTCGATAATGTCTCGAGCAACCTTATCTACTGATTCAGCAGTTACACCAGGTTTTACATAATCCATCGCAGCTAATTGAGCTTGTAGACATACATCATAAATTTCTTTTTGTTTATCACTTAACTTACCCATAGCTACGGTACGAGAAGCATCGGAAATGTATCCGTCATGTACAGTTCCTAGATCAAATAATACTAATTCATTGTTTTTAACTAAATTATCACTAGTTGCACCATGAGGTTCGGCAGCATGAGCTCCGGCTTGTACTAAAGTATCGAAACTCATTTCCATAACGCCTTGCTTCTTTAAAGCGTATTCTAGTTCAGCTACAACTGATTTTTCGGATTTACCTGCTTTTAACGCAGCAAAGCCCTTTTCAAATGCAAAATCAGCTTCTTTACCAGCTAGTTTTAGTTTTTCAATTTCGTCATCAGTTTTAATCAAACGCATTGTGTTTAAAAAGTCAGTAATATCTGCTTGGAAACTAACTTCTGGTAACACAGCGTGTAAATTATCCAAACGAGCTACCGTTAGACTATTCTTTTCTAATCCAGCAGCTTTAGGATTAGCCACTCTCTGTTGGATATGTGCTGCAATCTTTTGCCAAGGATCTTCATGATCTAAATATCCATATACATCGTAAGGGAAACCAGTATCTTTAATAGCTTCCACTTCTAGCGCTGGAGCGAACATAAAGGGGTCCTTATCTGGAAAAATAATTAAAGCCAACACTCTTTCTACTGGGTCACTATAAAATCCAGTTAGGTATTGAATGGTTTTAGGATCACTTAAGTATGTAAAATCCAAGCCATTATTATAAGTCCAATCTTGAATCGATTTAATCTTCGTCATATAAACCCCTCCTAAATTAATGGTATGACTAAATATTAAAGCTAAAATGGCAAAAAGTAAAAGAAAAATTAAAAGAATCACCCACTTTTATGAGAAAAAATGGGCGATTTATTAGAAAATTGCAATTAATTATTAAAATGTACGAACTGGAGTAATCAATTCAATGAAGTTTTCGCCATCTTCAGAAGGCACTAACGTAAATGGACGTAGTGGTGAAGTAAAGGAAACATTAATCATAGAGTGACCAAAGGCACCTAGCGCATCCTTCATGTAGTCAGGGTTAAAGGAAATTTCCAAATCGTTACCTGACAAAGAGTTGGTATCCACGTCTTCTTCAACGTTACCAACATCAGGAGAGTTACCGGAGATAGTAACTTTCTTGTCACTAGCGTTGATAGTTAGCTTAACCACGTTGTTTCTGGATTCGTGTGATAGAAGTGAAGCTCTTTCGATAGCTCCCAATAGTTCATGGGCATCGAATTGTACGTCAGTTTCGGAATCCTTAGGAATTAAACGAGAAGTATCTGGGTAAGTACCTTCTAGTAAACGTGAGTAGAAGAAAGTGTTGCCAATAGTGAATAGCACTTGGTTTTCAGAGATCTTCATCTTAACGTTTTCGGTATCATCAGAAATCATCTTAGATAGTTCACGTAAACTGCTACCTGGGATAATAACGTCGTATTCACCTTGGTTATCAGGAAGTTCCACTTTACGTTGACTTAGACGATGTGAGTCAGTAGCCACGGCAAATAAAGTTTGATCCTTCAAGATAAAGTGAACCCCAGTTAAGATAGGACGACTTTCTTGGTTAGATACCGCCAAAACAGTTTGGTTAATGATTTCTTTAAATACATCCCCGGATAAAGAAATTTCGTTATCGTTGTTAATTTCAGGTAGATGTGGGTAATCAGCAGCATCTAAACCGTTGATAGTAAAGGATGAAGTACCTGAAGTGATTTCAGTTTGGAAACCATTAGTAACAGAGAGTGTCATTTTTTCATCAGGTAATTTCTTAACGATTCCACTAAAGAATCTAGCTGGTAAAACAATTGATCCTGGTTCTGAAACAGTAAGTTCGTTATCTTCATCTGCACTATCGATAATAGTTTGGATAGATACGTCTGCATCACTACCAGTAAGTGTTAAACCTTCTTCACTAGCAGTTAGCTTTAATCCAGTAAGAATAGGAATAGTAGTTTTAGATGAAATTGCTCTAGAAACCATGTTAATTCCTTGGATGAAAGCAGTTCTCTTAATTGAAAATTTCATTGTAGAAATCCTCCTCATGTTTGTGTGTATTAATATTATATTATATATATAGTAAAACAGTAGTAGTAGGGCTTGTGGATTATGTGGATAAGTCGATTTAACTTTAGCGATGAAAGTTTTTTCACATGTGGATAAGTTGTGGATAAGTTGTGGATTTTTCCACATAGCGTTTTTTTACTGCTTAAGTTTATCTTTCAAATCTTCGACTTGCCCTTTTAGAGATTCGTCAGATTTTAATGCTTCTTCAATTTTGTCGTAAGCATGAATAACTGTAGTATGATCTTTTCCGCCAAAGGCAGTACCAATCTTAGGTAAAGAACTATTAGTTAAAGTACGACTTAGATACATAGCGATTTGTCGAGGAGTAACGATAGTTTTCACTCGTTTTTTACCCTTCAAATCTTCTGTAGAAACATTAAAGTAGTTAGAAACCATCTTAATAATGCCTTCTACCGTAATCTTAGGTTTAGCATCACCCTTGTTTAAACCACGAAGAGCTTCGGATACTAAATCAGTAGTAATAGGAACTTGTTTGAACTTTGCAAAGGCGTGAACTCTGGATAAAGCCCCTTCTAGTTCACGAACGTTGGAATCAATTTGTCCCGCAATATAGTTAAGAGTATCGGTAGGCACGTTAATACCGTCAGCTTCCGCTTTGGCACGCAAAATAGCAATTCTAGTTTCTAGATCTGGTGGCGTAATATCTACTGATAAGCCCCATGCAAAACGAGAAACTAGGCGATCTTGTAATTTAGAGATTTCATTTGGCAAGCGATCGGAAGTTAGCACAATTTGTTTACGGTTTTCATATAAATCGTTAAATGTGTGGAAGAATTCTTCTTGCGTACCATCTTTATCAGCAAAGAATTGAATATCATCTACTAATAAAACATCTACATTACGGTATTCTCGACGGAATGCTTCGGTTTGATGGTTTTGAATAGCGTTAATAAAGTCGTTAGTAAAAGACTCACTAGTTACATATTTAATGTTAGCTTCGGGTCTATCTTTAACGATTTTATTTCCAATAGCATGCATCAAGTGGGTTTTACCTAATCCCACTCCTCCATATAAAAGAAGCGGATTATACATTTTTCCAGGATCTTCTGAAACAACTAGCGCCGCTGCATGCGCCATTTGGTTACCTTTTCCAATAACGAAGGTTTCAAATGTATAGTTAGGATTTAGATGCGTGTTACGCATGAAATCATCATCTGAGTCATCTAAATCGTCAGAATCGATATCTTCTAAATGATCAACTGGCTTAGAATTCCTTAATTCACCTTCTAAAACGAATTTCGGAACGATGTCTTTTTTAGTTATTTTATAAGCATATTCAACTAATGAATCTGCTAATTTATCATTCCAATAATCACGATGGAGAGGTGATGGGAGTTCTAATGTTAATTGATTATTAGCTAAACTAATGGGTTTAACTGTAGCAATCCACGTTGAGTAAGTGGTGGCGGAAACATTTTTTTCAAATATTCCACGTATTGCTTCCCATAATGAATCTTTATCCATGAATCATTTCCTCCCATTAAAAATCTTAAATAATTTTACCATTAACAAAAAAAGTTTTCCACAGGTACGTTAGGTTGTGTATAATTGTTTCACACCCTGTTAATTCATTTTTTCACACCCTGTTAATAACTTCGGAAAAGCAATTTAACTTTTGAGTTATGCACAGAAAATTGCGAATAATCCACAGGCTGAATTTACTGATATTATAACAATCTTCAAAAGTTATGCACATGTTGTGGAGAAAATTAATCACACCATGTGTACTTGTGGAAAAAGTGTGGATAAACATGTGAATTCTAATTTTTAAATCCACAAGAAAAAACAGCAAATGTGTATGAAACAAATTATTTTGTGGATAAAAAATAGGGGTGATCATATATAGATTTTTATTTTTTGGTTCCATGATTTGTTTTTTTATGGTAATATAGTTAAGAAATGTATTTGACATAGAAAAGAAACATATAAATATATAAAGGAGGGTTAGTAATGAAGAGAACTTACCAACCAAAGAAACGTAAGCACGCACGTACTCACGGTTTCCGTAGTCGTATGAGCACTAGCAACGGTCGTAAAGTTTTAGCTCGCCGTCGTAGAAAAGGTAGAAAGTCATTGACTGTATAGACCACTGACCATTCAGTGGTCTTTTTCATTATATTGAACAAAAAGTTTAATGGAGATGGATTATGCGTAAGTCATATCGCGTCAAAAAAGAAGCAGAATTTCAAAATGTTTTTGAAAAACATAATTCAGTTGCTAATCGGTTTTTTGTCATTTATCAAATGGAAAAACCTGATCAACCTCATTTCAGAGTAGGTATTTCTGTTGGTAAAAAAATCGGAAATGCCGTACATAGAAATTGGGTTAAGAGACGAATTAGACAAAGTTTGACCGAATTGAAACCATACCTAAAACAAGATGTAGATTTCTTGGTAATTGCGCGTCCAAGAGCTGATGGTATTTCCATGGCCGACGCCAAAAAGAATATGGTACATGTTTTGAAATTAGCCAACTTACTTGATTCGGATTATGTTGAGGGAGAAGACACTAATGAAGAAAATTAAAAAGTATCTTTCACTTACTACCATCGTTGGACTAGTTTTTCTTTTAACTGCATGTAGTAATAAACCAATTACTTCACACAGTACTGGTCTATGGGATGGAGTAATCGTTCTAAATTTCTCTAGAGCCATTATTTGGTTAGCTAAGCTATTTGGTTCTAGTTATGGAATGGGTATTGTTGCGTTTACTATCATTGTAAGAATCATTATCTTGCCTTTGATGATTTATCAAACCAAGAGCATGAAGAAAACGCAGGAATTACAACCCAAGCTAAAAGAACTACAAAAGAAGTACTCATCTAAAGATACCGAAACGATGAAGAAACTTAGAGAAGAACAACAACGTCTATACGCTGAAGCAGGGGTTAACCCAGTGGCTGGTTGTTTACCTCTATTAGTTCAACTACCAATTTTATGGGCTTTATACCAAGCTATTTGGCGTACTAATATCTTGAAGTCCGGTGAATTCTTGTGGTTGCAATTAGGACATCGTGATCCATACTTCATCATGCCAGTGTTGGCAGCGGTATTTACTTTCCTAAGTTCTTGGTTAGCTATGAAGTCACAACCAGAACAAAATGGTATGACTAAAGGAATGATGTTTGGTATGCCAATCATTATCTTCTTTATGGCATTAAATATTCCTGCCGCTATCTCAATTTACTGGGT
Source organism: Apilactobacillus bombintestini (assembly GCF_003627035.1). Taxonomy (GTDB): domain Bacteria; phylum Bacillota; class Bacilli; order Lactobacillales; family Lactobacillaceae; genus Apilactobacillus; species Apilactobacillus bombintestini. Next base: position 92,198 of record NZ_CP032626.1, read on the forward strand.
AGTAACCAATGCTTTCCAAGCTGGACAAACATTAGTAATTCAAAACCCTTGGAAAATTCAAAAAGAACGAGAAGAAAAAGCACGTGCTGAAAGACAACATCAACACAAAATCGAAAAAGCAATTCGAAAAGCTAAAAAATCTCATAGAAAATAATAAAAAAAGCGTCTGATTTATTAATCAGACGCTTCTTTGTCTATCAATTTAGTGGCATTTTATGATATTATAAAATTATAGTTTATTTTTTTAAAAAGGAGTCACATAATGCCAACATTTACTGCCAAAACAGTCGACGAAGCAATCGAAAATGGTTTAGAATCATTAGAAATTAATCGCCAAGATGCTACTATAAATGTGGTTCAAACAGACCGTCGAGGCTTTTTTGGAATTGGAAGACGTGACGCTATTGTAGAAATTGATCAAATAGCTAAAAATAAAACTTCCGAACCCACTCAAGAAATCGCTAAACAAACAACTCATAAAAACGAAAAAAATATCGTGAAACATCATCATGATGATGAATTTCATTTAAGTAAGAATAAAGTTGCAAACCGTGATGCTGTGGAACAATTAATGGGTTATTTAAAACCTATTATTGATGAATTAGGCATTCAAGCGAACATGCAACCTAAGTTAATTAATCGTAAATTTGCGCGTATTAACTTTACAACTGAACAAGAGGGCTTATTAATTGGTAAACATGGTTTAACCATTAATGCATTACAAAATTTGTCACAAATTTATTTAAATCATATTGGTTTCAGCCGTCTAACTATCCAATTAGATACTGCTGATTACCGTCATCGTCGTACCGAAATTTTGAAAAAATTAGCGGAAAAAACGGCGCGTGAAGCGGTGGCTACTGGCCAACCGGTTTATTTAGATCCTATGCCATCATTTGAACGTAAGGTTATTCATAACCAATTAGAAAATAATTTATATGTAAATACGTTCTCTTCTGGCCGCGAACCATATCGTGCCGTGGTGGTAGAACCTGAGAATGGATAGTCATAAAAATTGACAAATCGACCTAAAATTTTTATTATATATATATCATTCTTATCAGAACTTAGATGAAGTAGTCAAAGTGCTTTATCCATGCGTATTTTTTAGGGCGTGGAGTAGGCACTTTTTTTGTGCGCTAACTCACGTCACGACTGATTTTTAGATTGTAGAAAGGAAGAATAACATGGCAACGACTACAGATTTTGATACAATTGCTGCAATTTCAACTCCACCTGGTGAAGGTGGTATTTCCATCGTAAGAATTAGTGGGGATGACGCATTAAAAGTCATTTCTAAAATTTTCCGTGGAAAAGATTTAAACAAGGTCGCATCACATACTATTAATTATGGACATATCTTCGATCCAGATACTAAGGAAGATGTCGATGAAGTAATGGTTTCAGTAATGCGCGCTCCTAAGACTTACACTTGCGAAGACGTAGTGGAAGTTAACTGCCATGGTGGTATTTTAGCTACTAACACTATTTTGCAATTGATTTTAAGTTACGGAGCTAGAATGGCTGAACCGGGTGAATTTACCAAACGTGCCTTTTTAAACGGCCGTATTGATTTATCACAATCCGAAGCGGTTATGGATATTATTGATGCCAAAACAAGCCGTTCTATGAAAGCTGCAGAAAGTCAATTGGATGGAAACCTTTCTCGTCTAATCAAAAAGCTTAGAAAGCAAATTTTGGACGTCTTAGCTAATGTGGAAGTTAATATCGACTATCCAGAATATGATGACGCCGAAGTAATGACTTCCAAGATGATGAAAGACAACGCCGTCGACATTAAGAAAAAAGTGGAAAAGCTTTTGGCTACTGCTAAACAAGGACAAGTATTGCGTGACGGATTAGCTACTTCTATTGTGGGTCGTCCTAACGTAGGAAAATCCAGTATTTTAAATAATTTATTACACCAAGACAAGGCTATCGTTACTGATGTGCCAGGAACTACTCGTGATGTATTGGAAGAATACGTTAACGTCCGTGGAGTTCCTTTGAAATTAGTAGATACTGCCGGAATTAGAAAGACTGAAGATAAGGTCGAAAAAATTGGGGTAGAACGTTCTAGAAAAGCTATCAGCAGCTCTGATTTAGTCTTGTTAGTACTTAACTCTTCTGAAGAATTAACTGATGAAGACAAACAATTAATTAAATTAACTGATGATTCCAAGCGAATCGTTATTTTAAACAAAACCGATTTACCAGCTAAATTAGATATGGACACCGTGAATGATTTAGTCGGCAAAGAAAATGTTATTACCACTTCTGCCATTAAAGATGACGGAACTGAACCTTTGGAAGAAATGATTGCTAAATTATTCTTTACCCAAGGTATTCAAAGTTCACAAAATGACGTAATGGTAACTAACGCAAGACACATTAGCTTGTTACACAATGCCAAAGAATCCTTAAATAAGGTTATTCAAGGTATTGATGAAGGTTTACCAGTAGATTTAGTACAAATGGATTTACGTGAATGCTGGAATTCACTAGGTGAAATCACTGGTGACAGCTACAATGGTGAACTATTAGATCAACTATTTAGCCAATTCTGTTTAGGTAAATAACCGAATGTTTCACATGAAACAATTTTTATGGAGGAAAACAAATGAGTGAAATCGTAAGTGAAGAAAACATCCAATATGATGCTAAAAAATACGATGTAATCGTCGTGGGTGCCGGTCACGCGGGATGTGAAGCTGCTTTAGCTTCTGCTCGTATGGGAAACAAAACCATGTTGATTACTATTAATGTGGACATGGTTGCTTTCATGCCATGTAACCCATCATTAGGTGGTCCTGCTAAGGGTACTGTCGTTAGAGAAATCGATGCCCTAGGTGGAGAAATGGGTCACAATATTGATAAAACTTACATTCAAATGAGAATGTTAAACACTGGTAAGGGTCCAGCCGTACGTGCTTTACGTGCTCAAGCTGATAAACATGCTTACCACCGTGCTATGAAGGAAACTATCGAAAAACAACCTAACCTAGATTTACGTCAAGGTATCGTTGATTCTCTAATCGTAGAAGACGGTGTCTGCAAAGGGGTAGTTACTTACACAGGTGCTAGATACTACTCAAAGACTACTGTTATTTGTGCCGGTACTGCTGCTCGTGGTCGTATTATCATCGGTGAATTAAGATATTCATCCGGTCCTAATAACTCACAACCTGCTTTGAAACTATCTAAGAACCTAGAAGACTTAGGTTTCGAACTAAAACGTTTCAAGACTGGTACTCCTCCACGTGTTAATGGTCGTACTATTAACTTTGATGAAACCGAAGAACAACCAGGGGATAAAGAAGTAAACCACTTCAGTTATGACACTCCTGATGAAGACTACATTCCAGTTAAAGATCAATTATCTTGCTGGTTAACTTACACTAACGAAAAGACTCACCAAATTATCCGTGATAATCTAAACCGTGCACCTATGTTTACTGGTGTTATCGAAGGGGTAGGTCCTCGTTACTGTCCATCCATCGAAGATAAAATTGTTCGTTTCGCAGATAAAAACCGTCACCAAGTCTTCTTGGAACCAGAAGGTCGCGATACTCAAGAATACTACTGTGATAGTTTATCTACTTCACTTCCTGAAGAAATTCAACAAAAGATGCTACACTCTGTTAAGGGTCTAGAAAACGCCGAAATGATGCGTCCTGGTTACGCTATCGAATACGACGTGGTAGCACCTTACCAATTGAAACCAACTTTTGAAACTAAGATTGTTAAAAACCTATACACTGCCGGTCAAACTAACGGTACTTCTGGTTATGAAGAAGCTGCCGGACAAGGTCTATATGCCGGAATTAACGCTGCATTACGTGCCCAAGGCAAAGATCCTATGATCTTGAAACGTAACGAAGCTTACATCGGTGTATTGGTAGATGACTTAGTAACTAAGGGTACTAACGAACCTTACCGTTTACTAACTAGTCGTGCTGAATACCGTTTACTATTGAGAAACGATAACGCCGACTTCCGTCTAACCGAAAAAGGTCATGATTTAGGCTTAATTTCTGATGAAAGATACAACAAGTTCTTAGCCAAGAAGAAGGCTGTATTTGCTGAATTAGACCGTCTAGATCACACTCGTATCAAGCCTAGCGATGAAGTAAACAAATTCGTAGAATCACACGGTGACAAGCCACTTAAAGATGGTATTTTAGCCTCAGTATTTCTACGTCGTCCTTACGTAGATTACTCTACTTTATTGAAGTTCATTGAACCTTCTGATCAACCATTAGACCGTCGTGTAATCGAACAAGTAGAAATCAGAACTAAGTATGCTGGATACATCAAGAAGGCTGAACAAAACGTAGCTCGTATGAAGAAGATGGAAGCTAAGAAGATTCCAGAAGACATCGATTACGAAGCTATCGATAGTTTAGCTACTGAAGCTCGTCAAAAACTAGAAAAGATTCGTCCACACACTGTGGCTCAAGCTTCACGTATTTCTGGTGTAAACCCTGCTGATATTGCTATTTTAGGTGTATATATCCAACAAGGAAAAATCGCTAAGATGCATTCAGACAACAAAGAAGACTAAAAATAAAAGCCGTCTAAACGTGGTTTAGACGGCTTTTTGTATGGGTTAAATTGCTTATTTATATCCGATGTATAATTTTTATAACTATCAGGATAAATTATTAATCGATTTAGTGAAATGATGATACAATAAGGTTAATAACAATAGGAGCGCAGATAATATGCAAAAGAAAAATAGTTTATTAAAAGAAGTTTTAAGCTGGGTAGCTTACTTTATCTTTTTATTGTGCGCATGGTTATTGTTGACCCATTTCTTTACCACTGCTACGGTAGATGGTCGCTCTATGGATCCTAACTTGTATAACAATGAAACCATGTTAGTTTTAAAACAAGCCAAGGTTAGACATAATAGTGTAATCGTATTTAACGCCAATGGTGAAGATCCAACGGTAAGCGATACCGATTATTATGTAAAACGTGTAATTGGTCTACCGGGCGATAAAATCGCATTTAGAAACGGTAAATTATACGTTAATAATAAAGTTGCTGATCAAAGCTTTATTAGCAAAGACCAATTAACTAACGGAACCCAATATCATTTGGGACATGACAATATAAAGAATTGGGATATCAGTAGTTTATCGCACAGTAAATGGATTTATAACCGTAATCAAACAGTAGTACCTAAGGGTAAATACTTTGTATTAGGTGATAATCGTGAGATTTCTAACGACAGTCGTTATTGGGGCTTTGTAGATAAAGACAAAGTTATGGGAGTAGCTAAGATATTCCCTTGGTCCGATACTAAACAAAAGCAACATAATATTAACGATTTATCATATTAAAAATTAAAAGAGTCGCATTTTAAATGCGGCTCTTTTTTTATGTCTTAATTTTTTATTTTAGGCGTTAAATTAAAGTTTTCCACAAGCATTTCGGGCTAAAAAGTTACCCACATGTTGACAACTCACCTCAATCAGCTATAATAAATTACAATTTCATTAGAGAATAATGAGAAAAATAATAATTACATATATAGTAATAAAATGAGGCGATAAACATGAAAAATAAAGAAATTCTAGATCAAGAGGGCCAAACATTCGCATCTGCTTCCCGAATTAAATATTTTGATATGGTAATTGATTCAGGAAAAGGTGCCATGTTAAAAGATGTAGAAGGCCATGAATACATAGATTTATTAGCAAGTGCCTCCTCCACTAACACCGGACATTCACATCCTAAAGTAGTGGAAGCTATTACTAAACAAGCACAAAAATTAATTCAATATACTCCCGCATACTTTGCCAATGTACCGGCAGCACGCTTAACTAAGCGTCTAGCAGATTTATCTCCTATTGAAGGACCTGCTGAAGTAGCTTGGGGTAATTCCGGTTCTGATGCCAACGATGCCGTTATTAAATTTGCTCGTGGTTATACAGGACGACAGAACGTGGTCAGTTTCACCGGTGCGTATCATGGTTCTACTTATGGTTCTATGAGTGCCTCTGCCGTTAGTTTGAACATGTCCCGTAAGATGGGACCACTAATGGAGGGCTTTTACAAGGTTCCTTATCCTAGTCCATGGTATCGTAAATCCTATGAAACACAAGACCAATTCATTGATCGTATGTTCGAAGAATTTAAACTACCTTTTGAAACTTATTTGCCAGCTGATGAAGTGGCTTTGATTTTAGTAGAACCTATTCAAGGGGATGGTGGAATCGCCAAAGCACCCGAAAAGTATCTACAAAAAGTTTACGAATTTGCCCATGAACACGGCATTTTATTCGCGGTAGATGAAGTTAACCAAGGGATGGGTCGTACCGGTAAATGGTGGTCTATTCAAAACTTCCCTGGTATTCATCCAGATTTGATGTCAGTAGGTAAATCACTAGCTTCTGGTTTGCCACTAAGTGCGGTAGTAGGGCGCAAAGAAATTATTGAATCTCTAGACGCACCGGCTAATGTTTATACTACTGCGGGAAATCCAGTCACTACCGCCGCTGCGCTAGCTACTTTTGACGTCATCGAAGACGAACATTTATTGCAACGCAGTCATGATTTAGGCCAAGAAGCTAAAGAATTCTTCGATAAAATGAAAGAAAAATATGATTTCATCGGCGACGTTAGAATGTATGGGCTAGATGGTGGTATCGATATTGTCGATCCACGTACCCATCAACCTGCCGTACAAGTGGCTACTAAATTAATTTATCGTATGTTTGAACTAGGCGTCATCATGATTACCGTCCGTGGGAACGTTTTGCGTTTCCAACCACCTTTGGTAATTACTGAAGAACAATTACATCGTGCTTTCGACGTTATCGAACATGCTATGCAAGACGAAGCCGATGGCAATATCGCCTTTGATAAAAACATCGGTTGGAGCACCGACTAATGGGTTGTATAATTCACGATTTTTAACTAAGATTGAAATTAAGAAAACAAAATGGGAGTGTTTTACATGGTAAAAACTAAGTTAACGCAAGCTGATTTTGACGCTATGCGTGAACAATATGCAAAAAGTCCACGTAACCGCGTTTTACAACGCTCAGTAATGCGTAACGGAATTAACAATACCGCTCGTGATAATCGAGTAGTAGAAAATCTAAATCACGTTTATTCCGTCCAAGTAGATACCGGAAAAGTATCTAATCAAAAACAATCCGGTCGTTGCTGGTTATTTTCTTTATTAAATACCTTAAAGCATAACTTTGCGCAACGTTATGACACCAAGGATTTTGAATTATCCCAAAGTTACTTATTCTTCTGGGATAAAGTAGAACGTGCCAACATTTTCTACGACCGTATTTTAGATACTGCAGACAAGCCTTTTGATGATCGTGAATTACGTTGTTATTTAGGCGCTCCCGGCTCTGACGGTGGGGAATGGGCAATGGCCGTTGCTTTAGTACAAAAGTACGGAGTAATGCCTACTTCTGCCTTTCCTGAAAGTAAAGTTACCAATAGTACTTCTGATTTAAACGAAGTATTGAACAGAAAAATGCGTCGTGACGCCATGGTATTACGTGATATGGTGCATGCGGGCAAGAGTGATGAAGACATCAAGAGCCAACGCATGGCTATGTTAAAAGAAGTATATCGTATCGCAGGTTATGCTTGTGGAGTTCCACCTGAAACCTTTGATTTCGAATACCGTGACGATAAAAAGAAATATCATTTAGATGCCGGAATTACTCCTAAAGAATTTTTAGACAAATATTTCACTATTAATCTAGATGATTATGTAGTGTTAGGTAACTATCCTAACCGTAAAATGGAACAATTATTTATAAATCCAGCTGCGGACAACGTAGTGGGTGGCCGTCATGTCGGCTTTTTAAACATGCCTATGGATGTGTTAAAACAAACCGTTATTGACCAATTAAAAGATGGTGAAACAGTTTGGTTTGCTAACACCGTAACTGAACAATCTGATCGCCAAGGCGGACTTTTAGATAATGATTTATACCGTCGTGATAAGTTATTCGACATTGATATGAATATGTCTAAAGCCCAACGTCTGGATTACTATGACAACATTCCTAACCATGCGATGACCTTAACTGGTGTCGACTTAGTGAACGATAAACCTACTAAATGGAAAGTAGAAAATTCCTGGGGTGAAAAAGTCGGCGAAAAAGGTTACTTCGTAATGGCTGATAACTGGATGGACAGTAACGTCTTTGAAGTCATTGTTAACAAGAAATACTTAACTGCCGCACAACGCGAACTACTAGATCAAAAACCAGTAGTACTAGACCCATGGGCAGCCGTTTAAAAAGGAGTGAGATAGATGACAGAGACGAAATTAACTGCTAGTGATTTACAAGAATTACGTAAAGATTATGAACAAAATCCGGACAATAAAGTGCTAGAAGGTGCCGTAACACAAAACGGTATTAACAACGTGGCTAGGGATGCTAGCGTGGATGAAAAATTAAATCCTGTTTTTTCCGTAGAAGTAAAAACTGGTAAAGTATCTAACCAAAAACGCTCCGGTAGATGCTGGATGTTTGCTTTATTAAACACTTTAAAGCATCAATTCGGTGAAAAATACAAAGTTAAAGACTTCGAACTATCCCAAAATTACTTATTCTTCTGGGATAAAATCGAACGTGCTAATATCTTCTATGACCGCATCATCAACACTGCTGACAAGCCTTTAGATGATCGTACCGTAGAATTTTACTTAGCCGGCCCCGGCAGTGACGGTGGTCAATGGGCTATGGCCGTATCTTTAGTACAAAAATACGGGGTAGTACCTACCAGCGCCTTTAGTGAAACTAATGTTTCCGAAAATACCGGCGATTTAAACATGATTTTAAATTACAAATTACGTCAAGATGCTATGAAATTGCGTAACATGGTACACGATAAAGTAAGCGAAGAAGACATTCATGAAGCTAGAGAAGAAATGCTTTCTGAAGTTTACCGTATCGCTGCTTATTCATTAGGGGTACCACCTAAGACATTTGACTTAGAATACCGTGATGACAAGGAAAACTACCACATCGACCGTGATTTAACTCCTAAAGCATTTTTCGATAAATACTTTAGTGATGCTGACTTAGATGACTACGTAGTTTTGAGTAATTCACCTGACAAAGAATTTAATAAAATGTACAGCATGACTGCGCAAGATAACGTAGTAGATGGTCGTAGCATTAAATTCTTAAACTTACCTATGGAAGACCTAAAAAAGGCTGCTATTGCGCAATTAAAAGATGGTAAAGCCGTTTGGTTTGCCAACGATATTACTCGTCAATCTGATAGAAAAACCGGCTTCTTATCCGATAAACTATATCACTATGACGAATTATTTAACGTGGACTTATCTATGACTAAGAAACAACGTCTTCAATACCATGAAGCGGTTGTATCTCACGCCACTGCCTTAACCGGGGTAGATTTAGTCGATGATAAACCTCGTCGTTGGAAGGTAGAAAACTCCTGGGGTGCTAAAAATGGTGTTAATGGTTACTTCACCATGGATGACGGTTGGATGAATGAATATGTTTACGAAGTAGTCGTAAATAAGAAATATTTATCTGCTGATCAAGTAGCGCTATTGGATCAAACTCCTGTAGAACTAAAACCTTGGGATTCATTAGAATAAAAAATAAAAAAGATTTTAGGATAGTTCCTGAAATCTTTTTATTTAACGAAAAATCGTTTATGAGAAAATATATTTAAAAAATATTTACGCTAGGTAAAACCCTTATGGTTAAGCCAAATACAGCTGCCATTGAACGTAGATAATTTATTAAAATAAGATTAAAGGGTTGCAATTTAAATGGCACTCCTATAATATGAACAACAATCAAACAGACGTTGAACAGGAATTTTAATTACGCAGGGTTTCACAGGAAGCTCACGTTTATGAGAGTGAGTAATCCGGTAATTAAATCGTACCTGAGAGTCATTTTTCGAAATGAGTAGAAAAAATCGTGGGCGGCGTTAACGCAGAAGTTAATTTAACTTCGCAAGCTAGTATTTGCGAGAATACTAGAAATTGAGGTGGTACCGCGATTTATTCGTCCTCTAGGATTTGTTCCTAGAGGACTTTTTTTATTAATAATTAAAACTATGATTAGGAATTTTAACCAAATCAGTTATTTACAGAGAACTTAGTAAAACCGGGTGAGAGCTAAGGATAACATTGGTTAAATCGTACCTATGAGTTGGAATTCGAAATGAGTAGAATTCATCGTTAACGCGTTATCGTTTTAAGTTTGTACAAACTTGTTAAGCTGAAATTTGTGAGAATTTCAGAAACAGAGGTGGCACCACGGTTATTCGTCCTCTAGGATTCGTTCCTAGGGGACTTTTTTAATATAAATATTTTTTCATGATGATCAAGAATTTAATCTAATTTAGCATTTACAGAGAAATTAACAGCGCTGAGAGTTAATAATGCCTATAGATTAATCGTACTTGTGAGTGAGCTTTGAAATGAGTAGAAGCCAACGTCGGCGGCGTTAACGTAGAAGTTATTTAACTTCGTGAGCTAGTATTTGCGAAAATACTAGAAATTGAGGTGGCACCGCGATTCATTCGTCCTCTGGGATTTATTCTCAGAGGACTTTTTTTATACCTAAAGGAGGGTGTGTTTCACATGAAACAATCATTACGAAACGAAGCTTTATATGTATTTACAGCAGTTAAATTACCCGACATACGACGCGGAGAAAAGCGACGATATTTTTAAAAACTATGTACTTAATTTTTTATTCAATTTATAAACAGAGAGGAAGCAAGCTTATGCAACATAAAATAAAAACTGCCATATTAGCTGCAATGGGCTTAGTGGCAACCATCTTATTAGCTATTATTTTTACGGTACCCAATCTTTCAGCTTCAGCAGCTGATAATTCAGTAGCGCAAATTCAAAAGAAGGGATACATCGTAATGGGAACTTCTCCTGATTATCCACCTTACGAATTTATCAGCAAAGGTAAAAATGGTTCTCAAATATACGGAGCTGACGTGGAATTAGGAAAAGAAATTGCTAAAGACTTAGGCGTGAAACTAAAAGTTAAAGCCATGGGTTTTGATTCTTTGCTAGTAGGTCTACAAACTAAAAAAGTAGATATGGTAATTGCGGGGATGAATGAAAATCCGCAAAGAGCGAAGAGCGTGGACTTTAGTAAAAGTTATTATTCTTCTGGATTGAGTTTAGTTATCAATAGTGGGGATGCTAAAAAGATCCATTCTTACCATGATTTGGAAGGCAAAAGCGTGGGTGCTCAAATTGGTACTGTGCAATATGATGCCGTTAAAAAAGGAATTAAAAACGTTAAATTAAAGGGAATTGAAAATATTAACGATTTAATTTTAGCTTTAAAATCCGGTAAAATTGCTGCCATTCCTATGGATACTGCAGTAGCTCAAGCATACGCTAGCCATAACCCTGGACTAAAAATTATCGGTGCTAAAATGCCTAATCAAAGTAGTGCTAACAACGTAGCGTTTGCTAAGGGGGCTACCAGTTTAAAGAATGCGGCCAACCATACTATCGATAAAGTTAATAAACAAAACTTATACGTGAAAAAATTCGTTCCTACAGCAGCTAAATATATTACCGATAATAAGTCACAATCACAATTATCTACGATGTGGCAATACAAAGATTACTTTATAGACGGAATTAAATACACTATGTTGATCTCGGTTATTTCCGTTTTCTTCGGAATTATTTTAGGAGTTATCTTTGCACTAATGAGATTAAGTCATAATTGGCTACTTCATGCGGTAGCAGTAGCTTATATCGAATTTATTCGTGGGACTCCTCAATTAGTACAAATTATGTTTATCTACTTTGGTCTAGGAACCATCGTAAATGTTTCTGCATTAACTTCGGGAATTATCGCTATTTCTATTAATTCAGGAGCCTATGTAGCTGAAATTATCAGAGGTGGAATTACTTCTATTTCAGTAGGACAAAGTGAAGCTGCGTTATCACTAGGATTATCTAAAACACAAACGATGCAATCTATCGTTTTACCACAAGCCTTCAAAAATATTTGGCCAGCGTTAGGTAATGAATTAGTGACTTTGATTAAAGATAGTTCATTAGCTTCCGTAATTGGGGTAGGCGAATTGATGTATCAAATGAGAGCCGTACAAGCTGATACTTATTTAGGAATAGCACCTATCGCTATTATTATGATCATTTACTTTGTAATTACCTTTACTATTTCTAGAATCATGAAACTAATCGAAGGGAAGATGAACCATGGAACCAATGATTAAAATTGAAAATTTAACTAAAAAATTTAAAAATAATACCATTTTTTCCGGCGTAAACGCCGAAGTGAATAAAGGAGAAGTCATTTCTCTATTGGGACCCTCAGGTGCCGGTAAAAGTACGTTTCTACGTTGCATTAATATGCTAGGTGAACCCACTTCAGGCAAGATTTTATTGGATGGCAACGACCTAGTTACTAGTTCCGAAAAAGATTTAATTCATCTAAGAACTCATATTGGCATGGTATTTCAAAATTTTAATTTATTTGCCAATAAAACGGTGCTAGAAAACATTACGTTAGCTCCCATTAAAGTTTTGAAAATGTCTAAAACTAAGGCAGAAGAAAAAGCCCACGAATTGTTAAAAACAGTGGGCTTAGCGGATAAAGCAGACGTATATCCTAGTAGTTTATCAGGTGGACAAGCCCAACGTATCGCTATCGTACGGGCTTTAGCTATGGATCCAGAAGTAATTTTATTCGATGAACCTACTTCTGCTCTAGACCCTGAAAAAGTAGGGGAAGTATTAAATGTGATGCAAGATTTAGCGAAAAAAGATATGACCATGATTATCGTGACGCACGAAATGGAATTTGCGAAAAACGTTTCCGATAAAATTTGGTTTATGGATGAAGGTAAAATCCAAGAAAAACAAACTCCACAAGAATTTTTTAACCATCCTAAAACGGCGAGTGCACAACGTTTTTTAAGTAAAATGATTTAAGAATTGAATAACGAGACTAATTTAGGGATGTTTTTTATAATACACATTCAATTTATAGTAAAATTATATGTATATTATAAAAATCGGAGATGGTTAACATTATCCCATATAGTTTAAGAGAGTACGTTTCCCTGTTTGAAATTACTCCAGATGATAATGCTCGCAAAACATTAGATAGATCTTTAAAATATCACCATATGGATATAAAGGAATGTGAAAAAGAAGATTTTTATTTATTAGCAAAGTTACTTTTAGAAAAATTAGATTCTAGTGTGGACATCAATGGTTGGTTTTTAGGAACTGATTTACCAGTAGTTCCTGATTTTGACGTTTTAATTTGTTTAAAAGACAACATTGTAAATATTGATTTGAAACACGAAGATGGTGAAAAAAAGTTTAAAAAAATAAAAAATAAATTTGATAAACAGAAAAATATCATTAATGGTATTGGGAAAAATATTATAAATATTGTTTTTTGTGCAGATACTAAAACATTGTATAAATATGATACAGACTTTAAAAAAATTGATTTTAATGAACTTATAAGAATAATACAAGAGGATGATATTTGCCTTTCTAATGCTTTAGAAATGATTGATTCTAAAAATTATTTGATTTCACCATTGAAAGATATTGATAGATTTAAGAGGGGAGAGTATTGGTTATCAGATCAACAATATGAAATTAGAAATCAATTATTTAATCCAGGATTGTATGGTATTGAAGGAGGACCTGGTACAGGAAAAACACTAATAATATATGATTATATAAGAAAGTATGATAAAGATAAGAAAATATTGTTGGTATTTGGAGGAAAGATTAGAGATGAACAAATTAGCTTACAAAATATATTTAAAAATGCTAAATTGGTTTCGGCTAAATATGTAGCTAATAATCCGTCAATATTGAATGAATATGATGCTATTTTAATTGATGAATCACAAAGATTACACAAGAATACAAGATCTGAAATAATTTCATGGATTCCAAAAAAATTATTCAAACAAAGTAATTGCATTTTTTTATGATGTCGATCAAAAATTGGGGCCTGATGATTTTGGAAAAGCTATTCAACGTATGTTTAATACTTTAAAGACAGAAAATTGTTGCACAGTTTTTAAATTAACCAAAAATTTTAGGACTAATCCAGTTATAACTGCCTTTGTTACTAATCTTTTTGATTTGAGCAAAAAGCCTAACAGTAGTATCAGTATTGAAAAAATGATGAAACATGTGGAAGTTAAATTTTTTAAAGATTATAACAGCGCTATTCCTTGGATAAACGATCAAAAAAACAACGGATACGTTTTCATAAAAACTACTGGAGATATTAATAAAGAAACTACGAGTGATAACTTTAATGGTATAACAGATTATAATATTCATAATGTTATAGGAGGAGAATACGAAAAAGTTGTAACATATATTGATTTGGAAATTGCATATAACAACCGTGGAAAACTTATTAAATCAGGAAATGAATTCTATTTCAATGATAGAGAATTATATGTAAATTTGACTAGAGCTAAGGAAAAATTAAAAATAGCTATAATTAATAATTATGATGTTTATGACGGATTGATGGACGTAGTGTTTGGCTTAGGAAAGCAAAAAAAGTCTAAAAACTAATCTAGGGATGTTTTTTGATTATTCTGGGTTTCTTTTGTACAATAACCTTATACATGTAACTATGGAATTAATCCGAGGAGGAAACAATTTGTCTAAACGATTTAAATTAGTTGAAGAATCATTTACAGGAGTATCTATTTATATTGATCAACGTACCGGTGTAGAATACGGTGGTTATGGTAGCACCTTAACCCCACTACGTAACGCGGACGGCTCCTTGTTTGTAGACAAGCAAGAAATCGATGATGATTACGAACACGAAGTCAAAGATTGGGAGGAAGCCTGAAACATGTTTTTATGGATTCATTTAATTTTTGCGATTGTATTAATTGCTTTAGTAATTGCTTCACTTGCTAAAAAGCAAGGCTACAAGCCTTACATGATGATGTCTAGAGTTAGTTATCTAGTATTTATCATTACCGGAGTAATTTTATTTTTCAAAGCATTTGATCGTGATCCGCTATTTGCTTTATTAAAAGTATTAATAGCAATTCTATTGATTGGTTTAATTGAAATGACTTATGCTGCCAAAGCTAAGGATCAACTTACTAAAGGTATGATTTACAGCTTAGTTTGTGGTTTTGTCTTAGTCATTATTGTTGGCTTTATTGTGGCGCAAGGTCGTCCTTTCTAACTGAATGTTTCATGTGAAACTAAGTTAATAAAGCCTGAGAAATTAGACATTAACGAAAATAATAAACAAAAAGAGAGATGAATTTTCATTCATCTCTCTTTTATTTTGCTATAAACTAAATAGCTTTATTCAAAATCTTGTAATGCTAATTCCGCGTAAGTTAAACGAGCGAAAGTATCATCAGTTGATACACCGGCATGAGTGAACATGTTAGCGAACAATACGTATTTTGGTTGATCGCTGTATTCACCACAAATTTCAATTAAACGTTGTAATTGATTAGTACGGTTAGCTAAATCATCGATGTGGTTTAAGTCTAAATCATTTTTAGCGGCGTCGTAGATAATCTTGTAAGCTTGAGTGTTAGTTAAAAGATCTAAGTCTTTAACTTGCTTCATAAAGTTATCAAATTGTTCTTCGGATAATTGTTCCTTAACGTAATGTAAGTCCACAATTTCGTCACTAAAATCTTGTGCCCATTGGTTAATAATAGGTCTTAGTTTTATGTCTGACATTTGTAAAAAATCCTCTCCTAATATCTTTTAGACTATTTTACTACAAAAGTCCAAAAATGTTTTCGTTTTTCTTTCATAATGTCAATATGGGTGATATTTATCTCAAAACCAAATAACACCAATTATATTATCTCATATATGGCCAACCGAATGCAAAAATATACTAGTTGAGATCTCAAATATGGCGATTAAATGAGAAGGATGTCATTAAAGTATAAAAAATCTGCGATTATAAACGTTGATGTAACGGTATTTATCTATAAAATTATAAAAAAGTTCAAAAAAGTGTTTGACAAATATTAAGCTAGTATTAAAATAAGATTAGAAAGTAAATAAAAGCAAAGTAAATAAAAAGCAATGAAGTAGAAAGAGTAACGCTAGTGAGGTTCTCTAAGAGAGGTTCCGTTTGGTGCAAGGAACTAGAAATCACTAGGGTGAAAATCATCTACGAGCTGCCGGACAAACAAAGTAGTCTTGGCTGGGAATTCCCATTATAGAATCTACAAATCAACAGGTTTGTTTGAGATGTATCGTTTAATTAATAGATTAATTAAGCGGTATTACAAAAGGTGGTACCGCGCGTGAGCGCCCTTTATTTCGTGTATGCGAAGTAAGGGGCGCTTTTTTATTTACTTAAAAAATTTTAAAGGAGATGGTTTTATGAATAGTGATATTAGTGGCATTAAAAATGCGAATCATGCGAATCTTATGTAATATCAAAATTTATAAAACGGACTCTAAAATGAATTGAAGCGATATTTAGTTCATGAAAAACTGCAGTTGCTACATACGTTTCATTTTTTAGAGCCCTGATAGGGAGAATAAAAAATGAAGAATGTATATAAAAAATTATCATTAACTACTATGTTTGGATTACTTTGTTTAGGATTAACTGCTTGTGGAAATGCTAAAGGTAGCGCCACTAAAACAGGATTGAAATTTTCTGAACCTTCTACACTATTAACTTTGGATCAATCTAAATTAGTAGACCAAGTCAGTGACGTTACTCTAAATAACACTAACGAAGGTTTATTAGTTATGACCAACAACAGTAAGGTAGTACCTGGTGTAGCTAAGAGTTACAAAGTATCTAAGGATGGTCTTACATATACCTTTAATCTACGTCATTCCAAATGGAGTGATGGATCACCAGTAACTGCGGACGATTTTGTTTACGGTTTCCAAAGAACTGAAAATCCAAAGACCGCCGCAGCTTACCAATATCTATTAAGCGACGTTAAGAACGCCGATGCCGTAGCTAAAGGCAAAATGCCAGTTTCTGCATTAGGAGTTAAAGCGCTAGGCAAATACCAATTCCAAGTACAATTAGTTAAACCTGAAGCTTACTTCAAATATGTAGCAACTATGGCACCTACTTACCCACAAAGCCAAAAAGAAGCTAAGAAATATGGCTCTGCATATGCTACTGATAGTAACAAACAATTATACAACGGTCCTTACAAGGTAACTGGTTGGACTGGTACTAACGATAACTGGCAATTAGTTAAAAACAATGATTACTGGAATGCATCTAACGTAAAAGTTCCTAAGTTAGACTTCTCAGTATCTAAGGATGCTACTACTTCACTATATGAATTCGAACAAAAGAATCTAGATTCTATGGTATTAAGTGGTAAAAACCAAGTTAATAGTTACCAACACAGCTCTCAATACCATCCACGTAAAGAAGCTGGTACTAACTATCTAGAACTTAGCCAAAAGAACCCAGCATTAAGAAACCTAAATGTTAGAAAAGCTCTTTCATTAACTGTTAACAGAAAACAATTAACACAAGATGTTTTAGGTGACGGTTCAGTTCCTTCTAAAGGATTTGTTGCAGCTTCTGTAGCTAAACACAATGGCAAGGACTTCGCTGATGAAGCTAACGTTCCTGCAGCTGAAGAATACAATTTAGCTAAAGCAAAACAACTATTTAAGAAAGGTCTTGCTGAATTAGGTACTAAACAAGTTAAACTTAACTTATTAGCTGGTAACTCATCAGGTTCTAAGTCAGTTTCTGAATACCTACAAAACCAATTCCAAAAACTACCTGGTCTAAAAGTTAACGTACAAAACTTACCAGATAAAGTAGCCACAGAAAGAACCGAAAAAGGTGACTTCGATGTTAACTTGGAAGCTTGGATCGCTGACTTCCCAGACCCAGAAAGTTTCATGAGCTTAATGACTACTAAGAATGGTTACAACCACGGTGATTGGAGCAATGCTCAATACGATGCATTAATGAAACGTGTCGACAACGAAGATGCTAATAACCCTGACAAGAGATGGAATGACATGGTTAAAGCACAAAAGGTATTACTAGATCAACAAGGTGTAGTTCCTTTGTACCAAGTTGTTAGTCCTCAAGTATTAAGCAGTCGTGTAAAGGGATTAAGCTTCTACCCAAGTGGTGGTAACTTTGACTACCGTACTTTAAGATAATAAAACTAAAAAAATCTACCTTCATTCGAAGGTAGATTTTTTATTTACAATTAATTAAATTAAATTTTTACCATAATTGCAGCACAGTCTAAATCAGTAGGCATTTCATCTGCTGGTAATAAGAATACGTGACCAGCAAAACCAATAGTGGTAATAGCTAAGTCGTTGTAAGTTTGATTATATTTATCTTCGTTGATAAATAAGGTATCAATTTTACCAGAAGTAGTGTTGTAAATGATTTCTTTTAAGTCACTGACTACTAAATTATCAGCTTGTGCTTTCTTGTAATCATTTTTTTGGTTAATCATTAATTGATCCCAGAAAAGTTCGTTTAAATGAGCAATTACTTTATCGAAGACTTCGGCGCTTAGCTTATCATCATCGATAGAGTAGTTAATGTCTTTAACTAACATCTTTTGGGTAGCAATTTCGGAGAATAACTTACGATTATCTTCGTTGGCCACTAATGCGATAGGCAAGTAGTCATCGTCAGCGAATAATTCGTTTAAGTATTCATCGATTAATTGATAATATTTACGTTTATCGTGGTTCACTAATACGGCAAGTGGCTTGTTAACCATGTTGATTAAACGGCAGTTACCGTTGTCTACACGAAAGACTTTGAAATCATCATCATGTAAAACTAATACACGGTAATGTAAATCACTTTCGATTTCTTTAACCACTTGAGAGATGTTCATGGTATCAGCTATAGAGAATTTAGTTTGCACCGGTTGGGTTAAGTTAAAGGAATGAATAGCCTTAAAACTTACGTATAAAGCAAAACCTGATCCACTTTCTACGTGTTTGGCGCGGTTAAAGTTAAAACGTTTTAATTTGCGTTCATAACGTGGCCAGATGTTTTCGTCATATTTTTGTACGAAATATTTTTTTACAGATTGAATTAAATTTAAATATTGTTCTTTGTTACTAATTTCGTTAAATGAAACAAATAATGAGATAAAAGGACCCACTTCATAATCTAAAGTTAGGGTGTTCCTAAGCTCTATGGTGGACGTCATGTTGCAACCTCCTTATATTTTATATATTCATAGTATATCACGCTTAGCTGAATGAAAAATAATATATGCTATAATAATCTCATAATTATCGGAGAGGAGGGGTGCTATGTTATTAGACTTCTTTTATCTAGTGGTAATCGTCAACGAAATTTCCGCTCTAATCACGGTATTTAGAGAAGAACGTGATATTGCTGCTACTTGGGCCTGGCTTTTGGTGCTATCTTTTCTTCCTGTCTTAGGATTTATGATTTACGCCTTCGTAGGTAGAAAATTACCTAAAAAACGTTTATTCAGATTCCAATTTAAAGATAACAAGAAAATGCACGATGCCTTACGCTCACAAGGTCGATTACATAACAATCCTAAAAAGATTGCGGCGGACGAAGTATCTTATGCTTACCGCACTTTAGTAAAACTATTTAAGACTTCTGACGTTACTGACTTGTCTAGACGTAACCGCGTTAGAATCTACACTGAGGGTAACCATCTATTCGATAAAATGATAGATGATATTAAAAATGCTCACAGTTCTATTCATATTGAATTTTATACATTTTACGATGACAAAATTGGCCATCGAGTTTTAAACGAATTAATTAAAAAAGCTAAACAAGGCCTCAAAGTGCGCGTTATTTATGATAGTTGGGGTTCTATGGGCAATAAACATAAATTCTTTGATCCATTGCGTGAAGCGGGTGGATTAGTAGAACCATTCTTACATACCCATTCTGCTATTATGGATTTTCGTTTGAACTTCAGAGACCACAGAAAGATTGTAGTTATCGATGGTAAATACGGCTACATCGGTGGTTTTAATATCGGTGATCAATACTTAAACCGTAAAAAGAAATTTGGCCACTGGCGTGATACCCATCTAAGAATTGCTGGTTCTGCCGTGCATAACTTACAAGCCCAATTCATTTTGGATTGGAACGTTACTGATATGAACAATAAAATCAGCATAGATGAAACTAAGGGCTTTTATTTCCCATCTGTAAACCAAGATGGTGCCACTAATATTCAAATAGTTTCCAGTGGTCCTAATAGTGATTTACAACAAATCAAATTAGGTTATATCAAAATGATTCAAAACGCTAAAAACTATTGTTGGATTCAATCACCTTACTTAATTCCGGACGATAGTGCGCTAGATGCTATTCGAACTGCTGCGATGTCAGGAGTCGATATTCGTATCATGGTGCCTTGCAAGCCTGATCATCCATTCGTTTACCGTGCTACTCAATATTATGCTAAGCAACTAGCTAAATACGGCGTAAAAATTTATTTCTACCAAAATGGTTTTATGCATGCCAAAACTATTTTAGTAGACGGTAAAGTAGCTTCCGTAGGTTCCGCTAATATGGACTTTAGAAGCTTTAAATTAAATTTCGAAGTAAATGCCTTTATGTATGATGAAGATATTGCTGAACAACTTCGTTCTATCTACATTAGCGATATGCGCCACAGTCAATTAATGACATTTGCTAAATTTGAAAAACAATCTAGTTGGATGAAATTTAAACAAATTTTTAGTCGTTTATTTTCACCTATTTTATAAAAATTATCCGCTAAAGACGTGTCTTAGCGGATTTTTTTATTTGCCAATTTTTTATATTAAGAGTATAGTAATTAAAAATATCTTAGTAATTGATTAGATATTTCAAAAAAATAATAGGGCGACAGAGAGCGTCCATTTTGGAGGAATTGAATATGGAAAATGTACAGAGCCACTCGGCAATGACTAAATCACAAAAGTGGGTTTTAGCGTCGACGACTATCGGACAGATTTTAGAATGTATGGACAGTTCATTTGTTTCATTCGCTTTATCTTCGATAATCGTGAGTTTAAACATCAGTACCGCACAAGCGGGGATGCTATCTACGATAACCTCTTTTGGAACATTGTTGGGTGGTATTTTATTTGGTCTTTTAGCGGATCGTTTTGGACGCGTTAAAATTTTGACCTACACCATTTTCATCTTCGCTTTCGCCACTACCGGAATTATGTTTGTACAAAACTTTACCGCTTTAGCCATTTTACGGTTCTTAGTCGGTGTGGGTACCGGTGGTGAGTACGGATCCGGAGTAGCAATGATTTGTGAATCATTTAAGAAAAAACAAGGAAGATCTACTTCGATTAGTACGATTGGAGGACAGGTTGGTTCTATCTTATCTGCCGCAGTATCATCAGCTATGATTCCTTTGTTTGGTTGGCGAGCATTATTTTTAATTGGTATTATTCCTATCTTCTTTGCCTTCATCATTCGTCGTAATTTAAAAGAAAGCCAAGAATTTATTGATACCATGCAAAGAAAAGACCGTCCTAAGGTTTCTATTAAGAAATTATTCGCCACTCCTCGACTAGCTTGGCAAACCGGTGCGTTAATTGTAATGGTCATCGTACAAATTGCCGGCTACTATGGTTTAATTAACTGGCTACCATCCATTATGCAAAAGCAATTAGGCTTGAGTGTGTCTAAGTCAGCGCTATGGACTATCGTAACCTTTGTAGGAATGAGTATTGGAATGATGACTTTCGGGACTATCTTGGATAAATTTGGCCCTAGAAAAGCTTTTGGAATGTTCTTATTAATAGCGGCAGTGGCTGTATATGGCATTACTTTCGCCTTTAACGCTGCTACCTTACTACTAGCTGCCACGGTCTTAGGATTCTTCTCTAACGGGATGTATTGCGGATATGGCGTAATCATTAGTCGCTTATATCACATCGAAATTCGTTCCACGGCCAATAACTTTATCATGGGTTGTGGGCGTGCTATCGGAGGATTTTCACCTGCAGTTATCGGATTATTAATGGAAAATCATTCACTACTACTAATCATGGGTACTTTATCAATACTATACTTGATCAGCTTTAGTGCTATGATGTCTATTCCAGGATTAAGAAACATGCAACAAGATTAAAATTAAAATAACTCTCTTAAGTGATGAGGACTTAGGGGAGTTTTAATTTAGATAATTTCTAGTTGCTAATTTAAATTTTTAATAGTATAGTTAATAAAAATATCTGAGTCTTAGATATTTCAAAAAAATAAGGGACGACAGAGAGCGTCCATTTTGGAGGAATTGAATATGGAAAACGTACAGAGCCACTCTGCAATGACTAAATCTCAAAAGTGGGTTTTAGCGTCGACAACTATCGGGCAAATGCTAGAGAGTATGGATATTTCGTTCATCTCTTTTGCAATGTCATCGATTATTATTAGTTTAAACATCAGCACCGCGCAAGGCGGGATGTTATCGACGGTAACTACTTTTGGTTCATTGTTGGGTGGTATTTTATTTGGCCTTTTAGCGGATCGCTTCGGACGCGTTAAAATTTTGACCTATACTATTTTCATCTTCGCTTTCGCCACTGCCGGCATTATGTTCGCGCAAAACTTTATCACCTTTGCAATTTTACGTTTCTTAGTCGGTGTGGGTTCCGGAGGCGAGTACGGTTCCGGAGTAGCGATGATTTGCGAATCATTTAAGAAAAAACAACAAGGAAAATCGACTTCCTTAAGTACCATTGGAGGACAAGTAGGATCCATTCTAGCCGCTGCATTATCCGCAATTATGATTCCATTCTTCGGCTGGCGTGCATTATTCTTAATGGGTATCATTCCTATCTTCTTCGCCTTTGTAATTCGTCGCAATTTAAAAGAAAGCCAAGAATTCGTGGACACTATGGAAACTGAAAAGCGTCCTAAAGTATCTATTAAGAAATTATTTGCTAACCCTCGTCTAGCATGGCAAACTGCCGCTTTGGTAGTCATGGTAATTGTACAAATCGCCGGCTACTATGGTTTGATTAACTGGTTGCCATCCATTATGCAAAAAGAATTAGGCTTGAGTGTATCTAAATCATCACTATGGACCATTATTACTATCATCGGGATGAGTTTCGGGATGATGACTTTCGGAACTATCTTAGATAAATTCGGTCCTAGAAGAGCGTTCGGAATTTTCTTACTAGTCGCTGCGGTGGCTGTCTACGGCATTACCTTCGCCTTCAACGGCGCTACTTTACTACTAGCCGCTACGGTATTAGGATTCTTCTCTAACGGGATGTACGGTGGATACGGAGTAGTTATTAGCCGCTTGTATCCAACCGAAGTACGTTCGACCGCCAATAACTTTATCATGGGTTGCGGCCGCACCATCGGAGGATTTTCACCCGCGGTTATCGGACTATTAATGGAAAATCATTCACTACTACTAATCATGGCCTTATTATCAGTACTATATCTAATCAGTTTCACTGCCATGATGTCTATTCCAGCATTGAAAAATTCTAACCAAGAATAAAATTAACTAAAATAAACCCCTTAAGCTGTATGCTTAAGGGGGTTTTATTTTTAATCGAAATATTTACTTAAAGCTTTACTCATATCATCGGCTACGTGTTGTTGATAATCGCTGCTTTGAATGTAGTGAATATCGTGTGCGCTATCCATAAAGCCCATTTCACATAAAATAGCAGGGCGTTGGTTTTCTCTTAATACATAATAATTACCGAAGGAAACGCCACGACTTTTAACCGGTAGATTGTCTAGTGCATCGTTTACGGTGTTAGCCACTTTGTTGTCGCTGGAATGATATTGATAAACTCCGTAACCATCCGCGTTTCCATTTCCGTTGTCAGAATTAAAATGAAAACTAATGAATAAATCGGCATGACTTTGATCCGCTAATTGCGTTCTTTTTGCTAGGGTAACGTATTCATCACGGGTGCGAGTCATAATTACATTCACATGTTGCTGACGGAGCTCATTGGCCACTTTTTTCGCCATTTGAAGGGTGTAGGTCTTTTCCATGTAGTTTTCGTTGGCAGATAAAGTACCCGAATCGCTACCGCCGTGTCCGGGGTCAATTACGATAGTAGTTTGTGGTAATTGATCGCTAGTTTTAACGTTATAGCCGTCTACGCCGACTAGCCAGGAAGGAATCCAACCTTTCTTATTGTTATATTTGATATACCACCAGTTATTACTTTGCTTAATAACTTTTACATGTTGGCCATGTGGAATTTCACTAACTACGGCAGATTCACGATTAGGATCTTGGTGTAGATACAAATCCGCTGCCTTTATTTCGGTTAGTGAGAATAAACGTACTAGTTCAATAATTAATAAAATTAAAACAATGGTAGAAATTATTCCGCAATGAATCCACGTGCGTCGCGGGGTGTTACGTATTTTATTTCTTAAATGATTAATCAAAAATATTCACCTCGATAACAATATGTATGATAAAATGTTAAAATCAGATATATAATCAAATCTAATATATATCGAATTTTGATATAAATCTTAAACGAATAGAGAGGACTGTAAATGAAAGATAATTTAACGCCGGTTTTATCCGTTAATAATTTGGACGTCGCAGTTCAAGGACGCCAATTAATAAATGACTTATCATTTCAAATCTTTCCCGCTACCTTAACTTGTGTAACTGGGGAAAATGGGGTAGGAAAAACTACTTTAATAAAGACTATTCTAAATCAATTTAATAAAAATGAACATGTAAAAGCCCCCATTAAGAGAAGTCAAATGCAATATATCCCTCAATTGAGAAATATTGATGATGACTATCCACTTACGGTAACTGACTTTATCGGTTTAGGACTACAACATTCTATCTTGCCATGGTTAAGTAGAAAAGAAAAACAACGTGTCCAAAAAGTTATCGAAATGACTAATCTACAAGATTTAGCCAAGACACCTTTAGGTAGATGTTCCGGTGGGGAACAACAACGCGTTTATTTAGCTCAAGCCTTAGTGTCAGAACCTAAGTTATTAATCTTAGATGAAAGTACTGCTAGCTTGGATAAAGAAGCTAAATTCATCTTACTAGACGTGGTAAAAGAAGTGGTTAAGCAAACCCGTACTGCGGTAATGTTTATCACTCACGATCCCGTGTTAGTAAAAACTTACGGTGATTATGATCTAAAAATCGCTAACCAAAGCGGTACATTAAAAGCCATTAAGGAGGATGAATAATGTTAGACATGCTTAGTTATCCATTTATGCAATACGCCTTTACTGCCAGTTTCTTTATTTCTATTTTATGTGCCATCATGGGCGTGTTCGTAGTTGCTAGAAAGACTGCTTTCTTTACTCATACACTATCCGAAATTAGTTTCTCCGGAGCTTCCTTTGGGGTATTTTTAGGTACTAATCCTATCGTAGGAATGTTAATTTTTACCATTTTAAGTTCCATTATGATTGGTACAGTCGGATCGAAAATGAGTCGTCGAGAATCATCTATTAGTGTATTCTCCGTACTATTTATAGGATTAGGAATTTTATTCTTAGCACTAGCTAATACTCAATCTAGTTATGCTACTAATATTTTATTTGGTAGTATTGTCGGAATTAGTTTAAGTGACGTACACATGTTAGTGGGACTAAGTGCCTTTATCATTGTAGTAGCTACTTTGATTTATCGTAAATTAAAGTACAACTCCTTTGATAACGTAGGTGCTGGCTTTAACTCTCGTGCTAATACTTTAATTTCCGTAATCTTTTTAGTACTACTAGCAAGTACCGTTAGTGTTACAGCTCAGATAGTAGGGTCACTTTTAATTTTTGCATTATTAACTATCCCAGCCTCATCAGCACGCTATTTTGTGCACAGTATCTGGGGGATGACTTTATTATCTTTTGTATTTGCTTTAATTGGAACTTGGTTTGGTTTATACTTAAGTTTCATAACCAATCTACCAGTAAGTTTCTTCATTGCGGCTATCGAAACTGTTATATACTTAGTCGCAGTTAGTTATGATAAGTTAATACAAAATTAATATAATCAATTAAGCATTAATACTGGTATTTTGTTATACTATTATTAAATAGTTAATAAGGAGATGTCCGATAATTATGAAATCATGGAAAAAGGTTGTACCTGCTGTTGTTGTGCTAGGATTAGCACTAACTGCATGTGGTCAAAAGAATAACGATAACAGTAATTCTCAATCATCCAGTGAACAAACAACAGCTAGCACTTCCAGTTCAGTTCAATCCAGTTCAAAATCTTCTTCAACTAGTTCAATGAAGAAGACTAACAAATTAGGAAAAGAAAAATTACCACAAGACAATGGAATGGAAGCAAGTAGCTCTGTAAATACTAAAGTAGATGGTAACAAAGATAACTACACCATCAACTACAGTAACAACAATGCTATCTACGCTACATTTACTAAACACACTTACAGTAGTAGCGCAGCTGCTATGCAACAAGTTGGTTACCAATCAGCTGCTAACGTTGCTGGTTTACCAACCACTAGCCTAGGCTACGGAGTTAAAGGGGTTGCCGATCATGGTGCCGGACAAGTTTACATCCAAGCTAACTTTGGTAACTGGTCATTATTAACTCACGGAAGCAACTTTGGTAAGCAAAAAGGTTTTGCTACTAAACAAGCTAAGAATGTAATTTCATTCATTCAAAACCATAACTTACCTATTCCAAACAAGGCTGGTAGTATCCGTGTTGAAATCAATAACACTACTACAATTACTTGGCAAGAAGGTACAGTGGTTTACTCTGTTAAGGCCAACAATGCAAACATTGCTCTTAAGATGGTAACTTCACTAAAATAATATCTCTGAAAACCAGGTGACTATACCTGGTTTTTTTATACATATAATTCCAAATGAATGAAGGTCTAAAAATGTATGGTAATAAATATATAAAACATTTGCTTTATTCAGCAGCACTAGGCTCTACTTTGTTGGTGGCATTTGCCGGGATGAGCAAGCCAGCGCACTCACAAGTTAAATCCTATACACCCGTTGCTTATGATATTTCGGAATTTCAAGGTCATTTAACTCGTCAACAAGTGTTGAATCTTAAAAAAGAAGTTAAATTTGTCATTTTACGTGTCCAAGATGGTCAATATCATGATCGTCAGGTCAATAATAATATTCGCTTGATGCAAAGATATGGCGTGCCATATGGAGTATACAGCTATAGTCGTTACACTAACTCTAGTCAAGCAGCCGTGGAAGCTCGTCGTTTGCACAGATTAGCTCCTAGAGCTAGATTCTATGTAAATGATTTTGAAACTAGCTATACTCGTAGAAAAGAATATGCCGCTAATGCCTGGGCTAAACAAATGAAACGTCTAGCGGGCGGTAATCCAGTCGTTTTGTACGGTTCTAAATCTATGTTGGATAGTTTTCAACCTAGCACTTTAGGCAGCTACAATAACGTTTGGTTAGCCGATTACACTAACTACATGCCTAACCCTCGTTACCAATATGATTTGTGGCAATACACTGATCGTTATCCAAGTAACGCTTTAGGGGAAAGCTTGGATGCCGACGTTATTCCTATCGGTGGAAGAGATGTTTCATACTGGACAGGAGCTAGACGTTATCACAAGAAGCGTCCGGCTAAACGTCGTGTAAAACGCATGCCTAAGAAACAAGTTAAGAAGGTGGCTTACCGCGTAAGTCACAAGAAACGTACTTATCGTCATGTTAAATTGCATAAGGTAGTTAAAAAACCTACAGTAAAGAAGATTAAGTACCGTTATCGTGCACCTAAATACAAACGTTTAACTTATAAAGTAAAGAAGAGTAGACGTTATTATAATTTAAAGCGCAAGAAACGTGGAACTTACCGTAAATATGCTACTAAACGTCGTCGTGTAAAACGTACTACTTATAAAAAGGCTAAAAAGACATATAAGAAACGTAATTATGCGAAGAAACGTCATTATAAGTATCATGTACGTAAACGTACTTATGGTAAAAAGAAATCTTATAAATACCGTAGTAAAAAGACCAGACGTCGTTACAGAGTGAAAAAAACGGCTCGTGTTTATCACAAAAAGACTATGAAATATCGTAGACACTATCGTGCTAAAAAACACTACAGATACCAAAAATTAACATATAAGTATCGTTACCATACTAAGAGATCTTATAAAACTAGATATCATTATTACCATGCATAAATAAAAACCGGCTCGCATCGCGAACCGGTTTTTTTGTATAAAAAAGCGTTCCGCAATATGCGAAACGCTTTTTGAATTGTTAACCAATCATTATTTAACGATTTGGCAGAATTCGATTTTTTCGTGGTTAGGACCTTGAATGTTGAAGAAACGAATTCCGTTGTCCCAGAATGAAGGGATTGATTGAATTTCGTCATCCAAAACATTTAAGCCTTGTTCTTTAGCGGCAGCAAATGCTTTGTCAACATCGGTACAGTTCATGGAAATGTGGTTGATAGCACCGTTTTCCATAGCAACTGGATCGCCTTCCCAAGTTTCAACGGTTAAGTTACCGTATCTCATGAAGGCACAACGGTTGTCACCGTTGTAAAATAGACCAGCTTGGTCAAAACCAAGTGATTTGTAGAATTCGATAGTTTTATCTAAGTCTTTTGATGGAATACCAACGTGTTGTAAACCGTCAAAGTAGTCGTTTAAAGCCATAATTTAAGCCTCCAATAAATTAGTCAGAAACTTTAACAACACATTTACCAGTTAAGTTGGAAGTACCGTTTAGTACACTTTCAACGTCTTCTAGTGAAATTACGTTGTCAATAATCTTGTCAACGTTAACCTTACCACTTTGTAGTAATGCAATAGCATCTTCAAATGAGTTAGGGTTAATGAATGCACCTTGGATAGTTAATTGTTTCTTGAATACTTCGTAAGTGTTCATGCTGAATTTTTGATCAGGAGCACCAACACCGAACATTAATACTTGAGCACCCTTAACAGTTGCTTCAATAGCTTGTTCTTGAGTAGCAGGTTGACCAACAGCTTCAACAACAACGTCGTATTCAGCAGGAATGTCTTCCTTAGTAGTGTTGATAACACGGTCGATACCTAATTTTTCTTTTTCAGCAGCTAACTTGTCATCATGACGACCAGTTAGAGTAACTGACTTAGCACCGTAAGCACGTAGTAATTGTGCGAAGATTAGACCCATGTAACCATCACCAATAACTAGAGCTTTTTGGTAAGGTTTGATGTTTAATAAGTCCATACCGTGAACGGCACATGAAATTGGTTCACAAGTAGCAGCTGACTTCAAGTCAACATCGTCAGGTAGGTGGTATACAACTTGAGTTGGGGCAGTGAAGTATTCTTCTAGACCACCATTTCTAGTAACACCTACGGCTGATAGGTTTTCACATAATTCTGGACGACCAGTGTGGCAGTATACACACTTGCCACAGTAGATGTTAGGGTCAACAGTTACACGGTCACCAACTTTGAAGTCAGTAACGTTTGAACCAACTGCTGAAACAACACCTGAGTTTTCGTGTCCTAATACGATAGGAGGAACAGCATCAGCTGAACCTGGTAGACCATTGTATAGAGCATAGTCAGTACCACAGATACCAGCGTATTTAGCGTTGATAACAACTTCGTCAGCCTTTGGTTCAGGCATGTCAGTGTTTTGGATTTCTAATTGTTTTTTACCAGTTAAAACTAGAGCTTTCATAATTCAAGATCCTTTCCAAATTGAATTTTGATTATTATTTTAATGAAGTTTATGAATTAATTAAGATATTCACAAACTTACATGTATTATAATAACTCATTTTGTTAAAAATGAAAGCGTTTTGACGAAATTTAATAAAAATAAATCTTTTTATAAATAAAAAAATAGCGCTAAAAGTTGCCATGACAACTTTTAACGCTAAAGAAAAGTTTTTAACTTTTTTAGAGTTTAAATTATAAGTTTAGTTTGTGCGAAACTGAACTTAAGCAATTTCATGTTTAACTAAAGCGGCACCTAAGGCAAAGTTACCGTAAGTAGCTGAACCGTTGTCGCTTAGGGTAGGAGTACAAATATATGAATCTAAATCTTTGATTTCAATGTATCCATTTAATTGTTTAGCAAACTCAAATCTGACTTTCTTGAGAAAATCTTCACTAACTACTCCACCACCAAAAATAATCTTTTCGGGACGGAAAGTAAGGGTAGCTTGTAGGGCAGCTTGAGCTACATAATAAGCCATGATATCCCAAACATGGTTAGTTAAAGGAACTTCAGGACCCGGTTTACCTAAACGAGCTTCAAAAGTAGGGCCGGAAACTAGTCCTTCTAGACAATCTTTGTGGTAAGGACAAATACCGTCAAAGTCTAAATCGTCTTCATGACGCTTCAACTTAACGTGTCCTAATTCAGGGTGACCTTCGTCACCAACGAATTGACCATTCATAATGATACCGGCACCTACTCCAGTACCGATAGTGTAGTAAACTAATGAGCTTACGCGTTGTCCTCTGCTCTTTAATTTAATGTATTCACCAAAAACAGATCCATTAACATCGGTAGTCCAGTACATTGGAACGTCAAAGTTTTCTTTCATAGTGCCTAAAAAGTTAACATTTGACCAACCATACTTGGGTGTATCGGTAATGTATCCGTATTGAGGTGAGTCTTTTCTAATTTGGATGGGACCAAATGATGAAATGCTTAAAGCAGATAAGTCTTTGAATTGCTTGAAGAATTCAATAGTCTTACTGAAAGTTTCATCAGGTGTTGTGGTAGGAATGACAGTGCTGTCTACAACGTTGAAGTCACTATCGCCTACAGCACAAACAAATTTGGTGCCACCGGCCTCAATGCTTCCCAGTAACATAGCTATTATTGCTCCTTATTCATAGTTATTTTTTCAGTTTTAATTCTTAATTATCTTTATTTCGTATTTAATGTTTTATTTTTAATTATTTTTAAGTAATATTGTTAATTATTTATCTAAATAGAGTCCCTAAGAGGATACTCTTTTTCAATGATAAGTTTTTACCACCCAAATGTCAAAGCAAAAATACAAATTGGTATAGTAAAAAATTTAATTGTGATAATATTAAAGGATAATTAGGATTTTTAAGAGAGGAAGTCGTCTAAATTGCGCAGAATATTTTACATATTTTTATTGGGATTTATAGGCGGAGCTATGCGCGGATATTTTACAGCCTTAGCTGGACCCAATCATTTCGCCGCAACGGTTGCCATTAACCTAATCGGCGCTTTTGTCTTAGCGTTTATTACGGGTGCCTTACCATATTTAATCGAATTATCGGATGATCTAACGATCGGACTAAGTGTAGGTCTAGTAGGTGGGTTTACCACTTTTTCAACTTTTTCTTATGATAGCGTTAATTTATTATTAAATCATAAAATTGGTCTAGGTCTTTTCTATATATTAATTAGTTTAATCGGTGGATTGCTCATGGCTGAACTAGGTACCCATCTAGGTCATCGATTTGAAAAAGGAGTAGATAATAATGATTAAGACGGTTTTAATTGTGGGCCTAGGGGCTGCCATCGGTTCACTTATTCGTTTTGGAGTAACTAATGGTTTAAAGCAAATCTTTCACAAAACAGCTTTTCCCGCAGCTACCTTTTTCATTAACATTTCCGGATCATTTTTATTGGGATTAGTAAACGGGCAGTTGCCTAAAAATGCCTTTACGTTGGCTTTCTTCGTAGCCGTTCTAGGTGGCTACACCACTTTTTCTACTTATATGAATGAAACGGTGCAATTAAGTACGCAAAAGAAAATATTAGCAATGATTTATTATATAGTTAGTGCACTTTTGGGAATTTTAGCTGCATTAATTGGATATGTAATCTAAAAAAGAACGCTAAAGTAAAACTTTAGCGCTCTTTTTATTTGGGCATTAAGTTGTAGTCGATTTGTTTAATAATAATGGATAATAAACCGGTTAAAATAACGGCTACTAATAAGATGAGAGTAGCAGCATGCATTGCAAATAAGATGATACCTAAAATCAATAACACGATAAAAACGACTATTTCTTGTTTTATAGAGACGCGTTTTATATAGGTAGAAATAATTTGTGCCAATAAAATGATTAAGAATAAAATTTCTAGAAAAATTAAAAAGGTTAATGCGAAGCTAAATCCGTTGTTATCTATGGATTGCGCATCGCCGGCAATGCCAATGCCGATAAAAACCATTTGTTCTATGCCGATTAACGTAGCTATTACTTTAAATATTATAGAAACTATTTTCAAAATTACTCTCCTAACGTAGTTCAATATATTTACCGTAACAGATTTACGTATACCTTCCAAATTATCTTTCTGATAGGGTTAATTGCATGCGATTTAAAATAATTTGCGTAATTATGATCATTGCGATAGTGATTTCCACGCCGATGCTGATGCTGACGATATCAAAATTTCCGTAAGCAATACTTCTTAGTGCCTTTAATTGATAAGTTAGAGGATTGATACTGGTTAATGCTTGCAATATCCAAGGTGCATGGTGTGGTAACGCATATAGCGTAGGTGCCGCGTAAGAAATGGGTGTGAAAATAAGCGTCATAATTAAATCACGTTTTTCATACGTAGCAATTTTAGTGCTTAATAAAATACCTAACGATGACCAAAATTCTAAAATAATTAGTCCTAAAAGTAACGCCATGAAGTAATAAAACACGTTATAAATACCACCTGATAGCACGCCTAAAATAAACAGAATAATACCTTGAAAAATAAAGCCGATGGAAGGAAAGAAACTCATACCAGTTAGGTAATGCCACGGTTGCACGCCGTTTAAAAATTTAATAGCTAATAAACCATACTGTTTATCTACGGTGGCGCGATACATGGCTTGCGACATTTGCGTGGTCATAAAGAAAGCCAAAATTCCGATTAATGCGTATTGATTATATGCAATTTTATGACCGAAATAATTAATAGAGGAAATATTAGTGCTCAAAGCTAAAACCAATAAGCCGTATAACATAATAGGTTGCATTACCATAGATACCAGTAAACCTTTGTTGGTTTTAAAGGCTCGCCATTCGTTATTGGCGACGATTAAAATGGCTTTTAAACCTAATGAGTGGTGCCTAAATGTGCTAGGATTCACGCTTATCACGCTCCTTTAAGTAGGTGTCTCTTAGGCTCGCGTCAGCAGTGAATTCTTTTAGCGACCCGAAGAAAATTTGTTGATGTTGATCAATGAATAAAACTTTATCTACATATTCATCTAATAAAGTTAAATCATGCGATGAAGCAATAACTAAATGACCCGTGGCTGCCCGATTTTTTAAATATTGAAATAGCTGTTCGGCCGATTCCACATCTAAACCGGTAGTAGGTTCATCTAGAATGTAAATATGTGGTTGGCGGGCAATTTCCCGCGCAATTTGAACGCGTTGCTGTTGTCCGCCGGATAGATGATCTACGGGACTGTCTAATAAATTTTCAATATCTAATAATTTAGCTGCCTGTTTTACTAATGCATTAGCTTTATGGAAACTAAATCCGGCTAATAGAGGGCCTTGTAAAATGTTATCGAAAACCGTAGTGTACCAGTCGATAATCTGGGTTTGCGGACTGAATCCGGTGATTCTAAAGGGATTTTTAGCATCGAAATCCGACCAATGAATTTAGCCTTGTATTACTGGCAATATTCCGATTAACGAATTCAATAAAGTGGATTTACCGGCACCGTTGGGACCGATGAGAGCGATAAAATCACCATTTTGTACGGAAAAATTTAAATCATTAACAATAATTTGCTGGTCGTAGCCAATACTGGCATGCGTTACTTTTAGTGGCATAGGTCATCTCCTAAACTATTGGGATGATAGGATTTTACCACGTAAATAGAAAAAAGCTCTTAGTTTAACACTAAGAGCTTGGTTTTTATTTAATTTAGTTATTTAGTAACCAGAAGAAGATTACGAAGACTACCGCTAAAATATACATTAAAGGATGTACATCTTTACCACGTTTAGCGGCTAGCATAGAGATAGGATAAATCACAAATCCTAATGCGATACCGTCGGAAATACTGTAAGAAAGAGGCATTCCTAAAACAATGATAAAGGATGGTGCGGCAATTTCGAACTTATCCCAATGAATATCTTTTAGAGAATTTGCCATTAAGATACCAATGATAATTAAGGCAGGTGCAGTAACTTGATCGGTGATAACGCCCAATAGTGGGGAGAAGAAAGTTCCTAGGATAAATAAAATACCAGTAATAATAGCTGTGAATCCGGAACGACCACCCACGGCGATACCTGCAGAAGATTCTACGAAAGCACCCATTGGAGAAGCACCTAGTAGTGAACCACCTACAGTAGTTAAGGAATCAGCACCTAACGCACGACCGATACGAGGAATCTTGTTGTCGCGAATCAAACCTGCTTGTTTAGCAAGACCTACTAGAGTACCCGTGGTATCAAAGAAGGTTACTAATAAGAAAGTGAAAACGACAATCCATAATTGCACGCTGTTGATTTCGCCGATGTGAGAAACACCAGCTAGAAATACGGGTTTGATACTTGGAATTCCGGCTACGATGTGAGAAGGTAGCGCAATTAAATGAGTGCACATACCTAAGATAGTAGTAGCAACCATACTAATGAAGATGGCGGCAGGAACGCGGGCACTCATTAAAACGACGGCCACGAATAAACCGAAAATAGTTAACCAAGTACTACCTACGTGAAATGATCCTAAAGTAACTAAAGTACTTTTATCAGCGACGATTAAACCACCTTGATTTAATCCTAGAAAAGCAATGAATAAACCGATACCACCAGCGATGGCACTTTTTAGATCGCTAGGGATGGCATCAATGATAACTTCTCTAATTTTAAAAGCAGTTAAAACTAAGAAAATAAGTGAAGCAATCAAAGTTCCGGCTAAAGCCGTTTGCCAAGGCACGTGCATGCCGATACATACGGAGTAAGCGAAGAACGCATTCATTCCTAAACTAGTGGATAATGCGATGGGATAGTTGGCAATGACACCCATTAAGAAACAACCTAGGGCAGTGGCTAAAGCAGTGGCAGTAAATGCGGCTCCTTTGTCCATGCCGGAAGCACTCATAACGTTGGGGTTAACGAATAATATGTAAACCATCGAAACGAAAGTGGTTAAACCAGCTAAACATTCGGTACGATAATTGGTACCTAATTCATCAAAATGAAAATAACGGGCAATTCCCTTTAACATAAAACATTCTCCTTTAATGTTCGTATTTTTGATATCTCACGATTATATATTACCACAATTTTCGATAAAGTCTACTAAAAGACGAACGATATAAACAAAAAATACGCAAAAATTGGTTTTTCGTAATAAAAAAGCCCCTATATCCGATTAATTACCGAATATAGAGGCTAAAAACTTAACTATAGATTTTTGAATTCATTATCGATTTGAGCGTATTCTTCATCACTTAGAGAAACGTTCATAGCTTTGGCATTGCTTTGTACTTGTTCAGGCTTCTTAGCACCAGGAATAACTACAGTAATGTCAGGGTTCTTCATGTACCAAGCTAATACTAATTGAGCAATAGTAGCATCATGCTTGTCAGCTAATGGCTTTAGACCGTTAACTTTCTTAACGATGTTTGCAAAACGTTCGCCAGAAAAGTCAGGGTTACCATGTCTGATATCATCTTCTGGGAAGTCTACTACTTCTGAGTACTTACCAGTTAATAAACCAGAAGCTAATGGGAAGAATGGTACGAATGAAATGTTGTTTTCTCTTAAGTAGTCGAACATTTCGTTTTCGGCGTCACGGTGTAATAGACTGTATTGATCTTCAACTACATCTACGTAGCCGTCTTTGTTGGCTTCTTTGATTTGGTCTAATGAGAAGTTAGAAACTCCGATAGCCTTAATCTTGCCTTCTTCTTTTAGTTCATGTAAAGCAGCTACCGCTTCATCCTTAGGAGTTTGGTCGTCAGGGAAGTGGATGTAGAAAATATCAATGTAGTCAGTTTGTAGACGTTTTAGAGCATCTTCTACGGCTTGTTTTAAGAATTGTGGGTTATTATTAATAGTTACATCGCCATTGCTAGTGTCTTGTGCAGCTTTAGTAGCAATTACGAACTTACTACGGTCGTAGCCTTGAATAGCTTTACCGATTAATTCTTCGGAATGACCCATACCGTATGCAAAGGCAGTATCTAATAAAGTGATACCACTGTCTAAAGCAGTTTTGACGATTTGAATACCAGTTTCATCGTTTAAATTAGGGAATAGGTTGTTACCACCTACCGCGTTAGTACCTAAACCAAGTGAGGTAGATTCAACATTTGATTTACCAATTTTTACCATATTAATGGCCTCCTTAATTATTCATTTGTCATACTAATAATAACACCACAATAAAACAAAACCTACCCTAAAGAAAGTCATGAAGTGTTATTCGTCGGTTTGGGTACCTGGATATGAACAATAATGATGAATTTTAAATTATTAGACGTTAACTTAGTGATTAATATTTGATAAAATTAAGGTGGTAAGGAGGGTTACAATGAAGAAAGTCTTAATGATTGGCAATCGTCATCATTTAGCGGATAAAACCGCTGCGCAATTAGGCCCACAATATGAAACACAAATTTTAGATAATATAAAATTTGATGATGCTAAAAATTATGTGGATGCGCTCGCCGATGTAGAAGTTATTTACACATTTTTAGGTCCTTGGGATGTGGACTTAGCGATGGAAGCCATCGTAGAAGCACTAGATCAAGTTAATCCCTCTTTGCAACAATTTGTTATGTTATCTACTGCCGGCATTGATAATGAATTACTGGGAACGGTAGTTTATCCCGGAGTGGAAAATAACAAAGAGTATTTGAATCAACAAAGATATGCGGCCAAATTGGTGGATGAATATGAAATCCCTTATACTATCTTGCGTCCGGTTCGTATCGTAGACGATTCCGTAGGTAAACTAGAAGTCATCGACGAAGGTGAAAACATGGACTACGGCGAAGTTAGCGCGGACAGTGTTGCCAAGATAGCTGCACAAGTAGTAGAATATCAACAATTCGTTAATCAATCAGTTGGATTGATTGAAAGATAAGAGGTGCAAAAACATGGCGTTAAAATTAAACAAGCAACAATTACAACAAATTAAACAACAATTAACTGCTACCCAAAAAGATTCTCATTTAGTTATTTTCAAGAGTGTGTCACCCGAATCCGGTGGTACTATTCATATGATTACTAACTACGGAACTTTTGAAGCCTTACAAAAACAACGTCCTGAATTAAAGATGGAAATTGTAAGAGATATCGTACCAGTTACTGATAGTTTGGCTTACTGGGCAGTGGCTCAAGATACTGCTGCACATTTGAAACCCGGTGATCCTAAGGCTTCTGAAGTGGCTTTACAAGTTGAAAAGTACACTAATGATGTATTAGAAGATAATAAATTACCTCGTAATCACTAATATGTTTCATGTGAAACAAAGAACCGATTAACTATTGTTAATCGGTTCTTTTTAGTTAGTATTTAAATTTATTGAAGACTAAAGTCTAAATTAACCTTGGTCGTTGTGTAGACGTGGGTCAGCTGGCTTAGTCTTAGGAATGCCACCCATAGCTTCTGGGTTTTCTTGGTAAGTGAATTTCTTACCATCTTTAGCAACTTGTCCTTCAAAGGCACGTGAACCTTCACCATCAGAGAAGTTCATTAGAACGTGGGTGAATTCATCATGTTCAATGTCGCCCATGTTACCAGGAACAATTACACCATATTTTTCTTCCAATTCTTCTTGTGCTTTCATGAATTGTAGTTGATGTTGAGTTTCTCTAGCTAATAGGAACTTCAACATATCACGAACACCTTCGTCATCAGTCATGTCGTATAGACGGCTAACTTGTAGACGAGCTTGTGATTCACGAACTACGTTAAAACGCATGTCAGCAACTAAGTTACCACTGGAAGTTACGTAACCGGCGTTCCAAGCAGCACCGTTAGGGTTGTTTAGACCGGCAGTTAAACCGTGAACTAAAGCATGTTCTGGATCCATACCAGATAGTAATGCTGCCTTAGAAGGGTCTTTCTTCATTTCTTCAGCAGTCATAGTAGTTGGGGCACCTTCTAATAGGTAACCAATCATAGTAGAAATCATTTCCACGTGACCGATTTCTTCAGTACCAGTGTCTAATAATAGGTCTTTGTACTTTTCGTCACCAGTGGATGACCAGCCTTGTGATAGGTATGACATCATACCAGTAGTTTCACCCCATTGGCCACCTAGAGCTTCTTGGAGACGGCGTGCCATAATTGGATCTGGACGATCTGGCTTAGCGTTGTATTGTAACTTACGAGTGTGTTTGAACATAAAAAATTCCCACTTTCCTTAATGCTAGGCGAATTGAAACGGATCCATATTAATCTCAAGTAGAGATATCCCAATAATATAAAACGATTCATTTCCCATACATAATTATTATAATTTTCGAAACATAAGCATAATTAATTACTTAATATCTCGTGTACGATTTAATATACCACAACATATATTTTCCACCTACTATTATTACTCGAAAAATTTAAACTTTTTTCTAAAAGAGAGGATAAAACATTGCCATGAATGGGTTTTATCGTTTGAAAAAAATTTGGATAATTTTTAAAACTACGAGCCATATTATATAATTAGGATATTAAATAACGGAAAAAGGGGTACGGCAATGTCACTGCAATTTATTTTAGGAACTGCCAGTTATGATCATGAACAAGTCATCATGGACGATTTACATCAACAAATAGCGCAACGCCCGGATGACCAGTTCTTTTACTTGGTTCCTAACCATATTAAGTTTGAATCTGAAGTCCAAGCTTTAAAGAAATTAAACGTTAATAATGAAAAAATTTATGCCGAAAGTAAATTTCAAACTTTCTCCATTACCCGACTAGTTTGGTATTACATGAAGAATCATCCTACATATCAATTAACTCGTTTGAGTGAATCGGGAATTAATATGTTGATTTATCAAATTATTTTAGATCATCAAGATGAACTTACTGTCTTTCGTGGTGAAGGGGGACAACCCGGCTTCATTCAAAAATTATCGCAACAAATCGCCGAAATGCAGGCTGGCCAAATTACTGCAGATGATTTAGCAAATATTTTAGATAAACAAGATAACTTAAATGCGGGTCTAAAAGATAAAATGCATGATTTCATCATTATCTATCGTGCATTCGAAGCCCAAACACAAGACAAATATTTATATAAATCTGATGTTTTAAACCTATTTTGTAAATATGTAGCAGAAGGAAATTTAGACTTATCAAAAAGTCATTTCTACTTTAATGGTTTTAAC
Source organism: Apilactobacillus bombintestini (assembly GCF_003627035.1). Lineage (GTDB taxonomy): Bacteria > Bacillota > Bacilli > Lactobacillales > Lactobacillaceae > Apilactobacillus > Apilactobacillus bombintestini. Next base: position 131,514 of record NZ_CP032626.1, read on the forward strand.
CAATTTACTGCGCAAGAAGCTAAATTAGTGGAACTATTAATCCAACAAGCTGCCAGTGTAACCATTGCGCTTAACTTAGACCGTAAATACCCTAATGAATTACCCGAAAAACCTAATTTATTTTTCCAATCTGCTAAATGGTATTACCGTTTCTATAACTTAGCTCGTGCTAACCAAATTCCGGTATTAGTCGATCAAATGGCTAAACAACAACGTGTCAGCGATGACTTATTACGTTTGGATAAATATTGGCAACAATCTATTAAATTAGGCAAAATCGACGACAGTACTTTAGATGATAAACATAGTATTGAAGTCATTCGTGCCGATAATCCATTTTCTGAAGTAGAAAATATTGCGGTAAAAATCCGTCAAATGGTAGCGCACGGTGGCTATCGTTACTCGGATTTTCTAGTGTTAACTCGTCATCTAGACCGTTATCAAAACGTTTTAGCGCCAGTATTTAACTTATTAGATATTCCGGCTTTCAACGACGTTACTAAATCCATGGAAGATCATCCATTAGTAGAATTAATTAATGCGCTATTTAGCATGGATGAAGGTAGTCGTAAGTATCAATACTTAGACGTGATGCGTTTACTAAAAACGGAATTAATGATTCCTAAAGACGAAGACGGCAACTATTTAGATATTCAAGATTACCGTCGCTACGTAGCGCTAACCGAAAACTTAGTATTGAAAAACGGTTATGAAGGTAATCGTTGGTTACAAAAAGAAGATTGGCAATATGCTTGGTTATCCGAAAGTGATTTTGGTACGCAAGTCGACCGTGTAAAAGAAATTACCGAAGAAATTAATGTCATCAGACATTTTATTAGAGATAATTTCCCACCATTCTTCGCTAAAATGAAGAAAGCTAAAAACGGTGCGCAAGCTGCACAAATTCTATACGAATTTTTAGTAAATATGGGTGTAGTGGACCAATTAAAGAGTTGGCGTGACCAATCCATCGATGCAGAAAAATTAGTGGATGCCGCACAACCCGAACAAGTTTGGCAAACTTTCTGTAATTTATTAGATGATTATGTATCTATTTTAGGAGAACGTGAATTTAACTTAGATGATTTCATTACGCTTTTGCAAAGTGGTTTCTCTGGAGCTACTTATTCACAAATTCCTTCTACTTTAGACCAAGTGGCTATTTCCGAAAGTGGAATTGTACAAATGAACAATCGCAAAGTGGTCTTTATGATGGGAGCTACCGACGAAGTAATGCCCGATAAAATTACCAACGAAGCGTTGTTTAGTGACGCGGACCGTGATGATTTAGCGGATTCCTTCGATGATGACCAATATCTACGTGATACTGCCGAAAATCAAATGGCCAACGACCCATTCTTAAACTACTTAGCCTTTCTAGTAGGTAGTGAAAAATTAATTTTCTCCTATAGTTTAGGGGACAACGACGAATCTTCCGTACAAATTTCACCTTATGTAGCTAGAATTGCTAAACATTTTGACTTATCAGTACAACACATCAATAGTGTGCCAGCTGCCGACAGTGACCAAGTGCAAAAATATGTAGGAACTTACCGTTCTACTCTTCGTCACTTAGTCCAAGCTAGTCAAAATAGTAAGGAAACGCAACAAGATTTAACTCCGGCATGGCGCTACATTTACACTAAATTAGATCAACATCCTAGTTATCGTGATTTAGCTAATAAATTATTGGGTGGCCTAGATTACAACAACACACCTACCCAATTAATGCCGGAAATCGTTACCGGATTATATGGAAATAAAATTAATACTTCCATTTCTAAATTGGAACAATTTTACAGTAACCCTTACGAATATTTCTTACGTTATGGTTTGAAACTAAAAGAACGTGATGTCTTCGATTTATCACCCGCAAGTACCGGGCAGTTCTACCATGAATCTATGGATTACTTGATGCGTACTATCAACGAAGAACACGTCGATATTGCCAGTTTAGACAATCAAGCTATGAATGAATTAGTCGATACAGTAGTAAGTAAAATGCTAGAAGATCCTAACGATTTTCAATACGCTATTTTACAAAGTTCCAGCCGTATGAATTACATTAAAAACCAATTGGTTAAGACAGTTAAACATACGTTATCGACCATTCAAAAACAAAGCCAATACACACCTATGCGTGCTAGAAAGACGGAAATTTCCTTTGGACAAGTGGGTAGAAAGAACGACTTAAAACCACTTACTTTCCAATTACCTAAATCCGCGCAATTAACCACCGCTAAATTAATTAACGTGCGTGGTCGAATTGACCGTGTGGACTCCATGGATGTGGATGGTAAGAACTATCTAGGTATCGTGGATTACAAATCTAGTGATCGTCATTTGGACTTCTCTAGAGTATATGACGGAACTTCGATGCAAATGATGACTTACATTGATGTGTTAGCGCACAACTTAGGCATCATGGATGAAGAAGACAAGGCAGCATTAGCCGGTGCTGTTTACATGCACATTTTCAATCCTAAATATGCTAGAAAAGATATCCGCACTTCCTTTGAAGATACTATTTTGAAGAAACAAAAGTACCAAGGAATTTTAGTCGACGATGGGGAATTATTAAATAAAATTGATAAGAAAATTGCCGACGATAAATACGGTTCATCGCTAGTTTACCCACTACAAAAGAAAAAGAGTGGAGGCTTTTACAAGAGCAGTCCTATCGTAAAACCCGAGGACCTCGATTTATTGCTAGCGCATAACGAAGATTTGATTAAACAAGCCGGGATGAAGATATTTACCGGAAATGTGGATATGCAACCCGCTCGTTTCGGACAAAATCAAGATGCTATGCAATTCACACCATACCGTTCCATTATGCAATTTGATCCATTGCTAAATGAAAATAATTATCGTGACGTACCGAAGTATGATTTAGCGGAAGTACTTAAAAAACTAAGGGGGGATAATCAATAATGCAATATACTAAACCACAAGAAGAAGCGGTTACTGAAAAATTTGACCGCAACGTGTTAGTTTCAGCTTCTGCCGGTTCCGGTAAAACCCGTGTCTTGGTAGATCGTGTAATTAATAAATTAATTCGTGACCAAGTAAATATTGATGAAATGTTGATTGTAACCTTTACTAAGGCGGCCGCTAAAGAAATGCGTGACCGTATTCAAACTGCGTTACATGAACAATTAGACCAAACTAAGGATGCTAGTAAAAAGGCCTTCTTAGTGCGTCAATTGCGCCGTTTACCGGTAGCTGATATTTCTACGATGGATTCATTCTGTCAAAAAATCGTGCAAAATTATTACTATATTATTGATTTAGACCCTAACTTCCGTTTATTAGCAGATGCTACCGAAAGCCAAATGTTAAAAGAACAAGTTTGGGATGCCGTACGAGAAGATTTGTATGCCAACGATAAAGATGGTCAATTTGCGCAATTAACCGAAAACTTCTCGGATGACCGTTCTGACGATGGTTTAACCGACTTAGTTTTTCGAATTTATGACTACGCAAACGTTAACCGCGACCCTGTCGATTGGTTGAAAAAGACCACACGTATTTATGAAGTCGGCGAGGAAGGTTTAACTAAGAGTGATTTTTATCAAAAACAATTACTACCTTTCATTAAAAACGATGTGCAACAACAACGGTTAGCATTTAATTCCGCTAAACAAATTGCTGACGACAATATGATGGAAAAAGAATCCGCTGCTTTGCAATTAGATGTAGAGCAAATGGATGACTTAATGGCGTCATTAGATACGCAAAGTTGGGATGACATTCGCGAAGCCTTCACTTCTGCGAAATTCAAAACTTTCCCTCGTACCAACAAAGATTATGATGACGTTATGAAGGGATTACACGACCGTATCAAGGATATTCGTGATACTGCCAAGAAGGCATTCCAAAAGATTCCGGGTAGATACTTTGGTTTAGACGAAGCCGATAACTTAAAAGTCATGCAAGCTTCTAAGCAATTAATTGAAAAGTTAATTCAAGTGGTTTTGACCTTCAGTGATAGCTATCAACAAGCTAAATTAAAACGTCACTGTCTAGAATTTATCGACGTGGAACATTATGCTTACCAAATTTTGGCAGGTAATAGTGAACAATCTCACGCTGTGCGTGATAATTTACAACGCCAATATAACGAAATCATGGTGGATGAATACCAAGATAATAACCGTCTACAAGACGCTATCTTATCTACTTTGGCACATCCTGACCACGGTAATATGTTCATGGTGGGAGACGTTAAGCAATCCATTTATCGTTTCCGTTTAGCCGACCCATCCATGTTTATTGATCGTATGGAAGATACCGAAAATGAACATACCATTGTTTTACCGGATAACTTCCGTTCGGCAGCTAACATTGATGATTTCATTAACTTAATCTTTACTCAAACTATGGATAAACAAGTGGGTGAAATTAACTATACTGGTGACGCTAAATTAAAAGCGGGGGCTAAATACCCTGATGATTTACAAGCCAACGTCGATGTAATGGTTTACGAAAGTAAAGACGATGATGACGCCGATGAAACTATGGATGAACAATTCCAAGTACAAGATAGTGCGCATGGCCAAGTGGAAATGATTGCACAAAAAATCGACGAAATGGTTAATAAAAAGATGCCGGTATTTGATCGTAAAGCCGGTGAAATGCGTCCGGTAAAATACTCTGATATCGCCATTATTTCCGCTACTAGAAATAATAATTTAATCATTTCAGATATCTTTGGTGCGCATAATATTCCCGTATTAATTAACGGGGCACAAAGTTACTTTAAGACCACCGAAATTCAAATCATGATGGCTATGTTATCCATCATTGATAACCCTTACCAAGATATTCCATTAGTAGCGGTATTGCGTTCACCTATGGTAGGGCTAGATGAAAACCAACTAGCTTACCTACGTATTAATTCCAAGATGGGTGATTACTTCAACGCCGTTTTACATTTCTACCATCATTATGATGAAATGCAACATTCCGAATTTAGTGACCAAGTCTTTAACCGTGTGCAAACCTTTATGCACCAACTACAACATTTCCGTGATGTGGCACAACAACACGAAATTGTAGATTTAATCTGGGATATTTATGAAACGACTGGTTTTCTAGATTATGTAGGAGGAATGCCTGCCGGAAAACAACGTCAGGCCAACTTACATGCACTATATGAACGTGCCTTTGATTATGAACAAACTAGTTTTAAAGGATTATTCCAGTTCGTTCGCTTCGTTCGTCGTATGCAAGAACGTAATGAAGACTTAGATGAAGCTAATGCGGATGACAACGACGACGCAGTTTCCGTAATGACTATTCACGGAAGTAAGGGACTAGAATTTCCCGTAGTCTTCTTAATGGATGCTTCCCATGGTTTCAACCAACAAGATACGAAGAAATCTTACGTGTTAAATGATCGACTAGGGCTAGGGATTACTTATACCGACCCCGAAACTCGCATTAAAGAAGATTCTCTACAACGTCAAGTGGTTACTGCTATTGAAAACCAAGGACTATTAGCCGAAGAAATGCGTAAATTATACGTAGCCTTAACTCGTGCGGAACAACAACTATTTATCGTGGGCGCTACCAAGGCTTCTAACGACCGCACTAAGGTGTTGGATGCGTGGAATAAAGCTGCCCACGGTAACGATAGATTAGTGGATGCAGCGCTACGTAGTGGGGCCAAGAATTATCTAGATTGGATTGGACCTGCATTGGTACGTCATCCAAGATTTAGAGATAAATTTGGGGATGACACCGACTCCACCGTATTAGATGATGATAATACCCAATTTGACGTTGAATTTATCAATGCTAACGATTTATCTAAGCACGCCGTTACTGGTGATAACGCAACTAGTGCTAAATGGTTGGATAATTTAGTAAGCAGTGCCAAAAAGTTAGTGCCTAAAGATATTAACGTAGATGATATTAACCAAGTTATGGATTATGTATATCCTAATGACGTGGCTACGCATACTACTGCTTATCAATCCGTTTCCGAAATTAAACGTTTATTCGAAGATCCGGATAATCTACAATTAGGTAACTACGATGATAAATGGCAAGAAAATAAACAAAGCAGTCGTTATGTAAATAATGACTTTAGTACACCTAAATTCATGCAATCAGTAAGTCAACCTATGCCTACTGATATCGGTATTGCAACTCACTTGTTGCTACAAGAAATTGACCTAGACACTGCGCCTACAGCCGATACTGTAAATGACTTGTTGCAACGTCTAGTAGCTGATCAAGTGATTACGCCGGAAGTAGCTAAGAAGATTAATACTGCTGAAGTAGCCCGCGTCTTCGAAAGCCCATTAGGTAAGATGATGCTAGAACATACCGATGCACTTCGTCGTGAAGCACCATTCTCTATGTTAATGGATGCCAACTTAGTCTTTAATGGCTTCGCTGCCGATGCACAAGAAAAAATCCTAGTGCACGGAATTATTGACGGCTACATTGAATTAGCAGATAAAGTAATTCTATTTGATTACAAGACTGACTATGTTCCATGGCCGGGTAATGATGAACAAGCACAAAAGATTGTCGATAAATACCGGGGTCAAATTAATCTATACGCCACCGCGTTGGAAAATATTTTGCATAAACCGGTAGTAGGCAAATACTTATACTTGTTGTCTATTAATCGTTTAGAAAAAGTTGAATAATAAAATGAAAAAGCCCGTATACTTGCTGAAAAATGCACTGTATATGGGCTTTTCTAATAAGTGTTTCACATGAAACAAAAAACGAAACGTAGATATTAATGATTAATTGCCATAAAAATCTTAGGGAAAATTAATGGATACTTAAGCCGCCAAGCCTTGCACCATAATATATGGATTGTTAGAATCAAGATGTAGCCAGACATTGGTTTTCTTAAAGGAGGGCAAAGAATGGTTCAAGCAGAAAAAATGATTGATAACTTAGTAAAAAACGCGCAAGCTGCGTTGGCACCTATGCGTGAACTAAACCAAAAGCAAGTCGATAAAATCGTCGATGCTATGGTACAGGCGGGGTTAAAACACAGTGCAGAATTAGCCCAAATGGCCCAAGAAGAAACTGGTCGTGGTGTTACTCGTGATAAGACCATGAAGAATATCTTTGCGGCTGGTCAAGTGGGCGAATATATTAAGGATCATAAAACAGTAGGAATTGTGGATCGTGATGATGACGCTAAAACCGTAACCATCGCCGAACCACTAGGGGTATTAGCTGGTATTACACCGGTTACTAACCCAACTTCTACTGCCTTATTCAAAGCTATTATTGCGATGAAGACTAGAAATCCTATTATTTTCAGTTTCCATCCACAAGCTTTGAAATCATCAAGTCGTGCTGCTGAAGTAGTGTTAGATGCCGCATTAAAGGCCGGTGCTCCTAAGAATTGTATTCAATGGATTACTGAACCAAGCATTGCAGCTACCAATGAATTAATTAATCATGATGGGATAGCAACTACTTTAGCTACCGGTGGTCCCGCTATGGTAAAAGCTGCGTACTCCACAGGAAAGCCTGCATTAGGTGTAGGTCCTGGTAACGCACCATTATATGTACAAAAATCCGCTGATTTAGACGCTGCGGTAGAAGACATTGTAGCTTCTAAGACCTTTGATAACGGAATGATTTGTGCTACTGAAAATAGCTTGGTCATCGACCATGATATTTATGATGATATGAAGAAGAAATTATCTGCAGCAGGCGTTTACTTCGTTCCTAAGGATCAACAAGATAAATTAGCAACTACTATGTTTAACCCAGAAACTGGTAGTGTTAACGGTCCTATTCCAGGTAGTTCTGCAAAACAAATTGCTGAACAAGCTGGTATCGAAGTTCCTGCTGATACTAAGGTATTAGCTGCAGAATTAGATGGTATCGGTAAAGATTACTTGCTATCCGGTGAAAAATTATCACCAGTAGTTTCAGTATACGAAGCTGATAACCAAGATAATGCTTTTGACTTGGTAAAAGCTATCTTAAACTACGGTGGATTAGGTCACACTGCAGGAATTAAAGCTACTGATGATGAAGTTATTACTGAATTCGGTATGCAAATGCAAGCTTGCCGTATCCTAGTTAACACTCAATGTGGACTAGGTGGGGTAGGAAACATTGTAAATGGATTAGCACCATCCTTAACCTTAGGTACAGGATCATGGGGCTTTAACTCCATTTCTCACAACGTTTCAGATGCTGACTTATTAAACTACAAGAAGATTGCTTATCCACGTGAAAATAAGCATTTCAAAGACTTATTAGAAAAATATATGTAATCTAAGAAGAATCGCGGACTAAAAATCTATAGATACTTTAAGAGATTATATTAATAAAAAATAAAAGGTCGTTAACTTAGGTTAACGACCTTTTTTATTTTTATAATGCATGCAATTAACTTTATTAGCTTATAATGATATTATTATATACGATATTTGAAATGTTTGATATGAAAACTTAGGGTAGGCGAACTACTAATGCAATACAATAAAAGAAAAATAAGAAAAATTAATGATAAAAAAGTTTTAAAGAAAGTTAAGAGAAATTGGGTGGTAGCATCCATTTCATCATTTGCATTTTTCGGAGCAATTGGATTTACATTGGTCTCTAACCACACGGAAGCTTTAGCTGATTCATATAAAAATCAACCAGTGGTAGTGGGTAACTCGACTAATGGTAATTAATATAGTCCCGTTACTTCATCTAGTGCAAATGCTGATAATTCCAGCATTAAATCTGGTGCAGCCACTAATAATATCGATTCAAATAGTAATGAAGTACATACATCATCTATGTCTAATGATGATACGCAAAATACCAATAGTGCATCGACTATAAATAGTAGCCAATCTAGTAGTATTGCCAATAATCCCTTAGCAGGAGCTAATTTATCACAAGCACGAGCTATTATTGATCAAATGGCTGCTTCTGCACAAAGTAGTATTAATAGTAAAGTTGCCGATTATAAAGTGGCTTTGTCACAAGGGTTATCTAATCGAGATGATTCTGATTTATATACAGTATATTTGGTAGATAGAACCAAGCATAATCCTAGAACCAGAGTGTTAAATAATGGGCAGGGTATTCCCAACGGAATTGATTTTACGGATGGAAGTTCACTAAATTATACGATTTCCAGTGATGTTAAAAAGATTTTAAAACAAAACAATTATGTTATTGCTATTAGCACAGTTCCATTGGGTTCATTCTACAATGGTTATGAATTATTAGTTGAACCTCGAGGAACTCATAAACATTATCATGCCGTAGCTGATTTCTATGATTTCTTTGGAAATAGAATCATGGATATAAATGGTAAACCAGCTCATGGAATCGTAGATTTAAATAGTAATGGTAATTATCTAATATCCGTACTTGAACATAGTGATATGGATAGTAGATACGATGTAGCTAGAGCTATGGGACAAATGGCTATTTATGATTCACAAGGTAACTACAACATAACTCTACCTTTTGGTAATGGATTAGTAACTAAAACTTTGAACTTCTATAATATTGATGGTCAAAAGATAACCCAGGGTATGGTAAATATTGATTCTTCTGGCAATATAACTAACATGTATGACGCTAGAGGATTATCAAATACTGTATACCATTTAATGAGCAATCCAACAATTGTTCCTGATAACAACAATGCGGGACAATACAAAACCACAGTTTTTCAAAATACCACTAAGTTATACTTCAGAAATGCTAATGGACAGATTTTAAATAACAAAGGTGTGGCTTATATTAATGCGGATGGATCAGGCTCTGTAGCAGATTCTTCTAGCATTAACTCTGCAAATTATCATTTGGGAAATAATCCACAGTTAGTTAAATATAATGATGGTTATGTAGTCGACGTTATAAGAAATTCTAGAACAGCTGTAGTCACATTTACTAATAATGGAAAACCTATTACTGATAGCAATGGCAATCAATATGTAGGTAAAGTGTACGTTGATGAAAATGACGTTGCTAAGTTAACTAGTTCCGGCAATTTGAGCAATAGTAATTACCATATGGATTCCAATAGTACCTTAATTAAAGATGCTACGGATGACAATTATGTAATGGAAGTAATTCCTAACAAATTAACTTCTTTTGGTAGTGCTGATTTTGTGGATGCAGATGGTAATAAACATGGTCAAGGAACTTTAGTTATTGATGATAATGTTCCTAAGTTAGTGGATGATGGTAGTTTAGATATTAATAACTACTATGTAGTAAATGGCAAGGTAATCAATAATAATGGTCAATACCAAGTATTGGTTCATCCATACTCAGTAGCTAACACTATTCCAGTTACTTTCGTGGACGCAAATGGTAATAGCCATGGACAAGGTGTAGCGGTTATAGATAAAAATAATAATCCTAGATTAGTAGATAGAGGATCATTAGATACCGATAACTATTATGTATTAAATAACGGCCAAGTCTTTAATAATCAGGGTGCATATCAAGTCAAAGTTGCACCTGTAATTAATTATGTCTTTAAACCCATTAAATTCTGGGATACCAGCACCAATAGATTATTACCAGGCCAAGAAGGTCAAGGGATAATATTTAATAATGATTACGAAAACCCTAAGGATTGGGCTTTTGAAAAATCAGGAACCTTGGATACTAATACTTACTATATTTCAGATTCCCAAGTTCACTACGGTGGTAAAGATGGTGACTTTCTTTGGATGTACGTAACACCTAAGCCACAATATGCTGATTCCATTGCTAAACAAAATAATCAATCAGCTGCTTCATATATTTCTGATATGATATCTTCAGCTTCTAGCAAAGCCACTTCAATTGCTGACAGTGTTGCAGCTTCTAATGCGGTAATTGTGCATACTCAGTATCAATCTTATATAAATAGTGCTATAGCCAAAATGAAAACTGATTCTGCAAGTGCTAAATCGCTTACTGATTCATTAGTGGCTAGTGCCATTAGCAGTGTACAAGCAGATAAGTTAAAAAATATTGCAGATTTAACTAGTCAAAATCAAAGTGCCGCTAAAAGTTTGAATGACAGTTATGCAGAAATTATAAAAGAATTGAAAGATTCAGCTTCTTCTGCAATTCAATCTTCTGCTGATCAATCTGCGGATGAAGTGAGAAAATCGGCACAAAGCGACTTAAGTGATAAATTGTCATCTTTGAATGCTGAATTTGCTAAAGAAAGTGCTGCACAAAATGCTAAGTATTTGGCAGCATCTACTGCTGCATCACAATCTGCAGTTGATAATTTAAATAAAGCCATGGATTCACTTACTCAATCTGCTAATACTGCATTAACTGCACAAAGTTTAGCGGATAGTCAATCTATGGAAGATTTAAAGCAACAAAATGATGCTAATTTGCAAACTGCTTCTAAGCAAGCACAAAGTGATTTGTCCGCAGCTGTGAAATCGTTGCAAGATTCCGCTTCTTCTGTTGCCCAATCAGTAGCTGCTGAAAATGATAATCGTATCAATAGTTTGAAAGCACAAATGTCGGAAGAGGCAACAAATGCTTCCAATAGTGCGAACGCAGCTATTTCTGCAGCAGCATCAGCCGCAGAATCCACTGCTGCAAGTAAAGCACAATCGCAAGCCGATTCAGTAGCTACATCTAATTCACAAGTAATTAGTAATTTAAATAGCCAAATGTCAGCAAATTCAGTAGCAGCTTCCAAGAGTGCAGACGTAGCTATCTCAAAAGCGGCTTCAGATGCCAGATCAGAAGCGGAAAGTAAAGCACAATCAGAAGCCGACTCAGTCGCTGCCTCTAACTCTGAAGTCATTAGAAGTTTACAAAGCCAAATGGCACAAGACTCTGCAAATGCTTCTAATAGTGAAAATGTAGCTATTTCTAAAGCAGCAGCATCAGCTGAATCCACAGCCGCAAGTAAGGCACAATCGGAAGCCACTTCACTTGCTACATCTAATTCACAAGTAATTAATAGTTTGCAAAGTCAATACGCTAATAATTTACAAAGTGCACAAACTTCAGCATCCCAAGCTATAAGTAATATCATTACATCATTACAAGCTTCAGCATCGGCTGTTGCACAATCTGTTGCCAATTCCAATGCTAACTACGTTGGGAGTTTAAAAGCTCAGATGTCACAAGATGCGACTGATGCCTCCAATAGTGCGAACGTTGCTATTGCCAATGCAGTATCCAATGCTATATCAGCAGCGGAAAGCAAAGCTAAGTCTGAAGCGGATTCAGTAGCCACTTCTAATTCTCAAGTTATTAGTGATTTACAAAGCCAGTATGCTAATAGCATGCAAGATGTCAAAGCATCGGCTGCGCAAGCTGTAAGGGATGCTATATCATCTGTACAAAATTCTGCATTTTCAGCTACTCAGTCTGTTGCTGATTCTAATGCTAACTATATTAGTAGCTTGCAAACACAAATGTCACAAGCTTCAGTTGCTGCTTCCCAGAGTGCTGAAATAGCTATTGCGAATGCAGCTTCCAATGCTAGATCAGAAGCCGAGAGTAAGGCTAAATCCGAAGCTGATTTCGCGACTGTTTCAAACGCGCAAGTAATTAATAGTTTACAAATCCAATATTCTAATAATATGCAAAGTGCGCAAACGTCAGCAAATCAAGCCATGAGCGCCGCTATAACATCATTGCAAAATTCTGCATCTTCTGTTGCCCAATCTATTGCAGATTCCAGTGCAAACCATATCAATAGTTTACAAGCACAAATGAAACAAGATGCAGATACCGCCTCTAAGAATGCGGTCGCTTATATTGCAAAAGCAGCATCTGATGCTAGATCAGAAGCCGAAAGTAAGGCAAAAGTCGCAGCCGATTCTATGGCAACTGCCAACTCACAATCAATTAGCGACTTACAAAGTCAATACGCTAATAGCATGCAAGATGCCAAAACATCAGCTGCCCAATCTACAGCACAGGCAGTTAAGGACGCGATTGCATCTGTACAAGCACAAATGCAACAAAATGCCGCTGCTGCCTCCAAGAATGCTTCGGAAGCTATCGCAAATGCGGCAGCTAACGCTAAATTGGCAGCGGAAAGTGAAGCTAAATCACAAGCAGATTTAGTTGCAGCATCCAATGCCCAAAGAATTAAAGACTTACAAAGCAAGTATGATAATAGTATGCAGGATGCTAAAACAGCAGCAGAACAAGCTATAAGTGCCGCGGTAGCATCTGTACAAGCTTCAGCCGCTTCTGTTGCGCAAGTGGTTATGACTAATAATTCTAACCAAATTAGTAGTTTACAAAGTCAAATGTCACAAGCTTCCATCACTGCCTCTAAGAGTGCAGCCGCAGCTATTGCCAATGCCGCAGCTGACGCTAAATCTGCGGCGGAAAGTAAAGCTAAGGTCGAAGCTGATTCTGTAGCTGCTTCAAACTATCAAGTAATTAGTAATCTACAAAGTAAATATGCTAATAGCATGCAAAATGCTAAAACATCAGCTGCTCAATCCGCAGCGCAAGCAGTTAAGGAAACTATTGCATCCCTACAAAACCAGATTCAACAGAACTCTATTGCTACTTCTAATAGTGTAGATATAGCGGTTAAATCAGCTCAATCTACAGCGGAAAGTAAGGCAAAGATTGAAGCCGATTCTGTAGCTGCTTCCAATGCCCAAGTTATTAATGCATTAAAGCAACAAAACATTGCGGATTCTAAAGCGGCTTCACAACAAGCACAAAACAATTTATCTGCAGCTGTGAAATCTATTCAAGATTCAGCATTTTCTGCTGCTCAATCTATAGCGACGGATAATGCTAACAGCATTAACAGCTTAAAAGCACAAATGCAACAAGCTTCCCTTACTGCTGCTAAGAATGCAGACATTGCTATTGCCAATGCGGTTAAATCAGCTCAATCAGCTGCTCAATCAAAAGCTGATTCCAATGCAGAAGTAGCTTCTCAACGTGCAGAATTAGTATTAAATTCTGCAAAAGCATCAGCGGCAGCTTCAGCTAATGCAGTTATGGAATCGTTGAATGTTACTAATTCATTAGCATTGGTTTCTGTACAACAAAAGGCTATGAATGATAGTCAAACAGCATCTCAAGCAATGAATGATTTGAGAAATGCTATGAGTAGTCAAGCGCAATCTCAAATGGATAGCTTGAATCAATCTAACAGCATCGCCCAAAGTAACATTAAAGCCCATTATGATAGTCTAATTAGTTCGCTAGAAAATAGTGTTAAATTAAACGCGGCTAAGGCTGCTTCCAGTGCGGCTAGTGCAGCACGAGCTGCTGTAGATAAGAGTATGTCTGCTCAAAAAGCATCATACGAAGATGATTATATGAAGAAATCTAATGCGGCAAATGCATCCTTTGCTAGTCAGATGGCCTCATTAACTGATAGTTTAAATAAAGCTAAAGCATCTGCAGTTTCATCTGCACAAGCAGCCGCAGATTCTAAGATGAGTTCAATGCAAGCTTCACTCGCAGCTGAATATCAAAAGAATATTAATAATTCTAAAGAAAGTGCACCAGCATCTAATGCAGATCAACAAGCTGCGAAATTAAATATTCAAATTTGTTCACTAGCTGAGCAAATGAAAGAACAATTAGCATTAAACTATAATAAAGATCAACTAATTAAGCAGTATCAACAAAAAGTGATTGAATTACAAAATCGCTTAGATATTAATGATAAATATTATCCAACTACAGAAACTGCTAAAACCTATACAGTTATTAACGGTTCTGGAATTTGGGTACACAGTGACAAGAAATTCTCTTCTAATAATCGCAAGCGATTTATTTCATATGGTGCTCAATTCCAAGTACAACGTGTAGTTAAATATAAAGGAATTACTAGACTATACATTGGAAATGGTGAATACGTCACATCCAATAGACATTATGTTTTAAACGTAGCTGGTTTAATGAATTTACCTCGTTATGTATATAATTTAGATGCTCCTAGAAATACTACTTCGGTTCATAAGGTATCTAGATACAAGTACATTAATGGTCACTTGCTATTACGAGTAGGTGGAAGGTATGTAGATAGTAGTCAATATGGTAATGGCTATTATTCTACTTATAAGGACAATCATAACCGAAAGTATCAAGTAATTAGACGTAGCGGTGTATTCATTCATAACAGTGCAAGATATACTAAACGTAATGCAATTAAGAAAATAAGAATGGGAACCATATTCAAAATTAAGCAGGTGGTAAAATACAAAGGAATCACTAGATTCTATATCGGAAACGGTAAGTATATTACTTCCAATAAAACTTTTGTTAAACAGAAGAGATAAATAAAAAAAGCCTCTATCTAATAGATAGAGGCTTTTCTTATACTCTTTTATATACTTTTTATAAATTCATTCCATTGTTTCATTACTTTATCAGCACTGAATTTTTCGGCTTTCTTAATAGCATTTTCATGGAAACGTTGATAAATATCATCATGTGTTAAAAGATTAATTACGCGATTAGCAAAAACCGCTAAATCATTATTAGGTATTAAATAACCGTTTTGATCATTATCGATAATTTCGTTAGGACCATAATTAACATCGAAGGCGACTTCAGGAACCCCGTAAGATAAGCCTTCGACTAGCGACATACTTAGTCCTTCACCCTTAGAGGTTTGTAATAAAACGCGCGTATTGGATAAAATTTGTGCTTTGTCTTTACCTAACTTGTAGTCAACTAAGGAGACATTATCAGTAATTTTTAGTTGCTTTATGATAGCATCTAATTCTTTTTTGTAATCCACAGATTCGAAATAACCTACCATAGTTAGGTGAATATCAGGAATAACTTGTTTGATAGCTGGAATAATGGTTAATAATTCGTCAACGCTTTTATCTTTAAACATTCTACCCATATAAGTGATTTCATGAGACTTCATAGCATCACTAGGCTTAGGCATGTCTAAAATAGCTGTGTCAAAGATGCTATAGAATTTACCCTTAGGATAGCGTTTAGCTAAATCATCACGTTGTTGTGGAGTGGCAACGATAACTCCTTTATATTTACTAAATTGTTGGCTAAATAAGGGGACTAGATTTCCCATTAAGTTGGCCTGAGGATTGTGTGCTTCTGCTGAATTGGCAGTATGTTGAGTATGAAGCATTTGATATTTTTGTGTGGTGGAATCTACATTAGCTACCACGTTAGTTAGGGATGGGCGATCATTAATAAGAATGCAGTCGTCATCGCAAATTTCATTTAAAAAGAAGGTGAATAAGTCATCTTCGGTATTAAAACGGTAAGTTTTTCCCTTGTAGTTTAATAATTTAAACATAGTAGGGAATAATTGATTTCCGATATTCATATGAGTAATTTCCATAACGGGCTTTCCCGTAGTATCTAAAATTAATTCATGACCGATATTGCCATCGGGATGCATGTAAATTTCTTTAGATTTAAAACCACGATAATCGTATACATCACGACTGGCTACGTTACCGAAGTTATCATAGTAATCCACATTACCAATTTCACCTACTGTAAGAGGGAAGATGGATACTTTAGCCACTCGTTGTCCTAATCTTTCAATGTAGGACTTGTTATTATCGATACCGTGAATCTTGTATCCGTGCTTATCTATTAAGTTAGAATATCTTAAATATTCGTGATGTCGTTTTTTTCCGGTAGCATGTTGGAAAAAGTCATACATGTTTAATACTTCATCATCGTTAATGCCGTATTTATGGATTTCTTGGTGAAAAGATGGATTATAATTTCTAGTTATGATTTTAGCGTCAATATTATTTTTACGGAATAATTTAAGACGGTTCATGGCAGAAAATTCGGTACCAGAATTAAACGTAAAAATATTTTCGTTGATAAATAAGAATTTCTTGGTCATGATTAATCCTCCTTACCATGTTCCATGTCGCTTAAGCCTTGCTGAATATCGAAGTGGTAGGCTTTTAACTTTTCTCGCCAAGACTTTTTAGCAGCTTGTAGTAGTTTTTCCCAGGCTTTCCAAACATTGTCTTCGGAGAAACGACTGGATAAGTCATAAGCTTTATCCGACATTTTTTGTAATAATTTATCATCAGTAAATAATTTAACCATACGATTGGATAAAGCTTTAGTGTCATCGTAATCCACAATGTAACCATTCTTTTGGTCTACGATTAATTCATTAGGACCATAGTTAGTGTTGAAGGTAATCCCCACATCACCTTGATTTTGGGCTTCTAGTAGAGCTAGATTAAAGCCTTCCATAACGGAAGCTAGGGCATAAACTTGAGCATTGCTTTGTACTTTAGCTACATCATTAGTGTAGTCATGTAAATGTACAGCATTTTTTAAGTCATATTTTTCTAGGGACTTATTAATACGTTTCATAGCAATATCATTGTTGGAATGATCTATATAACCATAAACATCCATATTAATGTCAGGAACTTCTTTTTTAGCCATACCCATGGCATCAATAATCTTATTGATTTGTTTTTCTGGAGAAACGCGCGCAGTGATTACAATGCTATGTTTCTTACGATTACTTACAGGAATACGGGACTTTTTTAAGTCTTTATTTTTAATGACCCCAACGGGAATAGCAAACATATCAATATCGGTGTTAAAACGTCTTGTAACGTCTCTAGTTTGTTTTTTCGTAGAACAAATGATAGCGTCATAACGGTTAGCATTAGTTAAAGTATATTCATAATTATTGTTCATGATGGAAGTATCAGGCCTTTGTGCGTCACCTGCATGCGAACTGTGTATGTATAAGGCTGTGTAAGTGGGTGAGCTTAAATCTTCCAGGATTTCTTCGAAATAATCTGAACGATCCATTACATAAATGTTGGGATGGTTTTTATCCATAAATTCTAGGTTGATGTCTTCTAGAAATTCTTTTAATAAACCTGCAATGCTGTGGTGAGTACGTACCGTTCCTTTAGGGCTGATGGTTTTATAACCAGATTTTTCTATTTTACCCAGGGCGTTTTTACGGAAATAATCTTCTACTGCAGGATAACCATCTGGAGTGTACCAAGTTTCAGTAGCAATTTTATTATCGGGAGTATACCATTGGCTCATAGATAAGAAGCCACGGTAATCATAAAAATCTACACAGTAAAGGTTGTTAAAGCCATCAAATAATTCCACGGATTTAACTATTTCATCGTCAGTAATGTCTTTGCCAAATAAATTAATACGGGCAACGATTTGTTGATTAGAGTAAACAATAAGGCGATGTTGTTCTTCGTCTCTTTCATATGTAAGTGGGGATACTCCAAAATCAATATCTTTTGGATGAATAATTTTTCTTTCCACATGGGTAGCTTGTTGAAAGTAATCAAATACGTTTAAAATATGTTGATCTGCAATGTCATTTTTATTTAGATAATAGTGTAGTAGTGGATTCCATACATGGAAAACTATACGATAATCTTCACCGAATTTTTCGAATAGTTTGGCACGTTTTAATTGGGCGTGTTCAATACCTGAGTTTTTAGCGTTAAAACTAGAATTTAGAAAGAAATTCATATCCGTAACCCCTTTTTAGATAATTAATATTATTATAACGCAGTGAAGGAAGACGTTGGTATAATGAGCAGAGCTTTTTGCTATTAAGATTCTGCCGATAAAAAAACACCTCACAACTATTTAGTCATGAGATGTAATTGGTTAAACATGAATTAATAATTTAATTAAGATTAATGCTGCGATAATTTGTATAGCGCCGACGCCGATACTGTAAATGGCAAAACGTTTACCAGCTTTTAAGAAAGCTTGTAAGTTCAAACGTAAACCAATAGCAGCTAGGGCGATAATTTCACACCAAGTACTTAGGAAATGGGCAGTGCCGGCAATCCAACTAGGTAGGGTTAATAAACTGTTTAGTAAGCAGAAAATTAAGAACCATAATACGTACCAAGGTAAGAAATTAATTTTACCTTTTTTAATGTCGTCTTCGACACTTTCGGCGGGAGTTGCTTTAGCAACGTTTTTGGCATGAATACGAGCAAAAACAGTTACCACTACTACTAACATGATGATACGCATGATCTTAAATAAAGTGGCAAATTGCACAGTAGTTTGGTTAACCATAGTAGCACTGGCAATTACTTGTCCCACGGATTGCACGGTTCCACCAATTAAGGCACCACGTAGCATGTCTAAATGTCCAAATGAAATAGTACCGATGATAGGTAAGATTAACATCATAACGGTACCCATTAAATTAACTAGGGTAATGCTCATACCGGCATCATCGTCGGAAGCATTAATTACGGGCTTAATGGATGCGATGGCAGATGAACCACAAACGGCGTTTCCACCAGCCATACATAAGTAAATACCGTCATCGAATTTTAACCATTTTCCGATAGCAATAGCCGCTACAATGGTGATGGTCATTTGAATGATGATGAATAATAAACCAGTCCAATGTAGTTGCACGATAGTTTGGAAAGTAATGGTTAAACCTAACAACATTACGGAATATTCTAAAAGTCGCTTTTCGGCGAATTTAGTTCCGGCGTTTAGGATAGGTTGTTTTAAAACTGTGTTTCCCAGCACTATTCCGATTAAAATAGCGATGGTAGCTGCACCGATGTTGGGGATGAAGTGGGTTAGAAATTGACTTAAAATAGCAATAATAGTTGCCACTGCGAATCCCGCAAAGCGTTTCTGAATGGTAGCTAGCAAAATCAAGTCTCCTTTATTTAATTTTTGACAATATTTTGATTATATCAGATAGAAAAATTAAACAGAAGACGTAAATATAAGTAATTTTGTATTTATCATTAGTTATTACTTTTATAATGCATGAATTTCCCGTATAATAAAAGTAATAGGAGTGATATTTTATATATGTGGAATATAATTGCGATTCTTTTAATTATTTTTGCAATTTATGAAGCGGTTCGTAGTTTACGTGACCGCGGTGTTATTCGAGATATCTTAAACGATCGTCCCAGCGTACAAAAGATACGCGAAATAATATCATCTGCTAATGGCGATGATGCACAAATCGTAAAAGAGATTAGAAATGAATTTAATATTCATCGTTATCCTGCCATTAGACTTTTTGCGGATGTCCGTAAAATGAAAAAGTTATAATTAATTGCAAATCGGCTACTTAGTCGATTCGAGAAACAAAAACCCCTCACACCAACGTGTGAGGGGTTATTTTTATTTATTAATCTTTTTTGCTTTTAAGCACGCGGGATAAGATAAGAGCCGCAATGATTAGTAAGATAAATAATAGAATAAAGCCATGTTCAGAACCAGTAGCAGTACCAGCTGCTAAGTTCTTAGTACCTAATTGACTGATAGTTACGATAGCAGCCACGATAGAAGTACTAATAGCACCAGAAATTTGTTGGATTGTGTTGAATACCGCATTTCCGTCGGTAGTAGTTTCCTTAGCTAAAGTACTTAGACCACTAGTCATTAAGTTACCAAAGGTTAGACCTAAGCATAGCATGTAAATTAGATAAATTACTAAGATCATAACACTACTTAAGTGAGTACCTAGTACCATGAATAAAATTAGGCCGATAATACCAAAAGTTAATCCGGCAGCGATAGGTTTAGCAGCACCGTATTTATCTAGTAAGCTACCT
The DNA here is from genome assembly GCF_003627035.1 of Apilactobacillus bombintestini. Classification (GTDB taxonomy): domain Bacteria; phylum Bacillota; class Bacilli; order Lactobacillales; family Lactobacillaceae; genus Apilactobacillus; species Apilactobacillus bombintestini. The sequence continues at coordinate 152,042 of NZ_CP032626.1, forward strand.
GATAGAGGAGCAAATACCGCACCTAAAGCAGCACCCGGTAGCACCATTAAACCAGCGATAAAGGCGGATTGATGGTTAACCAATTGAATGTAGTTAGGTAAGATAAATGATAAACCTAAAGTAATGAATTGTAGGATAAAGAAAGCAATTACGTGTCCGGAGAAACGAGCATTTCTTAATACACCTAAGTTAATGATAGGTCCTTCGATAGATACGGAACGCTTGTATAATGCGATAACAGCGATTAAACCAATGATGATAGGTAAAATAACTTTAACGCTTAAGATGCTTCCGCTACCCATACTACTGAAGCCGTATACTAAGCCTGAGAAAGTAATAACGATTAGTAATAAACTCCAGATATCTAGGTGAGAACGGTGAATTTCTCTAGATTGTTTGATGTTAAAGATTCCTAAGAAGAATGAAATAATCAAGATAGGAAGTAAGATGGCGAAAATGTAACGCCAACCGATAGAAGAAACCACGATACCACCGAAAGTAGGACCTACGGCAGGAGCGATGGCAGTAATTAAGTTACCAACACCCATCATGACACCAATTTTAGCTTTAGGAACACGATCTAAGATGATGTTAAACATCAATGGTAGAGCAATTCCTGTACCCAAACCTTGTACCACACGACCTAGTAATAAGATAGTGAAAGTAGGTGCACAAAGGTCTAATACCACTCCTAAGATAAATAGTAGGTTACCCACTACGAATAAACTCTTAGTTTTGAAGCTACGATTTAAAATAGCTGATAGTGGCACTACGATTGAAACGATTAGTAAGTAAATAGTAGTCATCCATTGGACGGTACTAGTGTTAACGCTGAAATCCTTCATAAGAGTAGGGAAAGTAATGTTCATTGAAGTTTCAATAACTACTCCACAAAAGGACATAATACCGGCAGCGATAACTGATAATAAAGTACTTAAAGATATTTTGTTATCCATGTATTAATCCCCCATAATTTTAATTAATTTGTCTAAACTATTTAGTAAAGATTCATATTCATCATCGGAGAAGTGTTGGTGAATAAAGCGTTGATTGTCGTCCATAAATTGAGTAATGGCGTCACAATAACTTAGTGCTTTATCGGTTAAAATAACCTGTTTGAGTCGACCGTCAATCTTGGAAGGGACTCGTTTAAGTAGTCTTTTAGTTTCCATTCTTTGTAAAAGAGTAGAAGCGGTGGATCGACGAATGTAAAATTCTTTTTCGATGTCTTTTTGAAACATCTCTTCATTAGGGTGATAACTTAAAAAGTCAATAACGCCCATTTGTGTGCTAGTTAAATTATATTGGCTAGCGAATTTATCGAATTTCTTTACGAATTGTGTACCCGCTATTTTAACTTGGCGACCTAAATCTTCTTTCATAATGATGCTCCTTCCTAAATAGTTAGCATACTAACAATTATAAAATATTCACAAAAAATTTCAAGAATAAATTATAAGAGACGACTAAATTAGCACATAAAAAAAGCACTTCATTAATATGAAGTGCTTTTAAAATTCGTTTTAAACGGCCAAAACCTTGGATAAGAAGGACTTTAGACGTTCGTTCTTAGGATGGTTGAAGATTTCATCAGGAGTGCCTTGTTCTTGGATAATTCCTTGATCTACGAAGACTACTCGATCAGCAACTTCTTTAGCAAAGCCCATTTCGTGAGTAACCACGACCATAGTCATACCATCTTCAGTAGCTAATTTTTTCATAACGTTTAAAACATCGCCGACCATTTCAGGGTCTAGAGCAGATGTAGGTTCATCAAATAACATAATGTCAGGGTTCATAGCTAATGCACGAGCGATGGCGATACGTTGTTTTTGACCACCTGATAGTGAGTTAACGGGAGCATCGAATTTATCTTCTAGTCCCACAACTTTTAGTAATTTTTCGGCAGTTTGTTTAGCTTCTTGCTTACTCATCTTACCTAGTTGAACAGGGGCTAACATGATGTTTTCACCCACTGGTAGGTTGTTGAATAAGTTGAAGTGTTGAAATACCATACCGATTTGTTCACGAACTTTATCAATGTTGATATCTTTCTTAGCGATATCTTCACCGTGAACTACCACGGAACCTGAAGTAGGTTGTTCCAAACCATTTAAGGTTCTAAGTAAAGTGGATTTACCGGAACCAGAAGGACCAATAATAACAACTACTTCGTTATCTTTAACTTCTAGATTTACACCTTTTAAAACGTGGTTGTCAGCATATTGCTTGTGTAAATCAGTAACTTTTATTTTACTCAAATTTTTGTCCTCCTTTTACCCCAGTTAGATAGCCAAGTTAGTAGGGTGATAATAATTAAGTAAATAATTGAAATCATTGCCCAAACTTTAAAGCCTTCTAGGTTTCTAGCGATAATGATCTTACCAGTTTGAGTAAGTTCCAAAATACCGATAACAGATAGAATGGAAGTATCCTTTAAGGTAATGATGAATTGGTTAATAAAGGAAGGTACGATTAAACGAATACCTTGTGGAAGAATAACCTTACGCATGGATTTGCCGAATGGTAAACCTAAGCTTCGAGCAGCTTCCATTTGACCTTTATCTACAGATTCAATACCACCTTTAACAAAGGCTGCAATGTAAGCACCTTCGTCTAACATTAAGGTAATAACACCCGCGATAAATGCAGGAATCTTAGTACCAGTTAGAGTAGGAATACCAGTGTAGATAAATAGAGCTAGAACTAATAGAGGCATACCTCTAAATAGGTAAATAACTGTAGCAGATAAGCCACGGAAGAATTTAATAGGAAGTACTCCTAATAGACCGAAGATAACTCCAAAGATAGTAGCAAAAATAATGGAAATAATAGTTAACCATAGAGTTTGTAAGAATCCTTGGTATAGAAATACTTTATTTTGTTTTAAAATTCCCCAGAATGAGTGGTTGTCAGCAGCACTCTTCTTGGCGTTTAAGTACTTGTTTAAAATCTTTTGGTATTGGCCGGTTTTCTTTAAATGAGTTAAACCAGCGTTAAATTTCTTAAGTAATTCACCGTTTTGACCTTTTTTAACTCCGAAACCAACGGGAGTACCAGCAGCAGGCTTAGTCTTGATACTTAGTTGAGTACCTTGATTAATAGCATACTTTAGAACTGGTTCATCGTCGAAACAGGCAACTGAGTTACCAGTTAAAACGTCTTCATAAACGTTACTGGAATCATCGAAAGTAGAAATCTTAAATCCATATTTCTTTTGAATGGATTGTGCATATTGTGCACCGGTGGTACCAGTCTTAACGGCAACGGTCTTACCACGAAGATCGTTTAGGCTCTTAATCTTGTTATTGTTTTGAGAAGTAGCCATAACTACACCTGAATTGTAGTAAGGAGTTGAGAAATCAAACGTACCCTTACGTTCGGGTGTAACTGACATACCAGCAATAACCCCGTCCATTTGACCGGATTGTACGGCTTGAACGGCACCACTGAAACCAACAGCTTTAATGTTAACTTTAAAATGCTGGTCCTTTGCAATGGCCTTTACTAAATCAATATCAATACCTACATATTTATTGTTGTCGTTGGCGTATTCAAAGGGAGGGAAAGTTACATCGGTCCCGATGGTGTAGGTTTTTTCAGCCGCGTGTGATTTAAGTGGCGCAGCAAATAACCCCAACGCAACGATTAATCCGCATGCCAATGTAAATATCCATCGGAATGCTAATGAATGTTGCTTCATCTTCAAAACTCCTTTTCACGTTATGTTTCATAACATCGTATATATGTATAATACCAGAACAGACAGTAAAAGTATATTTATAATTACCAATTTTTTAAAAAAGTCGGCTTTTTATGTAAGAAAACCTAACATATGCTTATATACAGTGGCTTTTGCTATTAAATTCTGATCTATATTAATGAAGCAAAAATTTTAAAAATGAACTATAAATATAAACCAAAATTCTGTTATAAATGTCAAAAATTAATTATTGGTCAAAATTTATCAAAAAAAGTTTCACCTTAGAAATGCTATTATATCAACGTTTCTATAAATAAGTTAAAAATAAAGGTCAAAAAAGGTCAAAAATATATTGAATTATGTAAATTAGGTGTTAGTATATTAGTTGGTGACAGGGAAGAGCACCAAGGAGATGTGACCTGCACCTAATAAATAAGTCCAAAGGACTTATAAAAATATAAAGGGGGATTCAATTATGGCAAACATTCCATTTGATCCATTTAATGATGATTTTGATCGTATCTTTAATCAATTTTTAGGCAATGACGCTAGTCATTCACAACGCCGTTACATGATTAACGGACAAGAAGTTACCCCAGAACAATTACAAGAGTTAAGAAAAAATGGCCAATTACAAGGCAATACAAAACAAGCAAATGCTACTAAACAACAAGGTGGCATTCTAGAAAAGTTAGGTAGAAATCTTACCCAAGAAGCTCGTGATGGTAAGTTAGACCCAGTTATTGGTAGAAATAAAGAAATTCAAGAAACTGCTGAAGTTTTATCTAGAAGAATTAAGAACAATCCGGTATTAGTAGGTGACGCCGGTGTAGGTAAGACTGCGGTAGTAGAAGGTTTAGCTCAAGCCATTGTTAAAGGTGATGTACCTGCAACTCTTCGTGATAAGGAAATTATCAGTATTGATATTTCTGGACTAGAAGCTGGTACTCAATACCGTGGTAGTTTCGAACAAAATATTCAAAACTTAATTAAAGAAATTAAGGCAAAGAAGAACGTTATCTTGTTCTTCGATGAAATCCACCAAATCTTAGGTGCTGGTAACGCCGGTGACGAAAGTGGTTCTAAAGGTTTAGCTGATATTATCAAACCAGCTTTATCTCGTGGTGAAATCAGTGTAATCGGTGCTACTACCCAAGATGAATACAGAAACACTATTCTAAAGGACGCTGCATTATCACGTCGTTTCAACCAAGTACAAATCAAGGCACCTAATGAAGAAACTACTTTGCAAATCTTAAAGGGTGTTCGTGGTTTATACGAAAAGCATCATAATGTAGTTTTACCTGATGAAGTTCTAAAAGCTGCGGTAGACTACTCAGTTCAATATATTCCACAAAGAAGCTTGCCTGATAAGGCTATTGATTTAGTCGACATGACTGCCGCTCACTTAGCAGCACAACATCCAGTCCTAGATCAAAAGCAAATCGAAGATGAAATTAAATCCGAAAAGCAAGCTCAAGAAGATGCTGCAAAGAACGAAGATTATGAAGCTGCTATGCAACATAAGAATCGTGTAGCCGACTTAGAAAAACAAGCAGATAGCAAGACTGACGCTAAGAAAGTCACTGCTACTGTTGATGACGTCGCTAAATCAGTAGAACGTTTGACCGGAGTACCTGTTTCTAAGATGAGCAGTACTGACATCGAACGTCTAAAGACTATGGGCGATCGTCTAAAGGGTAAGGTTATCGGCCAAGACGAAGCTGTACAAGCCGTTACTCGTGCAATTCGTAGAAACCGTGCTGGTTTTGACGAAGGTAACCGTCCAATTGGTTCCTTCTTGTTCGTAGGTCCTACTGGAGTAGGTAAGACTGAATTGGCTAAGCAATTAGCTAAGGACATGTTTGGTAACAAAGACAACATTATCAGATTAGATATGTCTGAATACTCCGACCCAACCGCTGTTTCTAAATTAATCGGTGCTTCTGCTGGTTATGTAGGATACAACGATAACAACAATACCTTAACTGAAAAGGTACGTAGAAACCCTTACTCCATCGTATTGTTGGACGAAATTGAAAAGGCTAACCCACAAGTATTAACCTTGTTACTACAAGTCTTAGACGATGGTCGTTTGACTGACGGACAAGGCAATGTAGTTAACTTCAAGAACACTGTAGTAATCGCTACTTCTAACGCCGGATTCGGAAACGAAAGCTTAACTGGTAAAGATGACAAAGACAAGAAGATTATGGATCGTCTAGCTCCATACTTCCGTCCTGAATTCTTAAACCGTTTCAACGCTATCGTCGAATTCTCTCACTTAGGCAAGGATGACTTAAAGGACATCGTCAACTTAATGTTAGATGATGTAAACCACACTTTGGCTAAGAAAGACATGGACGTAGAAGTTTCTGACGAAGTTAAGGACTTCTTGATTGACCAAGGCTATGATGAAGCTATGGGTGCTCGTCCACTACGTAGAGTAGTTGAACAACAAATTAGAGATAAGATTACTGATTTCTACTTAGACCATGAAGATATCAAACATCTAAAGGCTGATATGCAAGATGGTAAGGTAGTAATTAGTGAAAATAAGTAATCATCATTAAGATAAATAAATAAGCCTCAGGATTATTCCTGGGGCTTATTTTTTGTCTTGCAAACCATCTATTTTGATAATAAAGCAGCATTTGCTATAGTTATTAAAACAACGTATATTAAAAGAGGTATTTTAATTAATGAAGCTATTAATAAGATACATTCTATCAATTATAATATTTTCCATAGTTACTACTTTAATTAATGTAGTATTGAGAGGCGATATAACTTCCTTAAACTCTTTCATATTTGGCTGTATTTTTTGGATGATTATATCCTTGATAGGATGGACACTAATTTTTGGAATTTTATATTTAAAACTAAATCATAATAACCATACAAAAAGACGCCACTAAACAGTGGCGCCTTTTTTATTGTGTTATACACATCATCTTAAAAGGAGAGGATTAATACTTAGGTTCCCACTTAGTATCTTCAATAGCTTGGTCAACATCTTTAATGTCTTCACGAGTTAAACCACGTTTTACCGCGCTATCGGCAACCGCCTTAGCTACAGTAGTTGAGAATTGATCCAACTTAGAAACTGGAGGTAAGACTGCAGCACCTGGTTTGTCAGTGTCGACAATACCACCAAGTGAGTGGGCTGCGGCAGAAATCATTTCATCATCTAGGACACTTGCAGTTGAAGCAATAGCACCTAAACCTAAACCAGGGTAAACTAATGCGTTATTAGCTTGACCGATTTGGTAAGTAGTACCGTTGTATTCAATATCCTTAACAGGAATACCAGTACCGATTAGGGCTTTACCGTCAGTCCATTTTAGTAAGTCTTCCGCTTTAGCTTCTGCCAACTTAGTTGGGTTGGAAATAGGGAAGATAATTGGACGTTCACAGTGAGCAGCCATTTCCTTAACGATATCTTCAGTAAAGGTATTTGGTTGAGTAGAAGTACCTACTAAGATAGTTGGGTGAACAGCTTTAACTACGGCTTCTAGACTAGTTAATTCGTCAGGGTTATCGAATTCGTCACGACTTCTAGCAAATGGTTTTTGTTCAGGAGTTAGAGTGTCGTCATCATCGAATAATAGACCTTGTTTATCAATTAAGTAGAAGTGTTTCTTAGCTTCTTCAGGGTCCATACCTTCTTGTACGAATTCATCGTAAACACGTGAAACGATACCAGTACCGGCAGTACCTGCACCAAATGATACATAGATTTGGTCTTTCATGTCTTCGCCGGAAATGTTTAGGGCACCTAAAATACCAGCTAATACGATGATACCAGTTCCTTGAATGTCATCATTAAATACAGTGTATTTGTCCTTGTACTTGTTTAGGATTTCAGCGGCATTGCTACGACCGAAATCTTCAAAGTGTAGGTACATATCTGGGAATAATTCTTCCGCATCTTCTACGAAAGTATCCACGAACTTGTGGTATTTTTCACCGTAAACACGTTCGTGACGGTTACCTAGATACATAGGATCGTTTAATAATTCTTTGTTGTTAGTACCAGCATCTAATACAACTGGAAGAACTTGGCTAGGGTCGATACCTGCGGCAGCAGTGTAAACCATTAGCTTACCAACTGCGATATCAACACCGTTAGTAGCCCAGTCACCAATACCTAAAATACCTTCAGCGTCAGTAACTACGATTAAACGAATGTCACGACCATCAGCAGCATTCTTTAATGATGTCTTGATAGTGTCTAAGTCATCATCGATAGATAAGAATGTAGCGTTTTGTGGTTGAACAAATAGTTCACTGTAGTTTTCGATAGTTTCAGCAATGGTTGGGTCGTATACGATAGGCATGAATTCTACAACGTGTTGTGAGAATAGTTTGTAGAATAGTACACGATTTTCGTTGAAAATTTGCATTAAGAAAATGCGTTTTTCAAGATCGGAATCTTTAGTTTGGAATTGTGCGTATGCTTGGTCAGTTTGTTCTTGTAAAGTTTGAACATATGGTGGAAGCATACCTTCTAAACCTAATTCTTTACGTTCTTCTTTAGTGAATGCAGTACCTTTATTCTTAAATGGGTTGTTTAAAATGTTGTATCCCATAGTCATAATGCATACCTCTTTTCTTAATTAATACGTAGATAATAATACATGAGTATTCAGATAGTCAAAACTTAGTGTTATAATAAATATAATTTATATGTGAAATATAAACCTTATTATATCAACGTTTGGAGCACGTTTTATGAACACTAGAGATCTGGAATATTTTATAAGCTTAACAAAATTAAAAGTTTTTTCTAAAGTAGCGGAAGAATTTGGCGTTAGCCAACCTACCATTACCTTTGCCCTAAAAAGGCTAGAAAAAGAAATGGATGCCAAACTTATAATCCGTCATCGTACTCATGGTGACTTAATTGTAACCGATAGTGGTAAACAATTGTTAAATCATGCTCAGGCCATCATTCGACATTTCACGGTGGCCAAGAGAAACATCGCTAATCTAAAGGCTAAGAAAGTATCTATCGGGTTGCCACCTATTATCGAAACTAGATACTTTCCTAAAATTGCTAATAGTTTAAAACAAGAAAAATTATTGCACAGTATTGATACTTATGAATATGGTTCCGAAACTACCAAGGCAGCACTTAAAAATGGGGAATTAGACCTAGCTCTCTTAGGTTCTAATAATCCGCTAGATGATCCTGCGATTGAAACCGAAGAAATCGAGAGAATCCCATTTTGTGCCTATGTAGCTAAAGACCATCCATTGGCTAAGCAAGGTAAAATTTATTTTAAAGATTTAGCCAAAGAAGACTTTATCTTATTTAAACAAGGCTTTGTGCAAAATGAATCCTTTAACCAATTAGCTAAACGTAATGCCTTTCATCCGAACGTAATTTTTAGATCTAACGAATCCAATAACATTATGCGTTTAATTGAACATAATGTAGGAGTAGGTTTCTTTAATTCCTTAGTTAATACTCCTGACGATGTAGTTAAACTAGAGTTCTTAGACGAAGATATGCCCATGTTTGTTACTAACTTGGTTTACTTAAAGTCTCATTACTTTAGTGATTTTCAAAAAGAAGTCTTGGATGTCATTAGAGAATCAATTAAAAAAGAGTAAATACAAGCCCCGCTCGGTGGGGCTTTTTTATTGCCTTATTACTTTTAAACCAATAAAAAAAGCACTCATAACGAGTGCTTTTTTCGTATCTATATAATATTAGTCTTTCTTAGAAGTAATGTCAGAACCGAAGTACTTCATAGATAGTTTCTTCATAGTTCCGTCTTTTCTTAGTTGTTCTAAGACTTGGTTAACTTTCTTGTTTAGAGCTTTAGAATTCTTGTTGAACATGATAGATGTTGCAGCAGGTTCTTGTAGCTTAGTAGGAACGTCAATTTCTTTTAGACCCTTAGTAGAGTTGTTCTTAGCGTAGTACTTCCATGCAGGAATAGCATTAACAGTACCATCAGCACGACCTTGTTGGATCAATTGGTAACCAGTGGAGTTGTCAGGAGTAGATGAAATGTTAGCACCAAACTTCTTAGCAACTACGGCGTTATCAGTACCAGCACCGTCGACGATGTTCATACCTTTAATGTCTTTGATACTCTTCATAGAACTGTTGCTCTTAGTAATTAAAGTGTAGTAAGAGTAAGCGTATGGAGTAGAGAATGAGTATAATTTTTCTCTTTGTGGAGTAACGGTCATGTTGTTCATAACAGCATCGTAACGGTTACTACCTAGACCAGCGATTAAACTGTCCCATTTAGTTTGAACGAAGTCAGCCTTTAGACCCATCTTCTTAGCAACGTCTTTAGCTAAATCCACTTCGAAACCTTTTAGTTGGCCACCTTGACGGTATGAGTAAGGAGCATAAGTTCCTTCCAAACCAATAGTTAATTTACCATTGTTAGTTAAGTTATCTTTGTAGTTCTTAGCACTGGAGTTACCGCATGATGCTAATAAAGCACCGGTACCGGCAACGGCTAATAATACAGTTAGAGATTTGAATAATTTGTTGAATTTCATCATTAACACTCCTTAAATGTTTTGTAAGCTCATAGCGGCAAGAAAGTCTTTGATACGACTATCGTCAGAAGAGAAGAATTCTTCGGTAGGTCCGTCAAAACCAACTTTACCGTCTTCAATGAAAGTAATTTTATCAGCTACACGTTGCGCAAAAGTTAAATTGTGCGTAACGATAACTAATGATTGTTTTTCTTTAGCTAGTTCCAAAAGTACCTTAAGTACTTCTAATTCAATTTCTGGATCTAGTGCACTGGTAGGTTCATCTAATAGGATGTATTCAGGATGCATAGCTAATGAGCGCGCGATGGCAACACGTTGTGCTTGACCACCGGATAGTTGGCTAGGATAAGCATCGGCCTTGTCTTTCATACCTACTTTATCTAGTAAGTGAAGAGCTTCAGTACGTGCTTCATCCTTGCTTTTACCTAGTACTTGAACTTGTCCTTCCATCACATTTTTAACGACGGTTAGATGAGGAAATAAATTAAAACCTTGAAATACCATGCTAGTCTTTCTGCGGATTTGCAAAATGGTTTTAGAACTTAGTTTCTTTTGTCCAAAATCAATTTTTAAATCGTTGAAATCATATTCACCGGCTTCGGGCTTTTCCAATAAGTTCAAAGAACGAAGTAGGGTAGATTTACCAGAACCAGAAGGACCTACAATTACTGAAGTTTTATTTTTAGGAAATTGTAGAGAAATATTATCCAAAGCATGTTGCTTACCAAAGGTTTTGGAAACATTTTTTAAATTAAGCATATGCAAGCTCCTTTCTAGTTTTTAACGAAAGAACGAGAAACTCGTTTTTCCAAGTAACTTTGTAGAACGGAAAGAATACTACATAATACCGCATAAATGGCAGCTACCAAGATGTACATAATTAAAGGTTGATAGTTTTCCGCAGCGATTTGTTGACTGACTTCAAACATTTCTACGATAGTAATGGAAGCAGCCAATGAAGTATCCTTTACCAATCCGATAAATTCGTTAGCTAGTGGAGGTAATGAAACTCGACTGGCTTGTGGTAAAATGATGCGCCATAAAACTTTGCGCTTAGTCATACCTAGTGAATAAGCAGCTTCCCATTGACCTTCCGGAATGGATAAAATGGCACCACGGATGGTTTCAGAAGCATAAGCTCCGGTGTTTAGAGAAAAAGTAATAATTCCGGCAACCACTGGAGTTAAACGAATTCCATCGGGGAAAATTCCCGCGATTCGAAGGTATGGTAACCCGAAAAACACAATGAATAATTGCACTAATAGAGGGGTACTTCTAAATAACCATACGTAAAAATGAAAAATGGCTTTTACAATTAAGAACCAACCACCTTTTTGCGAAATCTTTATTAAGGCAGTAATCACAGCAATGGTTAAACCAATAATAAAGGAAACAATCGCAATGGGGATGGTATAAATTAGACACGCTTTAACTAGTTGTGGAGTAGCGTCACGTATAATATCCCATGCACTCATAGGCATCCTCCTTATTTATATCTGTTTATAAATTCCAATATATGATTATTCTACACTATTTTTAATCGTGACAAAAACATTTGTGTGCTAAATAATTTATTTTTTTAGTAATTCAATAAAAAAACACCCATCTGATAGCTATAACCCCCTAGAATAAGGTAAATATAGCAATGGATGGATGTAGTGTCAATTTAAGTTTTTATTAATGTATAGGTGTTACCAAATCATTATTAGGTAACTCAATACCTGCAGCGGTAATAGCTTCTAGATATAATTGTAGGAATTTGAATTGTACGGCAAACTTAGCAGTGTCTTTGCATGGAATCCATTCTTTGACGATAAGAGTACCGTTACCAATGTCGACAGTTCCTAATAGTTGAGGATCATCAATGATGCCGTCAGTAGTGGCCACGTTTTTAGCATTCACATCTTTCATAATGTCGATAATTTGTTGAATCGGACTGTTAGGATAGATTCGAATGTTAATCTCGGCCTTAAGACGGTCTTTGGACATATTACAGATGTTAGTAATGTAGCGGTTAGGTACGAAGTTAAGCGAGTCATCGACGCCACGGATTTGGGTAGAACGTAAACCAATTTCTTCAACGGTACCGGTGATGGTATCTAAAATAACGAAGTCGCCGACGTCTAATTGATGTTCAAATAAAATAAAGAACCCGGTGATGATATCGTTAGCTAAACCTTGGGCACCTAAACCTAAAGCTAGAGAAATCAATCCGGCACCAGCTAGTAGAGAACCGACTGGAATTCCTATTACGGACAAAATGGAATATAACCAGAAGAATTCTAGAATATAGTTGAAAGTGTTAGTAGAAATAGAATCTAGTGTCTTTTCTCGTTTAGGATTACGATGCTTTTGTTTTCTAACATAACGATTGAAGAAATGATTAATTAATAGTTGTCCTAAAAATTTAACTATTAAAAAGAAAATGGATAATAACGCCACGTCAATGACGATAAAAGTTAAGTTGTGTAAAATATCGCCCCAGTTAAAACTATCGATATATTGTTTGACTACACTAGGGTTAGTGGGTTGATGTTTCATGTGTAACATCCTTTCTATAGATAATAAAAAACGCCCGAAAAACGGGCGTTAAATTCTTTTATGAATTTGAAATATCAGCAATTACTTTGTTGTTAGGAAGTTTAATGCCAGCCTTCTTAATTGCTTCTAAGTATAGTTGTAAATATTCGAATTGTACATCAAAACGTGCTTCGTCAGTAGTTGGGATGTATTCTTTAACGGCAATAGTACCGTCACCCATATCTACAGTACCTAGAAGTTGAGGATCAGCAATGATTCCTTCAGTCTTAGGAACGTAGTCGGCATTAACTTGTTTGATAATATTGATAACTTCAGTAATAGGAGTGTCTGGATTTACACGAATGTTAATTTCAGCTTTCATGCGATCCTTAGACATGTTGCAAATACTGGTAATGTATCTGTTAGGAATAAAGTTTAATGAATCATTGTTACTTCTAATCTTGGTAGTTCTTAAACCAATTTCGGAAACAGTACCGGTAACGTCACCGATAGTAACGTAGTCACCGATGCTAATTTGTTTTTCGAATAGAATAAAGAATCCATTAATAATATCGTTAGCAAGGCCTTGGGCACCTAAACCAATAGCTACGGAGAATAATCCGGCACCGGCTAATAAGGTACCAATAGGAACCCCGATAAAGGTTAGTACAGAATAGATCCAAAAGAATACTAAAATGTACATGTATGAATTAACGGAAAGTGAGTGTAGAGTTTTTAAACGGTTTTCGGCTACACCGTGTTGTTTTTTAGCGTAGTTGCTAAATAAACGATTAATAATCATTTTTCCTACCGCTTTTAGGATAAGAAAGAAAATGGAGATTAAAACTACGTCGATCACAATGTTAGTGATGTTGTGTAAAATTTGGTCCCATTTAAAACTTTCAATGTATTTGGTAATAAAACTAGGATTGTCAGTTTTATTCAATTTTATTCACTCCTTAATAAGAATATATTAATAGCCTAACATTTAACGGCGAGATATGATAGTTACAGCTTAGGTAAAGTTAATGTTAAAATGTTTATGCTTAAGGGGGATGTCACATGGCGCAGTATGAACATAAAAGAAAAATAACTGATGATAATATCGTGAAAGCTTTTTTGAAATCTGCTAAAGATAGAGGTGTCGATGCAGTAACCGTACGTGACATCATACAATATGCACAAATTAACCGCAGTACTTTTTATCGACACTATCAAGATAAATACGATTTAATAGAACAATTGGAATATCGTATTATCGAAGAAATTGATAATGCCAATAAAGATTTCAATAAATTTTCTATGAAAGATGCTTCTATAAAGGATATTAAAAGTGCGGCGAACCAATTTGTTTATCAATTTTTAACTGTAATTGAAAAATATCAACCTATCTTAGAAATTATGGTTAGCGCAAAAGGAAATATTCAATTTACTATCCATTTATTAGATTATTTTTCTAAAATGGTAAGCAGTACTACAACATCATTTATTTCTAAGTTGGAAGATAAAGATCGTCGCCTAATGTCTGCATACTATTCATCTACTGCATTTGGAGTAGTAGTATTTTGGATTCATAATTTTGATGAATATAGTAAAGACGATATTTATGAATTTTTAATTAACCAATAAAAAAAAGACCAGCAAACGCAGGTCTTTTGTTTTTTTATTCAGCACTTAAACTTTCTATTGGATCTAATTTAGCACCCTTGTTGGATGGGAGAATAGAAGCCAATAAGTTAATAATGATGGCAATTACGATACCAAAGATAGCGTCACCAGGAGTAACTTGAATGATTGAGTAATCAATTAAACCATTTACTCCGGAGTTAATTGCTAATTGAAGTAGGTAAGCCAATACTACGGAAAATACTGAAGAGAAGATTCCTAAGAATAATGCTTGACTTACGAATAACATTCTAATGTTACCTTTAGTAGCACCTAAGGCACGTAAGATACCAATTTCTTTAGTACGTTCAGCCACACTGATGTATAGCACTACGATAATCATGATGGCAGATACTAATAGAGAAATACCAGCGATAGCAGCTAATACATAAACCGCCAAGTTAATGTAAGTGTTTAAAGTAGAAACAATTTCACCGGCACCAGAAACGGTGTAAGCACGTTTGTTATTAACAGTTAGTTTATTAATACGGTTTTGTACTGGAGTAACGTTTTTAACACCACCGTCGATTTCGGCATTAATGTAATTAGTTTTAGCATCGATACCATTAGCGTTTAATTCTTTTTGAATGGTAGCAAAGTTAATGATAGTAATTGGACTTTGTGAATCTACAATTCCTGAAATCTTTAAGTTGCTAGTTACAGGGAAAGGACGACCGGCTTTCATATCAGTGAAAGTAACTTGAATAGTTTTTCCTACCATGGAGTTAGGGTTCTTTTTGTTTAAACCTTGAGCAGCTGAAGTGTTAATTAATACTTCGTTATCACTAGGCTTAGTTCCGTGTTTAATGTTGTCTACGTTAGTAGTAGATAAACTAGAACTTAAGTAAGATGATTGTGCAGTCTTTTTACCATATTTGAATTGCACACCTTGGGATGCGTAACCACGTTGTACTGATTTTACCCCTTTGACTTTGTTAATGCGATTTAAATCAGAAGAAGTAAATGATGAATGATCATCTTTATTGTGGTGCATGATTTGTACACTGTTAGGGTTAACTTGTGAGTAAATTTCGTGATTAATGTAACCACGAACCCCATTACCTAATCCCAACATAAAGATAACGGAGAAAATACCGATTAATCCACCGAAGATAATTAAAATATTACGCTTGGCATTGTATTTTAAGTTATCCCAAGTCATCTTAGTAACGGATTTAAAAGATAAACCTTTAGATTCAATAGCAGGTTTTTGGCTAGCTTCATATTGGTTACGTAATAATTTGTCTTGATCAATACGTCCGTCAGTCATGTGAACGATACGAGTTCCGTAAGCTGCTACTTTTTCAGAATGAGTTACGGTTAAAACTAATTTACCTTCCTTAGCGATGTTATCTAAGATTTGTAAGATTTCGGTAGTGTTTTCAGGGTCTAGGGCACCAGTAGGTTCGTCGGCGATTAACATTTCAGGGTCACCGGCTAACGCACGGGCTATAGATACACGTTGTTTTTGACCACCTGATAATTGGTTAGGGTATTTGTTAATGTGATCAGATAATCCTACCTTATCTAATAACTCTTTGGCACGTTTAATTTGTTGTCTCTTGGATAATTTAGTCATTTCCAATGGCACTAACACGTTGTCTAAAACGGTCAAATGACTAATTAGGTTAAAACTTTGGAAGATAAATCCAATAGTTTTACGACGGTATTCGTCTAATTGCTTATCTGTATCATGTTTTAGTGAATTGTCGTTAATGCAAACATCACCAGAGTATTTACTATCTAATCCACCGATGATATTCATTAAAGTGGACTTTCCTCCACCGGATTCACCTAGGATGGATACCATTTCACCTTTATCAAAGTCTAAATTGATTCCTTTTAGAACCTTAAATTCTTCTTTGCCTAAATAATATGATTTTTGAATATTTTTTAATTGTAAAAATGACATGTTATCACTCCTCATATCAAAAAGTTTGTATAGCCTATTATAGGAGCCGTAAAAAATTATACAATCACCAAAATGAACAAAAGTGTTGCATTTTTGATGAAATATTACCAAAATAGCCCTAATTTGTAACATTAATATATTCGTTTTGCAATATTCACTGTCTATAATAGATAACAGAATTAGTTAGACAGTAAAAAAGGAGTCCTAATTGATGAAGAAAAAATCAATGTTAATGTTGCTGCTAACTCTCATTGGGATTTGCTTTGTGATGATCATGAACAAACCTGCTGATACCCAAGCGGCTGCTAAACGAGCCTATGATTTGTCAGAATGGCAAGGCCGTTTATCTGCACGTAAAGTTAAGCAACTAAAAAAAGAAGTTCCATTCGTTATTTTACGAGTACAATATGGTAGCTCATATAATGATAGAACATTCAGTTACAATCGTAATTTATTAAATAAATATCAAGTACCATACGGAGTATATTCATTTAGTTTGTATCGTAATTCAGCATCAGCTGCTAACGAAGCACGTTTGTTATACCAACGTGCTCCCGAAGCTAAGTTCTATGTAAATGACTTTGAAACTACTTCCATTAGTAGCAAGCGCGCTAACGCTGCTACTCGTAAATGGGCTAGAACTATTAAGCCTATGGTAGGTGGCCGTAAAGTATTGTTCTATTCTTACCAATCCTTTATGCAAACCTACGCATCTCGTGCGCTAAACGCCTATGATGGTTACTGGGTAGCTGCTTATACTCGTGCTGAACCTACTATGCCTCATGTAATGTGGCAATATACTGATCGTCACTATTCCAAGGCATTGCGTAAACGTTTGGATGCCAGCAAGTTACGTCAAGATCAACAATGGTTCATTGGTGGTACTGCTGCTCAACCACAACCTGCAAAGCCAGCTCCAGCACCTGCTCCAGCTAAGGTAGTGCACCACAAGAAGAAGCATGCTAAGAAAGTGGTAAAGAAAGTTCATCACAAGAAGCGAGTTAAAAAACATCCAAAGAAACATGTCAAGAAACGTCATGTTAAAAAGATTCGTCACAAAAAGCGTCATGTTAAGAAGCATAAGAAGCGCCATGTAAAGAAACATGCTAAAAAGCATACTAAAAAACGTCGTCACGTTAAGAAAGCGCATCATAAAAAGAATCATCACAAAAAGCGTCACGTACGTAAATAGATAAACAAAAAAAGCTAGTCAATCGACTAGCTTTTTTTATGTGGAATTATAGATAATTATGAATAAAAATATGGAAAAGCAATTTTGCTTTACGAGTTAACATTGGGATAAAGCTAACTTGGGATTTCTCCCAATTACTCTGGTTGGAGTCGAACCAACGATAATAAATTATCTACCGAACAGAGCAACGAAAGGATAAGTTTTAAAATGTTGCATTCATTCATTACGATTATCATACTACTAAATGATAAAATTGCAACTAAATTTTAATACTTTTCTCATAAAGTTTGTAAATTAATCATCATCCAACATGGAATCTAATTCACGGACGAAAATAGGGGTCCAACCATAACGGTATCCGGCACAAGTTGGATGAGTGTCATCTAACATGAATTCGGGATGTTGTTGATTTAATTTAGCCAAGTTGGCATTATTCCAAATATCGATAATGGCGAAGTGCCATTTGTATTGAAGTTCGAATAGTTGTTTTCTTAAAAATTCATAAGCAGGATTAGGACTACGTAGGCAAGTGTAAAATACGATAGGACAGTCCCAATGCTTTTGTACATACGCAATTATGTATTCAATAGCACCCAGACTGGTGGAAGTATCGAAGTCATCCATATCATAAGAACGACTGATAAAGCCCATCTTAGCGCCTTTGCG
Source organism: Apilactobacillus bombintestini (assembly GCF_003627035.1). Lineage (GTDB taxonomy): Bacteria > Bacillota > Bacilli > Lactobacillales > Lactobacillaceae > Apilactobacillus > Apilactobacillus bombintestini. Next base: position 170,228 of record NZ_CP032626.1, read on the forward strand.
TTGATCATTAGTAGATAATTGGCAGGCGAATAAGTCTAAAGGTTGCTTCGTATCTAAGTGCTTGCGTAACCGACTGACGTAAGATGAATCATCTAGATCAGCTAAAGTGGTTCCACTAACGGCTTCTTTGATAGCATCGACGCCGTGTTCTACACGTAAAAAGTCGACGAAAGAAATTCCGTTAGCAGCTAATCCATAGGTAACGGAGGAACCTAAAAAGGCAATTTTTTTATTATTTAACTTACCATCTACGAAAAAATCTTCAGAAGGGCGGTAAATATCGCTGTTGGCTTTTCGTAGTTCCATGCTTTTCTTTGAAACCTTCACTAGGGCAGCACCTGCTGCGGTAAACAAAGCTGTTTTAATTAATCCATGCTTCATGATAAGAACCTCTTTATTTTATTTTTGCTTACCTCGATTTTACTAGTAAATTTGGTGAACTACAACGAAACTTCTCATTTTTTTATAAAAAATATTTAATAAAATGTCCATTTAAAAAATATTTCATTGGGTAAGATAAAATTGCTTGCAAATTAAGGTTAGTAAATATAAAATACAATTTGTAAAAACTTATGTGATTATTATCACAAACTCGCAGAACGAGTATCTAAATTATAGGAGGCCATGATAATTATGAAAGTTATCGTAGTTGGTTCTTCACACGGTGGATATGAAGCCGTTCGTGGAATGCTTTTGGAAAACCCAGACGCTGAAATTCAATGGTATGAAAGAGGAGATTTTATTTCCTTCTTATCTTGTGGAATGGAATTATACCTTGAAGGTGTCGTTAAAGATGTAAATAAAGTTTCATATGAAACACCTGAAAACGCAGAAAAAGATGGTGTACACGTATTTGTAAAACAAGAAGTTGCAAGTATCGATGCTGCTAACCACCAAGTACACGTTAAAAACCTAGCAGATGGTTCAGAAAGAGACGAAGGTTACGACAAGCTAATCTTAGCTATCGGTGCTGTTCCTCGTCGTCTAGATATTCCTGGTAAAGATCTAGAAAACATCTACGCTATGCGTGGACGTGACTGGGCTATCAAACTAAAACAAAAGATGGTAGATCCTGATCTAAAACATGTCTTTGTAATTGGTTCTGGCTACATTGGTATCGAAGCTGCTGAATCATTTGCTAAGGCAGGTAAAGAAGTAACTATCATCGACCACAATTCTCGTCTATTAGGTAACTACTTAGACCCAGAATTCACTGAAATTTTAACTCATGAATTTGATGATCATGGTGTTAAATTCGTCGGTGACGTCGATGTACAAGAATTTGTAGGTAAAGACGGTAAGGTATCTGGCGTTAAAACTAACAAAGGTAACTTCGATGCTGAATTAGTAGTCGAAACTGCCGGAGTAGTTGCTAATACTAAACTATTAGATGGTGTCGCTGACCTAGATGATCATGGCCTAATCAAAGTAGATGAACATCAACAAACTAGCCAAGCTGATATCTACGCAGCTGGTGATTCTACTATGGTTCCATTCGCACCTACTGGCGATTTATCATACATCGCTTTAGCTTCTAACGCTCGTCGTCAAGGACGTGTAGCTGCCGCTAACGCTGCAGGTAGAGAATTAAAGATGACTCCAGTTTCTGGTTCATCCGCTCTATCTGTATTTAGCTACCACTTCGCTTCTACTGGTGTTAAGGAAGACACTCAAGCTAAATGTGGTGTTAAGAATGCTAAATCAGTATTAATTGAAGACTTTGCCGTTCCTCCATTCGTTTCCGAAGCCGCAGGTAACGCTAAAGTACAATTCAAACTAACATTTGATGCAGATGATGGTCGTATCTTAGGTGGTCAAATCATGTCCAAACGTGACGTAACTGCTAACATCAACACCATTTCATTTGCTATTCAACAACATGCTACTGTATACGACTTAGCATATGCTGACTTCTTCTTCCAACCAGGTTTCGACCGTCCTTGGAACATTATGAACGAAGCTGCGCAAGCTGCAGTAAGAAAACTAAACAAATAATCGTTAATAACGGTTAAAAAGGGCATCGAAGCAATTCGATGTCTTTTTTTGTGCAGATATGTTGACACGGTGTCACTATTTTATTAACATATAATTTATAAAATGACACGGTGTCACCAAAGGAGGAAAAGATTATGCCTACAGCTACATTTGAGAATTTAAAACCGGAAAAACAAGATCAAATCTTTGTGGCTTTGATTAATGAGTTTTCTAAACATCGCTTAATGGAAGCCCAAGTAGCCAGAATTATTAAGGATTGCGGCATTGCGCGCGGTTCTTTTTATAAGTACTTTGCCGATTTAAACGATAGCTATGAATATGCTTTAAAACGTGTTCTAACGGCTGTTCATTTCGACATCTTACACTTAATTGAAAACGAACCTAACAATTCACTAGCTGCCTTTTATGAGGCGACACGTGCCTTTATTGATAAGCTAAGTAATTCTAAATATCGTGAATTTTATCGTAAATATGTTTTATATAACCAATACGAATTAAAACATACCGAATACGATTATCGTCATATGCCTAGTGAACATTTAATACTGAAGGTAAATGGTCACGAGGTATCTGATAAAGAAACGGTAGTAGTGACTTACAAATGGGCTACTAAAGCTGCGCATGAAGTCATTAAAGCAGTTTTAGAAGGCCACGATGCCACACAAGAATTACAAGATTATCAAAAGTTATTACACGTACTTAATGCGGGATTAAGTAAATAGGGGGAAGTAAAATGTTTTTATCCATTCAAGAAATGAAGAAAAATAAATTACGTTACGGCTTAGTGGCGTTAGTTATCGTAATGATTGCTTATTTAATCTTTATTTTAACGGCGCTAGCTTTTGGTTTAAGTAACGCCAGTAAACAAGCAGTGGACACCTGGCATGCGGACAAAATTGTATTAAACGCCGATGCGAACGGTTCACTAGATCAATCTAATATCGAGGGTAGTCAGGCTCATGCTTACACCAATAAATCTCGTGCTGATATCGTCCAAATGGCCGGTAACGTGCAAACTACTAAGCAACAAAATAAAGTAACTGCCCAAATTATGGGATTACAAAAGGGCCAATTTATTTATAAAGATTTACACATCCAAAAGGGACATATCTTTAAGAATGATCGCCAAGTGGTAGTAGATCAAAGCTTGTTGCAAAACAATGGTTATCACTTAGGTCAATGGATTAAATTTAGTCGTACCGGTAAAACTTACCAAATTGTCGGAACTATTAAAAACACTACGTTAAACGTGGCACCGGTAGTTTACGGTACTGTTAGCGCTATTCGTGAAGCTAAATTTGGCGATAAAAATAATAATAACGTCAGTGCCTTAGTTTATAAAAAAGCACCACATCAAAAGGTCAGTGGTACTGAAGTCTTTAATATTAATGACTTTATTCAAAATATTCCGGGTTACAGTGCCCAAAATAGTACTTTCAGTTTCATGATTGTCTTCTTACTATTAATCACGTTAGTTATTATCGCTATTTTCTTATTTGTTTTAACTATGCAAAAGATTCCATACTTTGCGGTAATGAAGATTCAAGGAATTTCTAACAGCTATCTAGCCTTTAACATCATTAGTACTGCCGTTATCTTAACGGTAGCCGGCATCGTAGTTAGTGGTATTTTAACTGCCTTAACAGCTATGTCAATGCCTGCTGCAGTACCTATGACTTTCGATATTCGTTTAATGAGTTTAGTAGTAGCGCTATTAATTTTAATGTCGGTAATTGGAGCTATCATTCCTATGCGTACCGTCTCTAAAATTGATCCAGCTATTGCGATGGGAGGTAAATAAATGGCACGTATTGAAGTAAAAAACGTTAATAAAATGTTTGGTAACAAATTCGCGCAAACTCCAGCGCTAACTGATATTAATTTCTCCGCTAATGACGGTGAAGTTATTGCTATCACAGGTCCTTCCGGTTCCGGAAAGAGTACCTTTATGAAAATTTTAGGGGGTATTTTATCCGCAACCGATGGTGAAATTAACGTTGATGGTGACAACTACCAAAACATGAAAGAATCCGTAAAAACTAAGTTTCGTCTAAATCATTTAGGCTTTATCCTACAAGCTTACAATTTATTACCTTACTTAAAAGTTAAAGATCAATTTAAGTTAGTGGATAAAATTAAAAAACACGGCAATATGGATAAAGATACTTTTGACCAATTAGTCGATAAACTACAAATCGGGGACTTAATGCAACATTATCCTGATGAATTATCAGGAGGACAACAACAACGTGTCGCTATCTTGCGTGCGTTATACACTAATCCGGATGTTATCTTAGCCGATGAACCTACTGCCGCATTGGACGGAAAAATGGCAATAGAAACTATGCAATTACTACAAGAACTAGCGCATAAACAAAATTGTATCGTTATTTTAATTACTCACGATGCTCGTTTGTTAGACTATGTAGACCGTAATTTCCAAATCGTAGATGGTAAAGGTAAATTCATCAATGTCGACGATGCAAAATTAGTATAAAAATAAAAAAGCAGCTAAAGATTATTCTTTTGAACTGAACCCCTTGAGTTGGAGAAATCTAACCTAAGGGGTTCTTTTATGTTTTCTAAAGAATTAAAATTGGCTTCCGTTAGAGATTGTTATAATGTTTTAGTCTTTACAGAAATTAGTTAAGAAATATATGTCCTATTACAATAATTATCATATAAAACAAAAAATGGGAGGAATGTCATCGGTTGAATACCGAATTAATTTCTCCCAGAAAATATCATAACTATCCTTCAATTTTAGAGGTTCAGGTCAGAGTTTTTTTATTTATATTAAGAATTACTATGTTTTGAATATTCATCTTCATTTAAGATGGATTTAGCATAATTATCAACATGGACTCTTTGGGCACTGGTTTTGTAATAAGTATTTATTAAGTAGGCTTTGCTTACAGTTTTAGAGGTAAATGGCGTTTCTGCAACAGTTTTATTACCGGCATGTGCCATGTCTTGGTATTTTATGGTGACGTCGGATCCGTCTACCTTAAACATTGTATCGGCAGTTCCATCACCGTTACGAGTAAGTCGATTATATTGGTGATTGTCCGTATCTTCCCTATTACTGCTTTTATCCATATAAAAGAAATCGTACAAAAATTCTGAATCTTTTGGGTTAGGTTTCTTCACAGATGTATAATCGCTATATTGATCTGTATTACCTTTCTTACCCGATGCATTAGCATTTAGATCATTTTTATACTCATTTGCCAATACACCCAATGTTTTGTCGTCCAGTTCTACATTACTAGTAGAGTTGGATGAATTATCATCATTTGATGAGCTTGCTCCATTTGAGATGGTAGATGAATTATTATCATTTGATGAGTTTGCTTCATTTGAGATGGTAGATGAATTTGATCCTGAGCTAACCTTCTTTGAGGTTTGCCCTGCACCGTATGGCTTATCAGAGTGGTGAGCTGCTTTACTATTTCCGCAGCCTACCAACATCATCGAAATTAATGACGCCAATCCAATTATGCATATTCTCTTTTTTAACATTTTTGATTCCTCCTCGTACACATTATACTACCGTTATAATTACATAACAGATACATATATACAAAAAAGAGATTTTGTTGCAAATCTGAACTGAATCTCTTAAGTTGGAGAAATCTAACCTAAGGGGTTCTTTTATGTTCTCTAAGAAATTAACTGCCATTAAAGATTATTATAAGGATTTAGGTTTTACAGAAGTTACTAATAAGTATGATATCAAAGATTCTGCGATCCTTTATGAATGGATTAGAAAGGTTGAACAATAAATTAATTAATGGTGAAACTAGTTACAGAATTACCATTCATTCAGATTAAGGATTTCAGTATCAAAATGGTAGATATATCAACATTTTAAAAAGCAATAAAATTTTTCAAAGCATGAGCAGAAAAGCTACTTGTCTATATATCTTATTACAATAATTATCGTATAAAACAAAAACTGGGAGGAATGTCATCGGTTGAATACCGAATCAATTTCTCCCAGAAAATAGCATAACCATCCTCAATTTTATGGATTCAAATCATTTTTAGCTGCTTTTGTTTTATTCTTGATGTTTCTTTTCTACGTGATCAGCAATGTCATTGTAGAAGCGCTTTTCTAGTTCAGAGGAGCCAGAACTCTTGAAGGCTTGCCAACTACCCACTAGATCAATGCTGAATAAATTAATTTTGTTAGGAATTAAGAATTCCTTTTCCAAAGTATCTTTTAAATCTTTAGCGATTTCTTTAGTACGGTCTAGAACTTCGAATTCTTTTTCGTTGATAAATGAAGATTCAAATTCTTTTTGGTAACGGTTTAAGAAATTACTCATAACTTCTTTTAATTCTTCATCGTATTTAGGGATGAATTTACGTTTACCATCTTCGAATTCATGGTAACCATCGTCTACTAAAAAGGAAAGTTTGAACCATTCAGTATATCCATCGCGAGAATCCTTGTAATCTAAATCTGGATCGTTAAATTCATTGAACATTTCATTAACTAGTGCAATTGCCATACCTCTAAACTCCTTAAACTATAATCTATCTACATTATATACTAATATTTACGTTTAATGACTGCAAACCATTTATTTTTGTGCATTTTGTACTTGGGTGTATTGTTCTTGCATCCAAGATAGATAAGTTAAGCTACGAGAAGGCTTAGTTTCGGTAACTTGAACAATAGGAATATTGTTTTGTTTAGCTAAATCTACGAAACTGCTGATAACCGAATTTTCTACCTGACGGTTAACTACAAAGAAGGCAATTTTGTGATTTACAATGTCATCTTGTAGTTTACGAATACTTCTAGGTGAAGGGTCGTTACCTTTTTCGATTGCGTATTCAAAGGATGGGTCAGATACTTTATATCCCATCTTTTCTAGTGAGTAATCAAAAACGGGTTCGGAAACGGCTACTGGTTTGTTAATCTTATGTTTTTTAATGTCTTTTAATTGATCATTTAATTTCATAATTTGTTTGCAGTAATTTTTGGCGTTGGCATGGAATTCTTTAGCGTGTTTAGGTTGTAATTTAGCAAAATGATCGGCTAAAGTATTAGCTAGTTTTTCCATAGTGTCGACGTTATACCAAATGTGTGGATTATCACTGGAATCCTTATTCATTAGTTTACCTACGTCGATAGGTTCAGCTTTAGAATCACTTTTAACTAATTTTTGTGCCCAGGAATCGTAACTCAAGCCGTTGTAAATCATTACGTTAGCTTTGTAGACGCTTTTGGCATCGTTACTGGTAGGGTTGAATTCGTGTGGATCCACGTTAGGGTTACTGATAATAGAAGTAACATTACCATGATTTCCCACTACGTATTTCGCTACTTCACCGTAAAAATCTACGGAAGAAGTGATGTTAATGCTTTTACTTGCATCATTAGTGGTTCCACTGGCACAGCCAGTCAACATTAATAAGCAAAAAGCAAGGGCAGCTAGTAGGCTACCGATTCTTAATTTGTGCATAATGGTACCTCCAAAAAAATATACCTAATTTAGTTATATAACAAATACATTTATATAATTAAAGTAGGTATATGTCAAGAATTATTAATTAAATCTTACTAGTCGTTAATGTGTGTTTTTAACGTATCTAATAGTTGTGAAACGTGATTATCACTTAATTGATAAATACGTTCTTGGCCGTCTTTTCGGCTAAACACTAAGTTGGCATCAGCTAATATTTTCAAATGACGAGAAATATTAGGTTGCGAAGTAGCAAAGTAGTGCATTAGATTAGAAACATTACTTTCTACATTTTCTTGTAGATAATATAAAATCTTAATTCGCAACGAATTATCTAGTGCTTTTGTAATCATATGTAATTTTTGGTCGTTAATGATCATAATTATCCTCCGCATTAGATGTTACATAAATTATAACGTTTATTGGTCTAAAAAGTACAGAACTCACTGCTTTTTTAGACGTCTGATTTTGGTACCTAATTTTTCTTTGCGGTCATCAGAGACTCTATACATTACTTGTGCATAGCCTAAGATGATAAGTAGCAAAGACAAAATGATAAAAAGTGGGATGGACAAGTGCCATCTGAAGGCATCAAATAAGGTTTTGATGGATACGATTGCATCCAACATGCAGGCAAAAGAAATATATGCCCAAGCAGTCGATTGGTTGGAAACATTATAAAAGGCACGGAACTTGGTGGTATTTTCGTTATAGTGGCTGTCTCTTAGAATCTTTCTTAGACGATTTCTTTCCAACATAATTTTTAGTGGTGGAATCATCCATAAGCCGGCCATAATGGGATGATATTTCTTAGATGAGTTTTCCATTTTATGTAGCTCATTAATTTGGTTAGACATATCTAACACGCCTTGAAATAGGCAAAATACAAACATAATATAGCTGGCTAAAAAACTAATGATTGCGTATATCATGATTTCCTCCTAATTAGACTATACCTTTATTGTACCATTTGTGAATATTGATGGTTTGCAAAATACCAAAATAGCATTATTATAAGTGAGAGAAAGAATATAAATACGAAAGGAGACTTTAGCATGAGAACTATGATTTTTGGTCATCGTGGGGTTCCTGAATTATATCCAGAAAACTCCCTACAAGGCTTTCGTTATGCTGTTCATCATGGTATTGAAGGTGTGGAATTTGATGTGCATTTGACTAAAGACAATGTACCGGTCGTAATGCATGATGAAAAAATCGATCGAACTACTGATGGTCGTGGGTACATTAAAAACTATACATACCAAGAATTGCGACAATTTTCCTTGGAAAATTATGAACCCATTCCTTCACTACAAGAAGTGTTAGACTTGCTAGAAGGCCGCGATGTATATGTTAATTTAGAATTTAAGACTAACAAAATTCATTATAAAAACATCGAAAAAATCGTGACGGATATGGTAGATCAATATGCTTTAGTTCATCCGATTTTATATTCATCATTTAATTTATCATCTATTAAATTGGCACAACCTTTAGCGCCTAACGCTGAATTCGCCTTTTTAACAGGAAAACGTATTAAAAATCCTAAGTCGTTCATGCAAGCTAATCACTTGAACGCATTACACTTGAAATTTTATCACCCAGATATCGAATCTAACGAAAGAATTTGGACTGTGAACCAATCTTTGCGACTTCATTTCATGATGAAACACCGCGTGGCCGGGATTTTCACCAATAATTTCCAACGTGCTATGGAAATTCGTGATGAACTACAAGGAAAAAATGACTAACACAAAATCGTTGATAAGTGTTAGAATACTTTTATTACACTCACGGAGGCTAGAAAATGGCACTAACGATTGCTGAATTGTATTTTTTAATTACTAGTAAATCCAAAGACAGTCGAGTTATGCTTCGTAACGTCCGTTCACGTGCTTATTTAGTGGATTGTTGCTTATTAGATTTAGCGACTGCTGGCGCAATTAAGCTAAACGATCAAAATCGTATAGAAATTACTGGTACTTTGCCACATCATCTATACTTTTTGAACTCCTTTATGGATTTAATTACTCGCAATAAAAACGAAGATGCAGATACTGTAATTGCTAAGTTGTTACAAAATGTTGAAGTGATGAAACATACCTATATGGCGCTAGGCGAGCAATTCTACGAAGGTGGTCATGTGGTAGAAAAGAAAAAGGGATTAGTGCACAAAGTTAGAACTTTTGTACCTAAGAGCCAAACCAATCAAGATATTATAAATGATATTTATGATCAAATGATGGGAACTGCCCCTATGACTACTAACGTATATTGTCTAGCTCGTATGTTGGTAGTAAGTCGTCAATTAAAATTATGTTTTAGAAGTAAGGAACGCCGTGTTATTGCGGTACGTCTAAAGAACTTACAAAAACATCCTGAATATAATGAAATTCAAGATTTAATAACTGCATTTGCAAGTCATATGAAAAAAGTAACGGTGTTGGTTGCTAAAGAACAACCCGCATCCTACATGGTGAAAAATCGCCGAGTATAAGAAAAACGCGTAGCTAATAGCTGCGCGTTTTTTTATTCCATAGCAATTAATTCGGTCTTGTTAGTACCGGAAATGCTGCGGATTTGATCTAATAATTCATCAATAGAAATAGTCATTTTACTAAGATCTAGTGAAATCACTACACTGGCGGAATTATTAATGGGAATATTTTGGTTAATAGTTAAAATATTGGCATGATATTTAGAAATAGTGGTAAGTACTTGCGATAAAATACCACTGCGGTGATTTAGTAAAAAGGAGATCACTGCTTTTTGTTGCCATGATGATTGTTCAGTTTCGTAAACATAGTCTTTATATTTATAATAACTAGCTCGACTAATGCCTACTTTTTTGGCCGCTTCACTAACGTTTTTTACGTCACCGTGATCTAGTAATTTGCGGGCTTCGATGACTTTCCCGAAGGCGTCGGGTAATAAGGAATCATCGACAATATAATACTTGCTCATAAACTCACCATCATTTCCGAAAAATTATCTTATTTTTATTTTATCACGTTCTACATACAAAAAAGACCGTTTAGTAAAAACTAAACGGTCTAATTTTTAATACCAATGATGTCTTTGCCAGAAATGCTTGGCTTTAACCCAAGTTCCGTAACGATGTTTAACATAACGGTTGGCAGTTAGTTCTTGGTTTTTCTTGGAATGGTTACCATGTAGGTAGTATTCGTTCAATTGGAATTTTCCATAACAGATACCATTACGAACGTGGTAACGGTTAGTAGATTCATGGAATGAAACCCAACGACGAGCTCTAATTTGCTTTTTAGATAATTTACGTTCTGCAACATGTTGCCAATGACCAGCAGCACTAGCGGAAACATTGTTGTTTGCGATATTTAAAGCGAATAACATTAGAAAAGAGGTTACGGCGATTACTGTGAATTTAACGATATTTTGACTAATAGTTCTCAAAAAACAAAACTCCTTTAATAAAAATTCGATTTCTAGTTAATATCTTTCAATGGTTATAACTATACGCGGTAAATGTCTCAAGAATGTTATTGGAATTTTACAATTTGTTTATCAATTATTACAAAGTTACAACAAGTTTGGGTATACCCAAAATATTTCCACATTATCGAAAAAGTTTGAATTTAGTTATTAAAAGTGGTTATAATGAAGTTGTTAAGTAATTTGTAATCATTACAAACTAGCTGGAAAGAAGGAATTAAAATGCCATTTGATCCTACTGATGCACAAGATGTATATAAAGATGCAGGAAAAAATGTTTTATTTACTACTTTAAAAGTTAACCGTACTAATGCTAAAGATGATTGTGCTAAAGTTCAAGAATTAGTTTCTCGCGAACAAGCAATTTTACGTTCTATGAATATTCGCTATCCGGAAGAACACTTGAAAGTAGCTTTAGGATTTTCTAATTCCATTTGGGACTATCTTTTTGCAGATGCTAAAAAGCCTCAAGAATTAGAAGACTTTAAACCAGTTAAGGGACCTAAATATACAGCTCCCGCTACTCCAGCAGACTTATTTATCCACATTCGTGCCGATTCTGAAGCCGTGGTATATGAAGTTGCTAGTCTAATTAGAGAATACTATCGTGACTTTACTAAGGTAGAAGATGAAACTAAAGGTTTCAGATACTTTGAAGGCCGTTCTATTATCGGTTTCGTAGATGGTACTGAAAACCCAGAAGTACAAAAGGCTTCTCATTATGCCATTATCGGGGATGAAGATCCTGATTACGAAAATGGTTCATATGCTTTCGCACAAAAATACATCCATGATATGGATGCTTGGAATGCATTAAAGACTGAAGACCAAGAAAAAGCCATCGGTAGAAAGAAGTTCAATGACTTAGAACTAGAAGATGACTACAAATTAAAGAATTCCCACAATGTTGCTTCACAAGATAACGATGACGGAATTGAACACAAGATTGTACGTATGAACGTACCATTCTCTGATCCTAGTTCTGGTAAAACTGGTACTTACTTTATCGGTTACGCAAGACACTGGACAGTCACTAAACGTATGTTAGAAAACATGTTTGGTCAATCAGACCGTCTACTAGACTTCTCTGATCCAGTAACTGGTAATATGTTCTTTATTCCTTCAGTAACCACATTGAATCAAATTGTGGATGATGAACTACCAGCTAAATAATTATATAGAAGAAATTTAATCTAAAAGGTGCTACATTTAATGCAGCACCTTTTTTATATAAAGATTTACGAACGTTTACCATGTTTTGTATAATAATATTTGTGAAATTTTTTCAGTGTTTATTTCACAAACAAAAAAACATACATTCGGTGGAAAACTCAAGATCAATATAAGATAAAAATTGTCCACAATTTGTTGATAACTCAAGCATGAAACACAATTTTGGAGTTTTCCACTGTTTGTGGATAACTCTGTGGATAACCTTGTGGAAAAGAAAGTTACACATTATTTGCACCATGTTAGAATGCTGATATATCAACATTTATATACTGTTACACGCTTAAAAATGTACATGATCTGGTTGTGGACAACTCTCGAAAAAACTTGACAATTAGCCACCAATATTAGTAGTAGTTATTAACATGTGGATACACAAAATATTGGGGTATAAAAATTAAAAAAGGAGATTTCACAAAATGAATATTAACTTAGTAGTGGTTGGAAAACTAAAAGAAAAGTATTTTAAGGCCGGAATAGCCGAATATAGCAAGCGTTTATCCCGTTTTTGTAAATTTCGGATTATCGAAGTTCCTGATGAGAAAGCTCCTGAATCTTTAAGTCAAGCGCAAATGGATGAAGTTATGGATAAAGAAGGAACTCGTATTTTAAATAAGATTTCCGATAAAGAATATGTATATGCTTTGGCAATTTTGGGAAAAGAACGTTCCTCAGAAGAATTCGCTAAAGAATTAGATAAATTAACTACCTATGGTCATTCTGATATTACTTTTGTAATTGGTGGATCATTAGGATTAGCTCCTAAAGTTTTAAAACGTGCTGATACACAAATTTCATTTGGCCGTTTTACTTTGCCACATCAATTAATGCGTTTAGTATTAACCGAACAAATTTATCGTGCCTTTATGATTAATGAAGGTAGCCCATATCATAAATAAACTAAAACCCTGCGAAATATTCGCAGGGTTTTTATTTTACATAGATACACCATTAATGTAATATATAATTTACATATGTCATATATATATTACTTAAAAGAGGCATGAACATGAAAAATTATGTAAGAGAAATGCGCAATAGAGAGGGTATGCAGCAAAAAGAATTGGCGAAAGTAGTGGGCGTATCCCGTCAGACTTTAAGCTTGATTGAAAAAGGTGATTACAATCCTTCTTTACGATTATGTATAAATATTGCGCAAGCTTTAAATACAGATTTAAATACTTTATTTTGGAGGCACGATAATGAATAACACACGTGAGTCTTGGTTCACAAAAATTATTAAATTCTTTTATGGAGTTAGAGGACCCTTGGATGAGTACAAACAACAGATAATTAATCGCTTGGGAAATCAATGCTACATAATTTTATCTAGTTATTTATATATTATTACTTTCCTTGCTTTTCTATTATTTAAAGTAGTAGACGCAAGAACTCTTTTGTATTACATTATCATAGGTAATTTCGCTATATTATTAATATTAAGTTCTTACACTGGAAAAACAGTAAGAAAACATCATTTAGACGCCATTGAAGTATATGATAATGATCATTTAAAAGCTGTTAAACGAGGTTGTCTTCATCGTGCAATAATTAGTGCTATCGCTTATTTCTTATTTTTAGATATATTTATTAATGGATATAACATGCTTCATGATGGATTAGATGGACTAGGCTTAATAATAACCACATCTATCTATATTGGTGGTGCTATAGTGTTGGGTATTACAAAATATCATTTTGATCTTAAGAGAATTAAAAAATAAAATTGACTTTTAAAAATGAATGGCTTAATATTTGCCTTGTAATTGAATATTAATAAGTTTCTTCGGGGCAGGGTGCAATTCCCGACCGACGGTGAGTGTTATAATACAAGTCCGTGACCCGCTTAACGGCGGTGGATGCAGTTAAAATCTGCAACCGACAGTACAGTCTGGATGGGAGAAGAAATTAAATGGCAACCCGTACTTTGTAGGCAAAGTGCACTTTTTAAGTTGCTTTTTAAACCAGAATTGGACTACTAGCCCCTAGATACTAATGTATTTAGAGGCTTTTTTTATTATCTTTATTAATTATTCAATTACTGACAATTAAATATCGTTCTTCGGGGCAGGGTGCAATTCCCGACCGACGGTGAGTGTTGTAACACAAGTCCGTGACCCGCTTAACGGCGGTGGATGCAGTTAAAATCTGCAACCGACAGTATAGTCTGGATGGGAGAAGAATACTTAAACGTAGCTACCAGTGTATCTAAAATACTAGTGTAGCTAGGTTGTTTTAGACGTGAATTTTTAATCCCCGAATACTAAGGTGTTCGGGGATTTTTTAGTAGGTGAGAAGATATGTTTTCAGATAAATATTGGATGAATATAGCGATAAAAAAAGCGCAATTAGGAGGTGAAACTTATAAAAATCCTCGTGTAGGAGCAGTAATAGTCAAAAATAATCATTTATTGAGTATAGGGTATCATCACTATTTTGGCGGTGATCATGCGGAGGTAAATGCCTATCGTAATGTGGCAAATAAAGATGATTTAAAAGGTGCTACTTTATTTGTAACTTTGGAACCTTGTTCTCATTTTGGCAAAACTCCACCTTGTTCGCATCAAATTGTGCAATGGGGCATTAAAAAAGTAATCGTGGGCCAAATGGATCCTCATTCATTAGTGGCAGGTAAAGGAATTAACTATTTATTAAATCACGGAGTCGAAGTGATTACAGGAGTTAATGAAGCTACATGTAAAAACATTAACGTTTCCTACAACTATTTTTACACACATCAACGTCCCTTTATTACTTTAAAAATGTCACAAACCCTAGATGGCAAAATAGCTTTAAACACCACCACACGAGATTATTTAACTAATGATAAAGCTAATGAAGATGTACAAAACCTTCGAGCAAAATATCAAGCTATCGTGGTGGGCGCCCATACTGCAGTTCAAGATAATCCCCGCTTAACGGTTCGTAATCAACACTTATCCCATCCAGCCGTACGCGTGATAATTGCCGGCAATACCGACATTAGTGCAGCTAAGCATTTGCTAGAAGATAATGCAGCTCCCACATATATTTTCACGCAAAGTTTAACCGTAAAGAATATGCAGGTGGCTAGTCATTGTCGTGTTTTTTATAAAGACTCATGGAACCTAGCCGAAATTATGAAAGTTTTATATCAACAAAATATCCAGTCGGTTTTAGTAGAAGGTGGCAGTAAATTACATGATGCCTTCAGGGATGCTAATTTATTCGATCAAGTGATTCAATATATAGTTCCACAAATTGCAGGAGGCGATTCGCTACCAGCTTTTAATAGCTTACGACATGTAGAAAAAATGACGCACATGAATGTTAAATCCGTAGATACAGTCGGCAATGCTATACGAATAATAACTCAAAGGAAGTGATTGCAATGTTTTCTGGCATCGTGCAAGGTACCGCTAAATTAGTGGATGCGCAAGTAACCCCTCATAATTTTCAAATTCAGTTAAAAGCTGATAACCCCCTTTTTAGGAATGTAAATATCGGTCAAAGTGTAGCAGTAAACGGTGTATGCTTAACCGCTATCCAGGTGGATGATTACACCTTTAGCGCACAAGTAATGACCACGACTATGAATATCTCTAATATCAATCCTAAATATTTAACTAAAGACACTACGGTAAATATCGAAACGGCACTTAAACTGGGGGATTCGTTAGATGGTCATATCGTACAAGGCCATGTGAATGGGATGGGACAAATAGTCACCATCCATGATCGAATTAATTCCAAGTTATTTGAGATTAAAACTGATCATCAACTATTAGAAGAGATGATTCCCAAAGGCTCGATAACTGTAAATGGTGTGAGTTTAACCATCGTAGATATTTTTTCAGATAGCCTTTCGGTTAGTCTTACTAATCACTCGGAACAAGTAACTAATTTTAAAGATTATCAAGTAGGCGACATCGTCAATATCGAAACGGATTTTATTGGTCGCCAAGTGAATGCATATTTAAAAAATAAGGAGTAATTATGGATACCATCAATAAAATTAAAAAAGCGGTGAAACAACTAAAAGCTGGCAACGTCATCGTAGTGGCGGATGCCCCTAACCGCGAAGCTGAATGTGATTTAGTAGGTTCCGCGCAACTAGCTTCTCCCGCAATAATTAATACCGTCATAAAGGAAGCTAGAGGAGTCTTATGTGCTCCTTTAACGAAAAGTAGAGCTGAACAATTACATTTAAATTTAATGGTTAAAAATAATACGGAAAAATTTAATACCAAATTTTTAGTTAGTCTAGATTCGAAAAAAGTTTCTACGGGAGTATCACCACTAGATCGTGCACAGACTTTAAATGATTTAGCGGACGGTAAAAATAGTTCTGCGGATTTTGAAAATCCTGGTCATATTTTTCCACTAATGGCTGAAGGCGACGGAGTATTAGCCAGAACTGGTCATACGGAAGCTTCTGTAGACATGATGAAAATCGCTGGGTTATCACCAGTAGCTTTTATTTGTGAAGCTATTCAAGATAATGGTGAAATGTATCGCTATGGTGATGCTAAACAATTAGCCGAAAAATTAGACACGGTCTTAATAACGGTAGCCGATATTAGAAAATATCGTTACTTAGTTAATGATGGTGCTATTGCTAAATTAGATACGGTAGATTTACCTACGTCGTATGGAGATTTTACTCTCACCGATTATCAAAGTACTGAAGATGGCCAACTACAATTAGTGCTTAAATCCAAGAAGCCATCCGATTCTAAAACACCTTTAGTCCGACTTCATTCGGAATGCTTTACTGGGGATGTATTGGGTTCTAAACGTTGTGATTGTGGTGAACAATTAACACATTCGTTACAACTCATTAGCGAACACGGCGGTTACTTGATTTATTTACGTCAAGAAGGCCGTGGTATCGGATTAAAGGACAAGTTAAAGACGTATAAATTACAACAAAACGGCGTCGATACATATGATGCCAACGTGATGTTAGATCATGCTCCCGATGAGCGTGAATACCTAATTGCAGCAGCTATTTTAAAAGATATGGGAATTAATAATATTCAATTATTAACTAATAATCCTGATAAAATTGCTCAACTACAAAATTTAGGAATTACTATATCTAAACGGGTACCGTTAGAAATACCTAAAAACGGGGTGGATGACGATTATTTAACCACCAAGAAAAATAAATTTAATCATTTATTAAAACAAATATAAAAATGGAGATGTATCAAATGGAATATGAAGGTAAATTAATCGCAAGTAACGATGCAAAAGTAGCAATCGTAGTAAGTAAATTCAATAAATCCGTGACTGATAAATTAAGAGCGGGAGCTAAAAGTATTTTTCTAAGATATGGTATTGCCGAAAACAATATTGATACCGTTTGGGTACCGGGAGCTTTTGAAATCCCAGCTATTGCCAAATTACTACTAAGTTCTAATAAATATGATGGAGTTTGCGCATTAGGATCAGTTATTAAAGGCCAAACTAGTCATTATGATTATGTATGTAGTGGCGTTACTTCCGGAATTAATCAAATTGCGCTGGAATTTTCTACTCCTATTACTTTCGGAGTATTAACTACGGATACTTTAGAACAAGCCCAACAACGTGCCGGTGGAAAAGGCGGTAACAAAGGGGAAGAATGTGCTACCGATATCATTGAATTAATAGATTTACGCAAACAATTAAGTTAGTGAAATAATAAGACCTCTACGATAATTCATAGAGGTTTTTTACTTATATAATCCATCTAAATCATTATCAAAGTACTATCAAATATACTACAATTAAAGTAGTGGTATTTTATGTAAATATAGCGTACAATTAAAAATTAATGAGAAAACAATGATAGAAACAGGAGGGTCAATATGGCTGATTTAGTAAGATTATATAATCGATTCCAACCTGACCACTACAACATTTATTTAGATGTTAGTCGTAAAGATAAAAAATTCGGTGGAACTACCACCATTTATGGTAATGCTAGTGACACTAAGATTGGTATTCACGAAAAGGACTTACAAGTAAGTTCCGTTAAAGTAGATGATCAAGAAGTATCCTTTGACGTAGATAACGATAACCAAGTTATTAACGTAGAATTACCTCATACCGGAGAGGTTGCTGTAACTATTGATTACACCGCTACTCTAACCGATTCTATGATGGGAATTTATCCATCTTATTACAAGGTTAACGGTGAAACTAAACAATTAGTAGGAACTCAATTTGAAACTAACTTTGCTCGTCAAGCATTCCCATGTGTGGATGAACCCGAAGCTAAAGCTAAGTTCAAATTAGCTCTTAAGTTTGATGAACAACCGGGCGAAATTGCTATCGCCAACATGCCAGAAACTAAGGTAGAAAACGGGGTTCACTACTTTGACGAAACCGTTCGTATGTCTACTTACTTAGTAGCCTTTGCCTTTGGTGATATGCAAAGTAAAATGACTGAAACTAAGAGTGGGGTAAAAGTAGGAGTATTTGCTACTAAAGCCCACGCTGCTAAAGAATTAGACTTTGCGTTAGATATCGCAAAACGTTCTATTGAATTCTACGAAGACTTCTACCAAACTCCATATCCATTACCACATTCATGGCAATTAGCATTACCTGACTTCTCAGCTGGTGCGATGGAAAACTGGGGACTAGTAACTTACCGTGAAGCATACTTGTTACTAGATCCTGACAACACTTCCTTTACTGTAAAGCAACGTGTTGCTACTGTTATTGCCCATGAATTAGCTCACCAATGGTTTGGTGACTTAGTAACTATGCGTTGGTGGGATGACTTATGGTTAAACGAAAGTTTTGCCAACATGATGGAATATGTAGCCGTAGATGCACTAGAACCAACTTGGAACATTTGGGAAACTTTCCAAACTACCGAAGCTCCTATGGCATTGAAACGTGACGCCGTAGATGGCGTTCAATCCGTTCACGTACAAGTAAATAATCCTGCAGAAATCGATGCATTATTCGATGCTGCGATTGTTTATGCTAAGGGTGCTCGTATGCTAGTTATGGTACGTGCTTTAATTGGTGACGATGCGCTACGTGCTGGTTTGAAGAACTACTTTGCTGCTCATAAATACAATAATGCGGCAGGTAATGACTTATGGGACGCCTTAGGTAAAGCTTCTGGCATGGACTTACAAAGCATTATGAAGTCCTGGCTAGAACAACCTGGTTACCCAGTAGTTTCTGCCTATGTAGAAGATAATCATTTGAAGTTATCACAAAAACAATTCTTCGTAGGGGATGGCAAAGACCAAGGTCGTCGTTGGCAAATTCCATTGGCAAGCAATTACGATAAAGCACCTGAAATCTTCAAAGATGAAACTTTAGATTTAGGTGACTACGATGAATTACGTAAAGCCAATGGCAAGCCATTCCGTGTAAACGTGGGTAACAATTCTCACTTCGTCGTTAAATACGATGATCAATTATTAAATGATATTTTAGATAATGCCGATGACTTATCAGCTATTGATAAAATGCAAGTACTACAAGACCTACGTTTATTAGCTGAAGCACAACAAATTTCTTATGCTTCCGTAGTACCAGTATTAAAGAAGTTTGCCGACAGTCATTCTAACGTGGTAAACGATGCATTATACAGCTTAGCCTTTAACTTAACTAAATTTGTGGCTCCTAAGTCGGATGAAGAAGCTAACTTAAAACGTTTCATCCGTGATTTAAGTGCTGCACAATTAGACCGTCTAGATTTATCTGGTTATGATGATGAACCTAACGAAGATAAATTAACTCGTCCATACATTCTAAAGGCTGCTCTATACGGTGAAAACCCAGACTTTATCGAAGCTGCGCATGCATTATTCCAAGACCATGCTAAAGACTTAGTTTCCTTACCAGCGGACACTCGTGTGTTCATCTTAGCTAATGAAACTAACAATTACGCTAGCCAAGAATTATTAGATAACTTACTAACTCAATACGAAGAATCCACTGACCCCAGTTACAAAGCTGATTTAGCACAAGCATTACCTGCATTAAAAGATGCTAAGTTGCTAGGTCAATTAGTGGCTAATTTCGAAGATAGTAGTGTTATCAAACCTCAAGACTTACGTGCTTGGTTCGCTGGTGTGTTAAACAATAACGAAGGCCAACAATTCGCTT
This sequence comes from Apilactobacillus bombintestini, assembly GCF_003627035.1. Lineage (GTDB taxonomy): Bacteria > Bacillota > Bacilli > Lactobacillales > Lactobacillaceae > Apilactobacillus > Apilactobacillus bombintestini. The sequence goes on from NZ_CP032626.1 coordinate 190,504, forward strand.
GGGATTGGTTAAGAAACGAATGGCAATGGCTAGAAGATACTGTTGGTGGAGACATGGAATTTACTACTTACATTACAGTAGTTTCCAACACTTTCCATACTCCTAACCGCTTAGCCGAATTCAAAGAATTCTTTGATCCTAAGTTAGACACTCCAGGTTTAACTAGAGAAATTAAGATGGATACTCATGCTATCGAAAGTCGTGTTCAATTAGTAGAAGCACAAAAAGATGCCGTAAACGAAGCGTTGAAATAAAAATAAAAGCACCTGCTAAACAGCAGGTGCTTTTTTGATAGTTATTTATTTTTGTGGATGACTAAAATCAGTAATATCATCGCTATCCACGTCTACACTATTATTCTTACCGTGGTTAATAGAATCTACGGTTTGGTTAGTAATAAATAAAATAGAATCATGTAGTGCATCTAAGCGATTTTGCTTTAAGAATTGGTTAATGTGGAAAGCATCGACAATCCACCAAACCCAAGTAATTAACAAGATTAAAAAGCCTACTAATAAGATAGCAGTAAGGTAACCAATAATAGTTAAAACTAACATTAAAATGGCATTGTTACGCTTTAGGTAGAAACGGTGGGCACCCCACATACCTAAGAATAACCATAAAAGCCAAGTAACTACGGTGTCAGCTTTTTCACCATTGGCACGTTGCTTTACTAATTCTTGTTCATTTTTACTTAGTTTACCAAAAGCTTCTAATGTTTCTTTTTCGTATTGATCTACATTCAAATTTTGCATAATATACAATCTCCTACAACATTCTCCCTAAATTATAGCACGCAATATAAACATGTATAAATTATATAGATTGATTTTTATAACTCACTTAGTTTACTATATATATAGTTGATAAACACAAAAAGGAGAGATAATTATGTTTAAAGCATTTCGCTTATTCTGGAAAAACTACTTTAACTTTAAAGGAACTAGTAAACGTTACGAATTTTGGTGGATGGCATTAATTAATGCTGTAGTTACTTTAATTCTAATTGCCGCATTTGGTGGTCTTGGTGCAGTTATGGGAGCTAAAGGTTTCTCAACTGGTGCTATTGTTGGTGTTGCTCTTGCAGTTATCTACAACATTGCAACTATTATTCCAAACATTTCCATTTACTTCCGTCGTTACCGTGATGCCGGTGTAACTCCATGGTGGTTACTAGCTACTATTGTATTGCCTGCTATCCTAAAAGCAACTGACTTTTACGATAAGGCTGCATGGTTAAGAACTATCGTATTTATTATCGGAGTTATTAACTTCATCATCTTGGTTATGCCAAGCAAAAACAAAGACTAGTAAAAATTAAAGAAGTGGGATGACCACTTCTTTTTTATTTGCAATGAGACTAAATATTCATTGTGTAACTTATAAATGAAAAAATTTTAAAGAAGGATTTATTTGAATAATCAACGTTTAAATACTATTGCGATGATAGTAATTGGTATTTTGTTACTAATTCTAGTAGTCACTTATATAACACAATAAAAAAAGCAGCGGAGATTCCGCTGCTCTTTTTGTATATTAAAATCTAGCTAAAATGGCGATGGCAATGATGATAACCAAAACTAGGAAGTTAGCTAATTTGTGATTTAACACAATGGCGATAAATTCACGAATTAAGGCGTTAGGTAAGAAGAATCCACTAGTTTTAGAACCGATACCATCAATCTTCATACCAGCGTTTCTAGCGTACGCATTAGCACGATAAATGTGATAGTTGTTGGAAACATAAATTCCGTTATCCGGATTTAATTGATATTTATCGACGATTTTTCTAGAAAAACTAAAGTTTTGAATAGTGTTTTTAGATTGATCTTCAGCAACTACGTCTTTTTCAGCCACATGTTTAGATAATACATATTGGCGCATAGCTACACCTTCGGGCACGGTTTCGTCGCCACCTTGTCCACCAGAACAAATAATTAGGGGAGCTACATTACCGCTATGAATTTGTTGTTTATAAAAATCAATAGCACGATCAATTCTAGAAGCTAATAGTGGTGAAACGCGGTCACCATCTAATAAGCCGGCACCTAAGACGATAATGAAATCCTTATTGCGCTTAGGACGATAGTAGTTACAAATCATTACGGATAAGGAGAAAATCACGAATAAACTCAAAATATAGAAAATACCCATTTCACTGATATGTTCTAAAATTCCGTTATAAGGTTTAGGAATTAGTTTTTTAAATAATAAATAGTTAAATAATGGGTATAACACCATGATAATTCCGATGATTAACGTTAATAAATTGGCTAAATTGTGGCTTTCACGACGCCATACAATAATTCCATTCCAGATTAGTAAAACGGCGTGTAGGGCATAAATTAATGTAACCACCACGGCTAGAAATACAAACACGATTAAGAATAATAGATGTAAGATTTTGCTATCCGTAATTAACGAGAAAAACATTAAATTACCGGCAATGGCAAAGATAGTTAAGAGACCTAAAAGACCGTTTAAAAAGCTAGCCTTTCTAAGATAAAAACTGTAAGCAAACACCGCAATTAAAATAAGTAAAATTAAGGGTAAAAAGTACATATTATCCACCTTTTCATATAAAAAAGCCCACATTAAGTGTGAGCTTTTATGTTTATCTATTATTTTACACTAAATTAAGTCACCTGTGACAAATTTAGGATTTACTTTTGCATTGTGAGGCACCATGAAGAAGTGAATGCCACCGAATTTATCAAAACTAACTCCAAAGTAGTTAGGTTGATATTGTTTATGAATGTCTAGATTCATTAATGCAGTAGCGTGACCCCAGTAAGAAGGACCGTCTTCAAATAATTGAAGAGCCATAGAGTTGTAGATGGCGTGTTTTAAGGCCGCCATAGAAACTACTCGTTTCTTTAACTTAGGATCAGTTAATGCAAATGATGGGTTATCACTGTAGTTTTCTTCGGCTACATCAGAAATATTGAACTGCTTAGCCACTACTTTTCTAGCATTAGGGTTATGTCCTGTCTTGTGGTGGGTGTTGTTCCAGTTATCTTTACTGTAAACATCCGCATAGGCTTGGGCAGCTTCAATAGAGTTCTTAGAAGCTTTGTATTGAATACCGCCAGTTTGCGTAATTACGGAATTAATCAGGTCCAATCCGAACTTAGTTAATTCTTTACGATCGGCATAACTCATGTGATTTAAATCGACATTGCGAGATAAATCGAGCTTGCTAGGAGTAAAGGAGTTCATAGCTAGACCGTTTAGACCAATTTTTCCTAATTGTACTTGTAACTTGTAATTACCAATAGCTTTTTCACTGGCAGCAGTTTTCAAGCGTTTAATAGTGTATTCCTTAGGAACGCGAATCACGTTTTTTGGATTATCACTAGGTTGGTAATTAATCTTAGTTACGAAGTTAGCATCCGAACCCGGGTCGGTAATTTGATTACCTTTGACCTTCATGGCTTCGGTAGGAATAAAGTTGTTTAAGTCATCTTTGCTAAGTTGACTAATAGATTTAGTGGTAGCTACTATCGCATCATCAGTAGTTTGTTGCTTGAATTTTAATAAAGCATCTTTGCTGACTTTTACGGTAGTAGGTTTAGAAGTAGTTTTCTTATTAGATTGATGATCGAACACCGCTAAACCAATACCAAATACTGCAACCGCTGCAGCAATCGAGATTAAAGTAACCGATTTTTTCATGGATTAAACCTCCTATTTAGTACCGAGTAAGTAGACGGCAGCGCCGACTAGTAATACCCCGATAACAACTACGAATAAGCCAAATTTAATTAACTTACCGCCAATTCCGTCCCATGCAGGTTTGTTAGACATGGCACGAAGTTTAAAGAAAAACCAGCCAATTCCCATACAGATAGCTCCGAATAAGAACACTCCGTAGGCAAAAAGCATGAAATAACTTTGAGTATGTTGCATAAGCTATAAGTTCACTCCCTAAATTAAATTTTTGCTTGCAGTTATATTATCACAACTATAACCAGTAACATATATTATTTTAGCAGAATTAAGAAATATTTAATAATTACAACGCTTGCCTATAAGTGTTATACTTTTATATTTAATGTAAGTAAATTTATTGAGGAGATGACCCGCCTGTGAGTGGCAAACAAGTTAATTGGCAACAAAATTTAAATGTCCTATGGTTTGGTACCTTCATTGCTGGTATCGGCTTTAGTTGTATCAGTCCCTTTATCGCATTATTTATTGGCCAACTAGGTCACTACAATGCTACCCAAACCTCTATGTATAGTGGAATGGCCTTTGCGGCACCATTCTTAATTAAGATGGTAATTTCTCCACTATGGGGTTACTTGGCGGATCGTTATGGAAGAAAACCAATGATGCTAAGAGCGTCTTTAGGGATGGCTATCGTCATTGGTGCCATGAGTTTGGTTACCAATGCTTGGCAATTAATTATTTTGCGCTTGCTACAAGGAGTCTTTGCCGGATTTATCAGTAATTCTAACGCCTTAGTGGCAGCCGAAACCCCTAAAGAACACGTGGGTAGTGCTTCGGGTAAATTGGCAACGGGAAACGTTTCGGGTACTTTGATTGGTCCGATGATAGGTGGATTAATCGCGGATACCTTTGGTTATCGTTATACCTTCGTCATTACCGGAGTGGCTATGTTAATTTCGTTTTTCCTAAGTTTATTCTTGGTACATGAAAACTTCACGCCGGTTAAACGAGAAAAAGGTGAAAAACAACCCCATTTCTTAAATGGTATTCCTACTAAACAAATCTTATTGGGAATGTTTATTACTACTTTATTTGTACAAGCTACTAATAACTCAGTAACGCCTATCTTGAGTTTGTATGTAAAACAACTAGATCCTCATTCTACTAATATTGCACTTACGGCAGGAATTGTGCAGGCCATTAACGGAATTGCAATGGTTGCCATAGCGCCGTTCTTCGGGCGATTAGGAGATAAAATCGGGTCGCATCAAATTTTAAAATTTGGTTTATTATTTTCTACCGTAGTCTTTTTCCTAACCACGTTTGTGCAAAACGTTTGGCAACTAGGGGGATTAAGATTATTAATCGGAATTTCCGATGCAGCACTCTTGCCAACTGTACAAGCAATGTTGGCTAAATATAGTCCTAAAGAACGCATTAGTCAGGTCTTTAGTTGGAATCAAAGTTTCCAAGCTGCCGGAAATGTTTCTGGACCGGTAATTGGTTCTTCCGTAGTATTAATCGGCGGTTACCGTGGTGTGTTTATCGCTACTGCCATACTAGCCGCAATTAACTTTATTTTAATTCGTAAAAATATTAGTTCTATTTCTGCAGATGAAGATTAAATTAAAAGAGCCTTGAGTAGGCTCTTTTTTGTTGGTAATGTGTAAATAATCATAAAATATTTACGTTATTTTTAATCATTATTAAGTAAAAATGATGATAAAATGCCGATAAAAAATAACCTCTAAAGGAGGCATTTACATGTCACTTATTCATATTTCATCCTATATTCAAGAAGCTAGTTTAGTAGAAATTTATTCGAAGAGTAGGGATGAATACCAATACGAAGACTTCATTTTAGGAATTATCATTATGGAATTAAACGACTATATTTTGGTAAAAACCTATGATGAGTCCGCTTTGCTAGATACCTATACGTTATTGCGCAAAGATGATATTTCCAAGATTGCCACTGATACCGACTATACATCCGTATTCGAAGCTTACATCCGCATGAATCAAGAAAATGATGTATTAGATCCATTCAATATTCAGCAATTAGATAATATTTTACAGTTAAATGATTTCGATGAAATTATTCAGGCCTTTTTAGTTAATAATCGCGTATTAACGGTGGTTACAGATATCGATGACGAATCACACGTAGGTAGAATCATCGATTATAGAGGCGATAATATCGTCTTAGATGAGCAACAATATTTACGAAGCTTTGGCATTATTGATGAAAACGATAATCCTGTAATTTCACTGGAAGATGTTACTTTAATCGACTTGGTTAGCAAAGCTAATTTACTGTATGAAAACTACTTAAATCAAGAAAAATGATAAGTTATTTTATGTTAGTATATTTTGACTGTATTATGTATGTTTGATATTATAATAAGTGTAACAAGAAAGTTTAATAATGCGGGTCAGAGGATATGACTTGCACCCGCCTGTGGGCTTCTTTATGAAGTAAAATAATAACAGGACTACCATTCTCCTAGGTAATAGGAGGCATATCTAGCGTGAGGTGAAACTCAATACGTGGAAAAAGAGGGCTATATGCACTCTTTTTTTTTGGGGAGAAAATTATGAAATATGATGTGAACTTTTTGAAAACTTTCGATGGTGGAATTAATCCATTAAATGTTGATATGTCAGAGTTAGCTAACACTATAGAAGCTAATGTTTCTCAATATGAATATTGTTATGAAACTAATTTAAAAGAATGTCCTAAAGTAGTCATTCAAGTAACTAATGAAAATATTCCACACTTACTGGGATTATCTAAGAATCATCATAATGGTCTTCCAGAATACAATGCTAGGGCTATTTTTGAAGGATTAAAATCTGACTGGACATTGGAGAGTTTAAAAAAAGGAGATAGTAAATGGTTCTTAAATAATAAAGATAAAATAGTAGGTGTTATGCTACTTTATCAAATATTGCATATTAAGGAATGCAAAGTTTATAGTACTAAACATATTTTCAATACATATTTAGGTCGTAAGTTTAAAAGAGACAATATTTATTTTGTTGTATTTAAACTATCTAATAAGAAAAAATACACTATAGAATTATCACCCATTAAAGGAACAGATAATAAATTTATTCCCAGAAGCTTAAAAATAAATGACAAAAGATTTAATAACTGTGAAGAAATTTCCATGTCACTTATTAGTCGAGAACGTATCAGAAGAAAATCAAAGAAAAAGAAATTCAAGAAGGTTCGCTGGAGCAAATAATTATTATATTAGTTGATAAAACAAAATAGTTGGCAAAGCGTCCACAATGTTTATAATTATTTAAATAACTTAAAGGAGGCCGCTTATGCAATCAGCTGAAATTGATCAACATTTAAAAACTTTAAAAAAGACGCGTTCACATATCATTAATGCGTTAGATGGCACTAATGAAAACAGTAACGTAGTGCGTGATATTGACCATTTAGTCGAATATTTAACTACTACTGATCACGAAGCTATTACCTCCGAATACGTGGATCGCAAGTTTCGTATCATCAATGGAGAAATTCAATGTTCATTGGATTGCTTCACCCATGCCATGCAAGCACTACAAAAATAAGTTCCTACTTAGTAGGGGCTTTTTATTTTACATAGTTTTTAGATAATTTTATAATTTATTAACAATAAAGAAGTGAGAAAAGGGAGCGTTATTATGTCGAAATTATTATCACCTGCTAATGTAGGAGGCTTATCATTAGCTAACCGTGTGGTAATGTCACCTATGTGCAATTATGAAGTACTTAAACAAGATGGTATTCCTACCCCTTATCATTTTGCCCATTATGGGATGCGTGCCATTAGTAAAGTGGGATTAATTATCACCGAATCTACGGCGGTAGATCCTCATGGTCGTATTAGTAATTATGATTTAGGTTTGTGGGATGACGCTCAAGTGCCTGAATACAAACGTTTAGTAGATTCACTACACTACCTAGGAACTAAAGTGGGAGTGCAATTAAATCACGCTGGTAGAAAGGCCGAAGGGGAAGCTCATCCGGTAGCACCTAGTGCCATTGCTTTTGACGAAAACAGTCAAACTCCCGATGAACTAACCGTCGACCAAATTCAACACATTGTTAAAGAATTTGGGGCAGCTGCTAAACGTGCTAGTGAAGCTGGCGTAGATATGATTGAAATCCATGGGGCTCATGGTTACTTGTTAAATCAATTCTTATCTGCTGTAACTAACCACCGTGAAGATGAATATGGTGGTACTTTGGAAAATCGTTACCGCATCGTTCGTGAAGTAATTGAAGCTATTCAAGTAAACTTCAAAGGTCCTATTTGGATTCGTCTATCCCTAACTGATTATGACGATACTGGTAAGGAAAATACCATGAAAGAATGGCAACAAATTGGTCGTTGGTTAGAATCTGCTGGTATTAAATTAATTGATGTTTCTACTGGTGGTTTATTACCTAAGGGACCTAACTTCCCAGTACATGATGGTTACCAAACTCCATTTGCTACTAAGATGAAGAAAGCAGTAAACATTGATGTATCTACAGTAGGTCTATTAGATAATCCTGGTCTATGTGAATACATTTTGCAAAATAATCAAGCTGACCTAATCATGGAAGGTCGTGCCTTACTACGTAACACTAATTGGTTAATGGACGCTGCTCATGAATTACATGATCATGAATTCAAACCATATAATGTTTCTTATGAACGTGGTCAAAAATAATAAGTTAAGCTGCAAATTAACTTATTTTAAAATTTTAGCTTGTTATTCCAAAAATTAAGTGCAATGAAAGTACTTATAAGAAAAAACGCTTCAGCTAGTAGTTGAGGCGTTTTTCTTTTTCACATTGCACGCAAATAGGTATATAATATTTCCCAATACATACGTAATTGAGGTGATAACATGTATTGGACTGACGAAAGAATCCAAACTTACCGTGCTAAGATCAAAGGTGCTTGGTACGTTCAAGAATTTAAGAAACATTATCAATATGACTTAAGAAAACCTGAAGATAAAGTACGCATGTATCGTGAATTAGACCCTAAAGAAGTAAAATCTTGCTTCGATAGTTTAATGGACGATTACGAAGCTGATTATTTAAAGAAATTAAATGCCATGACTAATGATGACTTATTAGAAACTCTCGATAATTTAAGAGAAGATGGCTACATCGATATGATGTAAAAAACTCCGTTGCTAGATAACTAGTAACGGAGCTTTTTTTAGTTGTTATTTAATTTAGTCATACTCTTTTTAGTTAATTTTTGACTATTGAAAGTTAGATTATAAGCACGACCACTGGAATCAATTTGATAAGTCATGAATTGGAAACCATCAGATACTTGTTCTTCTAGCGGAGCACCCAATTGTTTTTGGACTTCTTGGAAAGTAGTGCCATTCTTTAATTTGTCTACTTTGTTTTTAGAAACAATTTTACTCTTAGTGTTTTGATCATAACCTTTACTCAACACTTTATCTTTGTAAATAATGGCGAATACGTATTTCACTTGTGCATTATTGTCCATATTCCATACATATTGCTTAGCTTGTTTATTATTGCTTAAGGAAGTATCGACCATTCTGGAAGGGGTACCTAATACTTTAATGGCTTCTTTTTTGGTGTTGCCTCCATGTAAGTAACGGTCAGTATATTGCAATTTATTATATTTTTGCAGTGAAATACCACTAGTGTCAAAAGCAGTTGCTAGTGGAGATTTAGGTGCATGAAATTGTTTACCATCAGTGTTATTTTTACCACAAGCGCTTAGTATTAATAAACTAGTTCCAGATACTAGTAGTAATTTATATAATTTTTTCATATTATTACCTCTATGTATTATTATTCTTAACTATATTTTACTCAGAAATAATAGTAAATATCAATTAATAGACACCCATTAGAGCTAATAAATTTGAGAAAATCACTTGAAAAAAGTAAGTGAAAATCCTAAAATCATACATGTAATTAAATAAGGAGGTACCAATTATGACTAAAATTGCTGCAATTGTTACCAGCGGTTACGAGGATTCTGAATTAACTTCACCTAAGAAGGCTTTAGAAGACGCTGGTTACACCGTAGACATTATCGAAAACAATGCTAACACCGAAATCACTGGTGAACACGGTGATAAACAAACCGTAGACGTAGCTATCGATGACGCCAACTTTGACGATTACGATGGTTTACTACTACCCGGTGGAGGTTCACCTGACGCACTACGTGTCGATGACCGTTACAACAACTTTGTAAAGAAGTTCTTGTTAGCTAACAAGCCCGTATTTGCAATTTGTCACGGTCCTCAATTCTTTATTCAAACTGGTTTAACTAACGAATTGAAGCTAACTGCTTACACTACTATTCGTTACGACCTATTCTACGCTGGCGCTGAAGTTCTAGATGAACCCGTAGTAGTAGATCAAAAACATCATTTAGTAACTAGTCGTACACCTGACGATCTAGAATACTTCAATGATGCTATGTTAAATCAATTAAAGTAATTTATTAATAACTAATAAAACCGCTATTGTTCAGCAATAGCGGCTTTTTTTATTGACGAATAACGATACCACACATTTCAGTCATGGAAGTGTTAATTAATTTGTAGAAAATGTTTTTGAATTCTTCCGGTGATGCGGGGATAGGTTGAGAAATCCAAGATAAAACGGCATCTAAAATTACACGGAAAAAGAAACTCATAGCGAAATATTTAGGAACGCCATATTTCTTTTCATCGTAGTGGGCGAAGTATGGAATTAAGAATTTAGCGTAATGTTCTTGTAAGAAACTAAATAACTGCGGTTCGTAGAAGTTGTATAGGATTTTGATGAATTCGCGATCATGATAAATTAACGGGCAAACTTTTTCGGTTAGTACGTAAAAGAAGTTGTTGTATTCGCTATTAACTTCAGCGAATTTTTCATCTAGGGATGTACTAATAGATTTTTCAATGTAGCGGATAATATCAATTTTATTTTTAAAATGGTTATAAAAAGTACCCCGTGAGATATTGGCATTATCAATAATGTCGTTAGTGCTGATAGTGTTGATATCCTGTTGAGCGGTTAGATTAAGAAAAGATAGTATAATTTTTCTCTTAGACTTATTTTTTATTATCATAAAATACCTCCTCTGTGTAAAAATTTATCGACGAATTAATAAATCACACAGTTTAATTTCTTTTGTCTATACAGGTATTATAATGATAAATACCCCAAATAAATCTTAAGATTTGTATAAGATTTCCCCGCCAGATTAGATTTTTACCATAGTAATGTGACATTATGACCTATCTAGACGGTCTATCCATTTGAAAGTTATAAAATGGTTTAATTTACTTAAAAGAAAATTTTTTATAATGCTTTTTGGATACTTAATGCAAATTATTGAAAAATAGTTTAATAATTACGGGAAATAATTATGTTATTTTTATAAAATTATCTAAAAAACGTTGATTTGACAACGGTTTTAAAGTTATGTAATCTTATGGCGAAGAGTTGAAAAGAAATGTTAATGACCGATTCATTTCGTTGTTGGCATGGCTTTTGGACCTTCACTAATTTTTTAGATGAGTGATGGGCAAAACATTCATTCAAAAATTTTATTACAAAAATTGAGTAATGCTCCTGTAAAATCCAATCTGAACGTAATAAATGAGGTATTTAAATGGGACTTGTCTCTTATGTTGTGGTCAACGTAAAAGGTAGCCATTTATGAAATCCACTTTCTACTTTTATTAACCTTTGCTACTGTCGTTTAGGTAATAAAGCGGCTTTAGTCTAATATTGCTTTACCTGTTTTTAAACATTTCTTTATAAGAACTATCTCTAAAAAAGTTTCATAATTTCTATAATTGGTTCTCGCTTATAATGGAAATTATGAAGCCCATAACTCTATAGATGAAGTAAATTTCCCCGAGTTTACGGACTCTAAAATCTCGTACGAAAACAGATCAATGAAGTTAATGCATATGGTTCATGTCTTGGTACGTAGCCATATGAAAATTATTGAAAACATTCTCATGGTAATCTCACTCCTAGAAAAATCATGAATTCTTCCCTGAATAATAAATGATGAAAGAGTAGTCCAATCATCAAATAATACAAGTAACGAATGTGGATGTTTTGCCCATCTAAATAACCCTCTAGTGATTCTTGATGGCACTGGGAAAAACTAAAGAGTTATTAAGAATAACCGATACTAATTAGTATCGGTTATTTTTATGCGGTGTTAGAATATTTTTACTAAGGAGATGAGATTGTGAAAACTACTAATACTTTATATCAATACGGAACACTAGCTTTATTGGTTCCTGGACTTTTTGATGGAACTTTGCAATTAAGTGATTTATTGAAACATGGTGATACCGGAATTGGTACTGGTGATGGATTAGATGGTGAATTAATTGTTAAAGATGGTGTTGCCTATAAGGTAGATGGTAACGGTGATATCAAGAAGTTGGATGGTGATTTTACCGTTCCATTCGCAGATGTGCATTTCGCAAATTATCAACCATTAGTATCTGTGAAAGAAACCATCACACCTGATAATTTAGAATCCACTATTTTAAGCAGAAAAAATTGGTCGAACGTATTTTTCTCCATTCGTGCTCACGGAACTTTTAACCAAGTAACTACCCGTTCTATTAATAAACAGGATAAACCTTATCCTCCATTAGTAGATTGTGCTCGTAATCAACATGAATTTCATGCTGATAAGGTAACAGGTACCATTTTAGGATACTACTCACCACAATTATTTAACGGTGCGGCAGTAGGTGGCCTGCATCTACATTTCATTGCTGATGACTTATCTATTGGAGGACATTTGTTAAATTTTGCTATGCACGACGGTGAAATTGATGTACAAAAATTTGATCAACTAGAACAAAAATTCCCCACACAAAGTGATGAATTCATGCAACATGATTTCTCCAAAGATGATATTGCAGGAGCAATTGGAGAAGCTGAATAAAAATTAATATTTAAATAAAAAAACGTTACCATTAGGTAACGTTTTTTTAGTGATTTATTTAATAAATGAAGTAAAACAACCAGATATTACAATTAAAAGTAATCCAATCCAGGTATATACCATTTCTTTTTTTGTTTTATATTGTTTTAATAGGTAAATAGCTGACATAGTAGCCATGATGACAGAAGTTTGAGCTAGTATAAATCCAGTAGCAACTCCATTCATGTTAGGTTGTGAAGATATTAAATAACTGACTGCAGCGATGGCAAAGAAGAAACCACCAATGATATTTTTATAAGATAATTTAGTATTGAAAATATTGGTATCTCTATAAGTGATGATTCCGTTAATAATGGCAGTAGTTAACATACCTAATGTTTGGAAAAAGAAGGCTTTGCTACCACTAATTTGAGCAGTTTGAGGTAAGACAGAATACATTAAGAAACCAAAACTACCTAAAATCATCCAAATCCATGCTTTTTTAAGTGCTTGGGTACTGCTTTTTTCAGGTACTTCTTTCCAACTAGTTAAGAATGCACCAGCAATCATGGATATAAGAGCTATAAAACCAATGGTTTTAGCGATTATAGAGTGCCAATCACCTAAGAGAATAACTCCCCAAAGTGAGATGTATACTAATTGCAACATAGCAGAGATAGGGGTAGTAATAGAAGATCCTACTAATTTATAAGACTTAAATGAAGTAAGTTGTGCAAATGCCCAACACATACCAGAAATATATGAAATTAGTATTTCAACTGGAGACATGTAGGGAACGCCAGTTACCAATACAAATAAACTAGCAAAGATAACAGCACCTAAAGTAGAACCAAAAATTTGTTGGCTGGGTTTTCCTCCAATGTGTGATGCAACTGTGGGATAAAATCCCCATCCAAAGAATGGAATCAATCCGATAGCTAGTGCGATAAAATTCATGTCTTTCCTCCTTAATAGATTTTACATATAAGATAACATTATTTTATTTTGTAATAAAAGCTTTGCGCAAAAGATGTTAAAATACAGTAGGAAGATAGATAATATGGTAGGAAGCTTTTTAAATGAGAAATTTCTTAATACTTTTAAGTAAAAACTAGCAAAAATCATTTTATTTTTTTAATAAAAAGGTCTATATTTGTTATCATATGGTTATATTGCATAAGAAAGGATACATAAGAATGAATAAATTTACTGGTTGGGTAAAACATTGGTATCGTTACAAGACTGACGAACCATACATTATCGCATCCGCATTAATCGGGGCTATTTGTTTATATGCTTCCATCATGAAAGATCATAAACACCACTTATTAATCTACGTTTTAGTATTAATTTTAATTGCTTTATGGTCCTTATTTAGAAGTGTAACTTTCAAGAAAAACTATGTACGAAAATTTGTTAAAGAACATACTTTTACTAATCAACAAAATGGCATTGATTTAGGGACCGGTACTGGATACGGTTTAATTAAATTAGCCAGAGATACTGAAATTGGTAAAGTTTGCGGAGTAGAGGATAAATACCAATACACCGTACAACGCTTAGAAAAAAACGCTACTTTAGAACGCGTACGTAGCAAGATGAACATTACTACTGCCGACATTCAAAATATCCCTTATGAAGATAAAGAATTCGACGTAGCTATGGGCATTTCTGCTAACGGTAATCAATTAAGTACTCCTAAAAAAGCTGTTTATCAACAAATTGCTAGTGAATTAGATCGTGTCGTTAAGCAAGATGGTATTATTTTTATGGTTAATACACCTCGTATGACTAAAAAATACGCTAACGAATTTGCTAAACACGGTCGTCATGTAGAATACATGCACAGACGTTTTGAAAAATTATTTAATTTACGTGCAATTGTAGTTAAATAAAACCAATAAAAAAGGTCATCAATTATTAGTTGATGACCTTTTTATTTATCTTAATAATTTACTTGATAGGTTTCTCCTACTGCTAATTGAGGAACGGTTACGGCCTCACTAGTTTTTTGATAGCTGAAGGATTGAGTTATAGTAAGTTGATAGTTACTTTGTAATTGTGATTTTCTGATAAGAACATGAGCATTTGCAACGTGTAGACGGTACTTTTTAATTAAATGACCGTTATTGTAAAGATGCAAAACGCAAGGTCCGGAATTATTCATGGATAACATGATTCCTTTGTCATTACGAACGGCTTTTTGAATAACAGGTTTTTCCGAAGTGTATACCATCGGAGTAAAGTTATAAAGGTAGGTAACTTTGCGACCGTTGGAGTCCAGTCCGAAAATATCGAAGTTCTTATCGCCATCAAAGTGATAAGCCGCTTTGAATGTGTTGTCCTTATTGACATTTACCCATCGAATGGATTGGTTTCCATATTTAATGGCCACACGGGAAGTATTCAATGTCTTTCCGTAAATAAAAATCTTCTTACTATGAGCGTAGTATTTATAAGTTACATGATAGACGCTGGGTCGCGTACTATGGGATATATTATTCGGAACCACGGTGCTAGTACAATGATATTGCACGGTGGGTTTCGGATAATGGAAGAAACAAGCTTGAGCTTTTACTGACATAACGGGTACTAATGCTACAGTACCTAATAAACCTAATAAGATCTTTTTATTGATCATATATATCCCTCCTTTACATGCATAATTATAATACCAAACATACAAATTAATGCTTAAGGCTTGTATAAATATATATGGGTAAATTGTATGCAATATCTAAGAAAAAAATAAAAACACCGTCATAATCATGGCGATGCTTTTATTTTTTAATTATTCATGGTGGTGTACACGGTTAAAGAAATCAACAAATAAGTCGTTTTCTTCTTCATAGTAATCCCACATATTTTCTGGATGCCATTGAATGCATTGAATAGATAAGTCATCATTTTCCAACGCTTCAATCATGCCATCATCAGATTTAGCTACGATGTGTAAACTAGGGGCCACTTCTTTAGCAGCTTCGTGATGAAAAGAGTTAACAAATGCACGTTTGCCAAATACTTTAGCTAATTGTGAATTTTCATCAATACTAATATGGTGTACTGGTGAGTAACCGATAGCTTTTTGCGAATGTTGCAAGATAGGTGAGCCATTCTCAGGTTTGAATTGAGTATCGATATCTTGATATAAAGTACCACCTAAAGCTACGTTAACCACTTGTAGGCCACGACAAATAGCCAAGATAGGCTTATTCATACGAATTGCGTGTTTAACTAATGCAAGTTCAAATTCGTCTCTAGTTTCGAATGTTCTACCGATAGAGGGGATAGGTTCTTCATCATAGTATTTAGGTAAAACATCAGGGCCACCAGTTAAGATGACACCATCAACAGTTTCTAATAAATCAGCTGCCATATTAGGTTTACCTACAGGGAAAATAACTGGGGTAATATTGTTAGCTAATAGGCAGTTCATTAAAGTTCTTTGTGCAAAGTGGCCTTCACGTTGACGGAAGGGTTCGTTTTGGCTAAAAATGACGTCAGAAGTAACTCCAATTCTCATGTAAAATCAGTCCCTTAAGTTAGATTATTATATATAATGTATAGTCTATCATTTTTAAAAATATTTGAAAGTGATAAATGATTGTGTACGATACATTTGATTGCATTACCAATTTAAATGTGGTACTTTTGATTAGTCAAAAAATGAGATTGCAAAAGTAGGGGGATGGATTTTACAATGCATTTCAAAACAATTACTAAGTTAGGAGTAGTTGCACTAGGTAGTGCTATGCTTTTAGCTGCTTGTGGTAATTCCTCAAGTCAAACATCAAGAACCAATACACTAAACTGGATGAGTAATACTTCCGTTACTACTTTAGATCCTTCTAAAGCAGTGGATGTAACTAGTGACCAAGTATTATACAATTCCATGCGTGGTTTAGTTACACCTGATAAAGGTAATAAAGTGAACTTAGCAATGGCTAAGAACTACAAGATTACTAATGGTGGTAAAACCTATACTTTCAATTTACGTCACAGTAAGTGGAGTAATGGTAAAGAAGTAACTGCCAAAGATTTCGAATACGGTATAAAACGTAGTGCTGATCCTAAGACTGCTTCACAAATGGGTTACTACATGAACAACATCATGAACTACTCATCTATTAAAAACCAAACTATGCCTGCATCTATGCTAGGAGTAAAAGCTACTGGTAAGTATCAATTACAAATTCAATTGATTAAACCACAAGCTGATTTCTTAAATGTCTTAGCATTACCAGTATTCTACCCACAATTAAAGAGTGCAGTAGATCAATACGGTAGTTCATATGGAACTACTAGTGACAAAATGGTTTACAACGGACCATTTAAGGTTACTAACTGGACTGGTAGTAACGATGCCTGGACATTAGCTAAAAACAATGATTATTACGCTAATAGTAACGTTAAGTTAAAGGCTATCAACTATTCCGTAATTAAAGACCCACAAACTGCTTTAGATGAATATCAATCTGGCAAATTAGACCAAACTCTGGTAGCAGGTAAGCAACAATACAATAATTACAAAAACAATCCTGACTTGGTTAATAGAAAAGAATTTATGATTCAATACTTATCCATTAACCAAAACCGTGTTCCTGCATTAAAGAACAAGAACTTAAGACGTGCTTTATCCATGGCTATTGATCGTAAGTCCATGACTGAAGATATCTTAGGTGACGGTTCCTTTGCTGCACGTGGTTTAGTTCCTGATACTCTAGCATACAAGAAGGGTAAGGACTTCAATGACTATGCTAGTGTTAAAGATGCCACTTCCACTGACTTAACTCAAGCTAAGAAACTATGGAACCAAGGGATGAAAGAAGTAGGTAAGAAGTCATTATCTATCTCTATCATGAACAACAATGACCAAACTAACCGTTCATTAACTGAATTCCTACAAACTGAATTAGAAAAATTACCTGGATTAAAGGTTAATGCCGAAATCCTACCAAATAACGTAGCTTCTGGTCGTTCCTTGAAGTCAGATTATGACCTATCCGTTTCTGGTTGGAGCCCATCAGTAAGCGATCCTATTTCACCACTACAAACTAAGGTATCTAATAGTCCTATTAACACTTCTAAGTGGGGCAATTCCATGTACGACATGTACATTGACCGTTCTAACAACCAAGATGCTACTAACCCAAGCAAGCGTTTTGATGACTTAGTTAACGCACAAAAGATTATTCTAAATGATCAAGGAATTATTCCACTATACCAAAAGGCACAACCTGAATTAATTAAGGAAAATGTCAAAGGCATTAAGTACTTAGGTAACGGTCCAGTTTGGGACTTCGCTAATGCTTACATTAAAAAGTAAATGAGAAAAGTCGCTGATGATTCAGTGGCTTTTTTATTTATACGAATCATAGTACCACTATACCTACTTTGCTTTTTTTCGAAAAAGTTTAAATTTTATTGTTGCTATTTAAATGAGAGAAGTGTACCATAAAATTAAATTAAAAGGAGGGTTCACCATGAAATTTAATAATGTATACGAAATTAATGAGTGTTGTTGTCAAATTCCGAACGGTGAACTCTATTCTTTTATCTAATTCGTTAACGTTAAAGTATTAGTAGGAAAAGAGTGTCATGGTTCGGCTTTTTTGCGTAGAATCATGACACTCTTTTTGTATTTTCAGATGGCCATCTGGATAACGTATTTAGAATTTATGAGGAGATTTTATTATGAAGAAAGTAAAAATCTGGTTAACTACTGCAGCTACATTACTTTTAGGAGTGGCACTAACTGCTTGTGGTAATAATAACGGGGCAGCTAATAAGAAACATTTAAACTGGATGACGAATGCATCTATTTCTAGTTTAGATCCTTCTAAAGCAGTGGATTTAAATACTCAACAAACTATCTTTAATTCCTTTTCAGGCCTAGTAGAACCCAATGGTGGAAATAAAGTTCGTCTAGGTGTGGCCAAGGATTACCATATTTCCAAAGATGGTAAAACCTATACATTTGATTTAAAACATACTAAATGGAGCAATGGAAAAGACTTAACTGCACAAGATTTTGCTTACGGAATTCAACGCAGTGCTGATCCTAAGACTGCTTCACAAGAAGCTTATTACATGGACCACATCGTTAACTATGACGCAGTTAGCAAGGAACAAGCTCCGGTTTCATCACTTGGAGTTAAAGCAGTGGGTAAGTATAAATTACAATTTAAATTGACGCGCCCACAACCATACTTTGTTAACATTTTGACATTACCTGTCTTTTACCCACAATTAAAGAGTGAAGTAGATAAATACGGCAGTTCATACGGAACCACTAGTGACAAGATGGTTTATAACGGTGCCTTTAAAGTTACCAAATGGAATGGTACTAATGATTCATGGGTGCTAGCAAAGAATCCATATTATTATGATGCTAAACAAACTAAATTAAGTACCATTAAATATACAGTGATTAAAGATCCACAAACTGCATTAAATGAGTATCAAAACGGTAAAATTGATCAAACTTATATTTCTGGTAAACAGGGCTATGCTAACTACAAGAATGATAAAGATTTTCATTTACGTAAGAGTTACACAGTTAAATACATTACCATGAATGCTCATGCAATTCCTGCTTTGAATAATAAGAATATTCGCCAAGCTATGTCAGCTATTATTAATCGTAAAGAATTGATTAATGATGTGTTAGGCGACGGGTCTATTCAAGCACGTGGAATGGTGCCAGACACTTTAGCTTACCGTAATGGCAAAGACTTTAATGATGTTGCTTCTGTATCATCTGCTGTAAATGGGGATGCTAAACGTGCACAAGCACAATGGAAGCAAGGACTAAAAGAAATGAATATGAAATCATTACACCTAACCTTAACTGGTGGAAATGATGACACCACTAAATCTATGGCAGAATTCTTACAAAGTGAATGGAGTAAGTTGCCGGGGATGCATGTTAACGTTCAACTACTTCCTAACACCGTTTCTACTTCTCGCTTCCTACATTCACAATTCCAAGTGCATGTAGCCGCTTGGGACCCATCCATTAGTGATCCTATCTCTCCATTAAATACTAAATACACTGGTAACTCTATGAATACTGCTAAATGGAGTAATGCTAATTATGATGATTTATTGGATAAGTCCAATAATGAAGATGCATTAAAGCCAGCTAAACGTTGGGATGATTTAGTGAATGCGCAAAAAGTATTATTAAATGATCAAGCTATTATTCCGCTATATCAATCTGCTCAAGGTGAATTGATTAAGCATGATATTCACGGTATTAGATATTATGGAAATGGACCTTTATGGGACTTTTCAAAAGCTTATGTAAAATAAAAATTAAATAATTAAATAATTAAATAATTAAAAAAGCACCATACTGCAATTATCAGTATGGCTTTTTTATATAGAAAATTTAGATAAATGGTATAATTTAATATATTAAAGATAAGGGAGAATTATTATGAACTCTAAAACCAATGTACATAATATTTGGTGTAGTCATACATTCATTATTTTAATGTTTATAGTTATGTCAGTAATTAGTGCAGCATTTATGTGGCATGCACATTACGTATATCTTGGAGATGATTTGTACTTTCATATCCAACGTATTTATGATCTACGTGCTTCTATATTGAATGGTAACTGGAATCCGTTGGTATCATTAAATCGATTCCACCAAACTGGTAGTGCTGTAATGAGTTTATATCCTAAAATAAACTTATATCCTATGGTGCTTTTATCTATAGTTTGCAAAACGTTTCTTCATTTCTATTACATAACATTTATATTAAGAAACTTTTTTGCACTAGTGGTAGCCTACGTAGCTAGTTATTGTTACACCCATAGAAAAAATGTTAGTTTTATTTTTTCTATAACTTATGTTTTAACTGCAATTGAAATTTTTAATGGAATTAAGAGTTACGATTTAGGTAGATCTTCATCACTTATCTTTCTTCCGCTAGTTATGTTTGGGTTCATGGAATTAGTAAGACGAAATCGCTGGGTAGAGTTAACAACGGGTATGAGTTTGATCATTTTATGCCATGTTTTAAATTCAGTGATAGTTGCGTTATTCTTATTAGTATTTGCAGCGATTAATTTCCGCAAATTCAGAGATACTAAAAAATTACTAGCTTTAGGAAAAGCAATCATTACTACCGTATTGCTAACCAGTTCATTTGTATTCTCCTTTTTCATTTTTATGGCTCATAATTCTATAGCATTGCCACCATCATTTTGGTTATTGGGTGGTACTTCCTTAGATAGCTTATCATCTGCAATTTTTGAAAATGTTATTAATGTTAACTACTCTATAACTCTAGCGATGTTATTGGGATTAATTTTAGGGATAGTTTATTACAAAAAATTGTCTACATCTTTAAAGCAATTATTGTGGATATCCGGTGGATTTATGATTTTATGTAGTAATCTATTTCCTTGGAGCGTTTTAGCACAAACTGGCTTGAATAACAGTTTGCAATTTAGTTGGCGATTGTATATTATTCCGGAAGTAATTTTATCTTATCTATTTGCAGAAATAATTATGGGGATATGTAAAAATACCAAAAAGTCAAATGTGGCTGTCATAGTTATTACTTTATCCACCTTGTTAATACAAATAGGAGCACAGGATAATTTGATGAATAGTTCAAAGAATTATCTAAGTTTAAACAGTGTAAACAATACAGGTATACAGAATGTTAATATTTCATCAAACTATTCTATTGATAAATTGATTTATAATAAAAAAGCAATTAGTGATTATTTCCCAACTAGTGCCGTATCTTCTTTAAATAATATTAGTAATCACTGGGCAACGTATGATAAAAACAAGAAGATTAAAGTTAGATCTAAGGGCAATGGTAGATTTATATTTACTAACAAAAAATCTATAAAGAAATTATCCTTACCATTCTTGTATTACCATGGAATTAATTACCAAGTTAAGTTAGATGGTAAGACAGTAAAAGGATATCCTAATAAGAATGCTTTAATGACAATTAATAATGTTCGTAAGGGTAAACATCATGTTCAAATCATTGTGCATAAAACTAAAGCTGAAATAGCTTCATATATTTTATCCCTAATTGGACTACTGATATTATTAGGTACTATCCTTAAAAACTTTTTGAAGAAATGTAAAATATAATCGACATAAAAAGCATGCGATTAGTCTCATGCTTTTTTTAATAGATAGAATAGTAATTGTATTAATAATAAAATTATGATTTATTATATAAAAATAAGGAGAATTTATATGAATAAGAAACTAGATATACATAATTTCTGGCGAAGTAACATATTTATTATTTTAGTGTTTGCTGTTGCGTCGGTATTAAGTTCAATAATAATGATTCATTCTAAGTTTGTTTTAGTTGGATCCGATATGTTTTTTCATTGGCAAAGAATATATGAATTAAGAGATTCAATTTTGAATGGAAATATTTTTGATATGGTTGCCGTTAATAAATTTAATCAAACGGGTACTGCGGTTATGTCACTATATCCTAAATTTAATTTATTACCGATAACATTATTATCACTTGTAGTTAGCAATATTATAAAACTATATTATATTGATTTTATATTAAGAAATTTTGTATCATTGTTGATTGCCTATTTTGCATCATATTGCTTTAATAAAAATAAGAAAGTAAGTAGCTTATTTGCAATCTCGTATGTGCTCTCAACAATGGTTTTGAACAGTGCTGTGCTTAATTACGATATTGGTATGTCATCAGCGATGATTTTTTTGCCATTGGTTTTATTTGGCTTTTTTGAATTGATATGTAAAAATCATTGGGTTGAAATATCTCTAGGAATTTCTGCAATTATTATGAGTCATGTATTAAGTGCTATAATTGCTATTATTTTTATTATCCTGTTAGTCGTGTTTAATATAAAAACTATACTCAAAAGAAACGTATTATTTGCAGCAACTAAAGCATTTATTTTAACCGTATTAATATCTAGTGCATTTTGGATTCCTTTTTTGATTTTGTCAGTATCCAATCATATAAGTATGCCACCAGCACCTGCAACTATATCTGGTGTGGATTTTAATTCTCTTATTAGTGATATTTTTAATAATAATGTTAGTACTTCTATTACTATTACAGCATTTATTGGGTTGATTTTAGGAATTATTAATTATTCAAAGTTGACTTTACTATCTCGACAAATTTTTTGGATCTCTATACTATTTTTAGTAGTATGTAGTGATTTCTTTCCTTGGAATATTCTTAGTGATACTTTTATAAAAGCAACGCTTCAATTTACATTTAGATTTTATATAATTCCTCAAATGCTACTTTGCTATGTTTTTGCGGAATGCTCCATTAAATTGTGCAATAATTACAAGAAAAATATAATTGTTTTTGTGGGAATAATTTGTGGAATAATTTGTATTCAGATGGTTGGGCAAAAACAAATAGTTGCCAACAATATTAATAATCAAGAATTATTAAAACCATACAGCGGTGAATATAATATAGTTATTAAATCTAAAAAAGAAATTAATAATTTGGTGAATGGTTGGAGACCAGGACTTATTGACTATTATCCTAAAAATTCTGTTTCTAAATATGATGTTATTAACAATCATTTTGCTACTTATGGTAATCATAAAAATATACGATTAGGTTTGTTAGGTAATGGTAAATTTATCTTCACTAGCAAAAAATCTATAAAGAAATTATCCTTACCATTCTTGTCTTATAATGGTATCGATTATCAAGTTAAGTTAGACGGTAAGACGGTTAAAGGATATCCTAATAAGAATGTATTGATGACCATTAACAATGTCCATAAGGGTAAACACCGTGTACAAATCATCGTGCATAAGACAAAAGCTGAAATAGCTTCATACATTTTATCCTTAATTGGATTACTGATCTTATTAGGTGTTATTCTTAAGAACTTTTTAAAGAAACGTAAAATATGATAGATAAAAAAGCATGAGATTAGTTTCATGCTTTTTATTAGGTGGAATGATAAGGTTATTAATGATAAAATTATGTATTGTTATAAATAAATAAGGAGAATTTATATGAGTAAAAAACTAGATATACATAATTTCTGGCGAAGTAACATATTTATTATTTTAATGTTTGCTGTTGTGTCAATAATGAGTGGTATTTTCTTTTGGCATTCACATTTTGTTGCAATGTTTTTGGATTTTGATTTCCATTGGCATAGAATAAACGAATTACGCGAGTCTATATTAAATGGAAATTGGTTTCCATTGGTATCTTTGAATGAATTCAATCAATCTGGTAGTGCAGTAATGGCTCTATACCCTAAAATTAATCTGTATCCTATCGTTTTTCTATCATTGATTATAAAATCGTATGTAGAATTATTACATTTAGCTTTTATTATTAGAAACTTTTTCGCATTAATTCTAGCATATTATGCTTGTTACCGATATAGCAAAAATAAAAACGTTAGTATATTATTTTCTGTTTCTTTTACTTTGAGTACAATGGCCCTTTTCTATGGAGTAAGTGTATACGGTATTGGGACATCTTCCGCCATGGTTTTTATTCCATTAGTCTTATTTGGATTTTTACAATTGCTAAAGAAAGATGAATGGATTGAATTATCTATAGGTATGTCGGGAATTATCCTTTCACATGTCTTAAACTCCATCATTGTTGTTGGATTCTTAGCAATTTTTTTATTAGTTAATTTACGCAAGTTTCAAAGTATTACTAAAGTTATTTCTTTGGCGAAATCTGTTATTACAACAATATTATTAACAAGTTTTTTTTGGATTCCCTTTATAATTATTTCTAGTAGTAATAAAATACATACACCAGATAATATTTTATTTTACGACGGCACAGATTTTCATACATTAATATCAGATTCGATTAATAATAATATTAGTGCAAGTATTACATTTGTAGCGTTAATTGGTTTAGTACTAAGCATAATTAACTATAAGAATTTATTTGGTTACAAAAAGCAAATTTTTTGGTTATCAGTTATATTTTTAATAATTTGTTCACCGGTGTTTCCATGGAGCGTTTTGAAACATACTATTTTTTCGCATATTCAATTTACTAATCGAATTTATGTAATACCTGAAGTTCTATTATGTTATTTATTTGCAGAAAATTATGTGTTTATGATAAAACTAAAGTGTATAAGACATTATTTAGGAGCTGTTGTTATTGCTGTTTTGTCTATATTAACTTTGCAATTTGGAGCACAAGAAACTTTAGTAAATAATACAACTAACAGACCTAGGATGACTCAACCATATTCTGGAAATTGGGCATTTAAATTACAAAACAATAGTGATTTCGATAATATATTAAATAGTACATCATTAAGTAACAATGACTATTATCTTCAAACTTCAGAACATTCATATAACGAAATAAATAATCGATTGGCTATTTATGATGATAAAGACATTAAAGTTAATTTATTGGGTAATGGTGGATTTTCATTTAAATTACCTTCAAATAGTAAAAGGATTTCATTACCATTTATGTATTACAATGGTATAAATTATCAAGTTAAGTTAGATGGTAAGACGATTAAGGGATATCCTAATAAGAATGCTTTAATGACTATTAATAATGTTCGTAAGGGTAAACATCATGTACAAATTATTGTGCATAAGACCAAAGCTGAAATAGGCTCATACATTTTATCCTTAATTGGATTATTAATCTTATTAGGTGCTATCCTTAAGAACTTTTTAAAGAAACGTAAAAACAAGTAAATATTTAAGTTAAAAAGACCTGCTCAATGTAGTAGGTCTTTTTATGTTATTATAAAAGTTAATATTAAAAGTTTAGGATGTGATTTATATTTTAAGTCAACGTATTAAAACTAATTGGCAATGGATTCTAATCCCCTTGCTATTAGTTTGTGAATTCGCCTTAGATCAATTTATTTTACCGGTGGTTTATAAACTTATCTTACAAAACGTCCACATGGGCTATTACAACAAATACATTTTATTAATTAACATTTACAAAGTAATTTCTATACTAGTTATTTTATTATTGAACTATTTATTATTAAAACAAGCTCTTTATTTAGCACCTAGTAAGCAAAAAACGGGTTGGCTAGTATTTTTAATTGTTTGTTTAGGTTTATTTTTATCCAGTATTCATTCTAAGCATTTCTGGATAGCGTTAGATATCGGATTAATTGCCTCTCTATCTGAAGAATTACTATTTAGAGGCTTAGTTTTAGGTAAGTTAATGGCTATTTTAAACAGAGTAAAAACTAGTCGTTTACGAGTTAACTTAGCAGTGGTCATTGCTGCAGTAATTTTCGGTTTATATCACTATGTGAACTTATCTCAACAATCTTTTGGTGTAACTACAGTTCAAGTAGTAAATGCTGCTGGATTGGGATTAGTACTAGGAGTTATTTATGTAAAGAGTGGATCATTATGGATTCCTATTGCCTTACATTTCATTTATGATTTCTTAGTAACTATTGCTAAAGGCTTTTCTATTAGTGATTATCAAGCATTGCCACACTATGCCGCATTAGCTAGTTTTATGATGTTTGTAATTTATGCAGCTGCTGCATTAACCGCTTTAAATGTTCACTACGAAAAGAACACTTTATTAGCTAAAATTCACTAGAAAAGAGGAATAGTTAAGTTGAATGAGACTGATTATTGGAATCCTCGTCAGATGTTTAAAAAGGGATTAGTGGGATTATTATTAATTGTTATGGTAGCCACTTCATTTCCTTTTATTCCAGCACAACAAATACGGTTTAACAATGGTATCGAACATAACGTTAGTTTAACCGTTGTTTATGTCTTGTCATATGCTATTATGATGGGCTTAGCATTCTATGCTTACAAAAAATTTGGCACTGGATATCAACTATCTCACAAATTAAATCGAAAAGATATATTAATGATTTTTATTGGCATTGTGTTATCTGTAGTATTTGGGAAAATATACATTAGAATTTTTGGCCTATCATTTAGAAACAATTTTAGTATGCATGATTTTGCCTTTTCTCATTACCCATGGCAAGTTATCTTACTAGTGTTAGGGTACTTAATTTTATCGCCTATACTAGAAGAAGTGGTTTTTCGAGCTTATTTTTTAGATGTAGCATTTCCTAATCAATTAAAATGGATAGGTGCTATTGCATCATCTATATTATTGCATATGCGTTATTACAGTGTTTATTCATTCTTTTATTTTGCCATATACGGGATATGTTTTGCTTTCGTATATAATAAGACTAGAAACGTTAAAGCACCTATCATAATGCATATATTTTTGAATTTAATGGCCATTTTATTAGTAGGCCCTTATTATAGTTAAAAAAAGACACCATACTCTTTCGTATGGTGTTTTTATTTTATTTCCGATTAATATTAGTCATATCTCTAGGATTTACCCACTTATTAAAGTCATCTTTAGATATTCCGAAGTGTTCAGCAGCATCAATTAATTTAGTATCATTTTGTTGTGCCCATTGCGCAATCTTAGTGCTCTTTTCATATCCAATATGAGGACTAAGGGCAGTTACTAACATTAATGAGTTATCCATTAATTCTTCGATATGTTTAGTATTAACAGTTAAACCAGTGACTAGACGGTCGGTAAAGGAAGTAATGGATTGCGTTAATAGTTGAGAACTTTCCAAGAAACTAGCAATAATAACGGGTTTATATACATTCATTTCAAAGTTACCCTGGCTATTAGCGAATGAAATCGTAGTATCATTTCCCATAACTTTGGCGGCTACCATAGTTAGGGCTTCGATTTGGGTAGGGTTTACTTTACCTGGCATAATAGATGATCCGGGTTCGTTACTAGGAATGTTTAATTCATTGTAACCAGCGCGAGGACCAGAAGCTAAGAATCGAATATCATTACCTACTTTGATTAAATCGGAAGCCAACGTTTTAAAAATGCCGTGCATGGTAGTGATTTGTGAATGGTTAGCTAGGCCTTGGAATTTATTATCAGCCACGCGGTATTTAACATTCATTTGTTTACTTAATTGTTTAACCATATCTTGATCAAAATTATTAGGGGTATTTAAACCAGTTCCCACGGCAGTTCCGCCGATAGGTAATTCTAATAAAGTAGGTATTAGTTGTTGCATAGCATCTACATCATGTTGGATAGCAGATTTCCAACCACTAATTTCTTGGCCTACGGTTAATGGGGTAGCATCTTGTAGATGTGTACGGCCAATTTTGACCACTGTGGCGAATTCTTGTTGTTTCTTTTCCAATGTAGCGATTAGATGTTTAGCAGCTTTTATAAGTGTATTACATGATTGATAAGCGGCCATCATCATAGCAGTAGGGAATGTATCGTTTGAACTTTGTGATTGATTTACATCATCATTGGGATGAACCGACGTTTGGGGATGTAATTGCATGGCTAGGTGAGCAATTACTTCATTAACGTTCATATTAGTTTGTGTGCCACTTCCGGTTTGGTAAATATGAAGTGGAAAAGCATTATTATATTTGCCAGTTAGTAATTGATTAACCGCCTCATGAATAGCTTGGCGTTTGTCAGCAGCTAAAGTACCATTCTGATTATTTACGGTAGCAGCAGCTTGTTTCACGTGTAACAACATTTCGATGATAGGCATAGGCATTCTACCACCGATATTGAAATTATGTCGACTACGTTCCGTTTGTGGTCCGTATAGGGCATCTTTAGGTACTTTTACTTTACCGAGTGAATCGTGTTCGATACGAAATTGCATGTTATCACTCCTAAAAATTATTTAGATTAATTATAACGCAAAGCCATGTCTATCACATTTAACGTAGTAATGATACAATAAAAACTAAAATATTCTTAAAGGAGAGAGCAGAAATGAATTTTGATTTTTCCTACTTTTTCTTCGAATTAATTATTCTATGGTTACCACTATCGGTAGCACTTATGATTTGCCAAGCCGTAGGAATTCCATGGGGGTATACTGCATTAATTTTATTAGTAGTATATCTATTAATCGTGATGCTTAATCGTAAGAACAAGTATTTACATGTATTATTTCATCGTGAAAAACAAGCGGGTAATGAATTCAAAGAAACCGTATTATTTCTAATTGCGATTATTATATCCTTACTAGTAGTTATTCACTGGATCAACAATATAACAGTAGGGGTTATTTTATTGATGATATTAGGTATTTTCTTTAGTTCATTAGTGATTGAACCCCGTCCTAAATATTAAAAAAATTTAATTATTTTCCGATAAGTAGCGATATGAATAGCGTTGACAAGATTCAGTGTATAAAACCCAGTTGCGAAATCAACACAGAATGTTAGAATATATAGTGTTGTTTTTAATGAATAGACACTACATATTGTATGCATACATAAATAATTTCTATTAGTAGTGTTAATTTTTATACGAAAGGGTTTTTCACTGTGTCAGCATATTTTAAATTTTTAGCTCATCAATTAAAGGGTTGGCCACAACAAAATTATTACTTATTCTTCTTTAGTTTAGGTTGCCAAGTTATGACTTTAGTTAATGAACCAATCACTTGGTTATCAATTTTAACTTTCATCGGAACTACTTTAGGTGTTCTTTGTGTTCTAGCAATTAACGCTGCTAAATCCGTTAATGGTGTATTAGGTATTTTATCTGCTATTTGTTTCATTATCGTAGGTTTTTCTGCTAAGAACTTCCTAAGTATTGGTGAACAATTAGCATATGTAATTACACTAGATATTCCAGTATTAGTAAGTAAGAACTGGAATGTGAACATGGTTTCTAAGATCCGTAAGTTCACTGCTAAAAGTTGGGTGATTTCTATTGTATTTACCTTAGTAGTTTACTTAGTTTCTGGCTTTGCTATCCAAGCTTTAACTAACGAACCTCGTCCATTCTACGATGCCTTCAGTTTTGCTGTTTGTTTAACTGCCGGAATCATTTGTTTCCTACGTTACAACAACCAATACTTCTGGTGGTTAGCTTCTGGATTAGCACAAGTAGTGCTATGGTTCATTACTTTCCGTCAAGGTTCAGCTACTCTTGCTATGTTTGTAAATAGTGCGGTATACGTTGCTAACGATATTCTAGCTTTCACTATTTCACCATGGTTCAACGAACGTGAAAAGAAGCGCTTGATGAAAGAAGAACAAGCATACGCTGCCAAAGTAGAAAATTAACATTTTTAAATTATAAATAAAATAAGCTATCCATTTGGATAGCTTATTTTTTATGCTTTTTGATTGGTATCAATTAAGATTTTAATTCTAGAATCATTTAATTGGAATTTTTCGTGTATATCTAATGATTGATTAAATGTTATATCTTTGATTCCGTTTACTAAGATATTATTAATATCTTCGGCAGTAAATTGATCATTAAAGTAGTCCTTAGCTAATGCAGTCATAAATTCAGGAAGAGCATCTTCATTGAAGATGATTTGATTTTTATATACATCAAAAATCTTTTGTCCATAAGATGACGCTTCGTTCTCACGTAATTTACGTTCTTTTAATTCTAATGGACTTTTACCAGCTAACAATAGATAGGAAAGTTGGTCAGTATCATTTTTAATTAATTTATAGCAAGTAAATGATAATGAAGTATCTACATTTAAGCCACATACGTCATAGATTTCGGCACCTTCATCTACTAAGGTATAACCTTCTCCTAAAAATACTGATAATTGATTGTTTTCTTCAAATAAAGGTAGGTTAGCAGGTAAAAATTCATCAAAGGATTCTTGTTTAAAACCATGGTTAGAATTAAATTCACGAATCTTATCTAACTTTTGTTTACTTTCTTCAGTAGGAAACATTTGTACATTAGCATCATATTTATTTTCGATTTTATCGAAACTCATTTTTTTAAAAGTACCAATAGGGTTTTCTACTAAGGTATGAGATACAGCTTGACCGATTAAATAATCCACGGCAAAAATAGGATCGCCTAAATCTTTTTTATTCACAGTTTCATCTATCATTTTTTTAACGGGTCCATAGAAACGATCATTTTCGATAGTATTTTTGAAAGCACGTTCTAAGTAGTAATGTGCTTCTGCTATGTTTCCATTATTTAATAAGATTTTACCTAGATAGAAGTTAGCAGATACATAATCCGGATTATAAACTAATGCTTGTTGGAATAAATGGATTCCAGTGGGATCTAGGTTAGCTGCGGAATTGGTAAATAACATACCTAATTTAGTTAATACTTCGGAACGACTAGGCACAGAACCATTTAATTCTTCAGCAGTAATGGCGTTAGCTGGATATAAAGAAATAGCGGAGCTAAGTAAAGCAATAGTTTCATCACGTTTATCTGCTTCGGAACTCTTTAGTGCTAATTCCATAAATTTATTTAATTGTTTGGTATTATCTTTTCCCAAATCGAGTTCTTCCATAAATACAACTCCTGAAATATATTAGTTAGATATATTATAATAGATTTTAAAAAATAAAAAAACTTTACTATAATACAATAGTTGTGTAATATGTTTTATAAATTGGTGAAGGGGAGTCGATATTACGAGATTTTTAAAAAGATTAATGGCATTGCTAGTGCCACTAATAGCTATGTTAGCTACACCAGTGGTTAGTCATGCTGAATCGACTAATCCTACACCTACACGTGAATACGTGGTGGATGACTATGCACAAATTTTAGATGATACCACCAAACAGATGGTCATTAATCAAGAAAAACAATATCAAAAGACAGAAACTCATCCACAAATTGTGTTAATGACGGTTAAGTCTACTAATGATGAAAATATTGATAATTTTTCAGATGATGTATTAGAACATGCTCGTTGGAATATTGGTAAAAAAGGTCTCGACAATGGTGTTCTAATCTTATTTGCCCAAAATAATGGTAATAATAACGTTCGTATTAGTACGGGTTATGGAGTAGAAGATATCCTTCCGGATGCTACTACTAATCAAATTTTACAAGATAATAAAGGTTTATTGAAGTCCAGTAATCCAGAAGATGTAAATACGGGATTACGAAATGTTTTTCAACGAGTATCCACCGTTATTAATAAACGATACTTAAAGATGTCGTTAAATGAAGCTAGAAAAAAACAACAAACTAATAAAAATAAAAATACCATGATGGGGTTACTATTAGGAATTATAGCCGTTATTGTAGGTATCGGAGTGGTTATCTTCTTAATACGTCATAATAATGACGATGATAATCATCGTGGTGGTCCCGGCGGAGGACGTCGTGATTCTTCCGATGGATTCTGGTTAGGCGCCTTAGCAGGTAGTTTAATTGGTTCCAGTGGATCTATAGATAATTCATTTGGAGGTTTCGGCGATTCCGGAGGCTTCGGTGACGCTGGTGGCTTTGGTAGCTCCGGCGGAGGCGGTGACTTCGGAGGTGGCGGCTCCTCTATTTAAAAAGGAGATTACAATATGATTGAAAACAAACAATTTTATAAAAAAGGCTGGTTCATTTCACTAGCTGTAGTAGTGGTAGTGCTATTAGGATTAATTGGTGGCTTTATTAAATCATCTAATGGCATGGCTACTAGTGAACAGGGTGTGGAAGAACAATTAGGACAGGTACAAACAGTATTGCAACGTCGTGCTGATTTAATTCCTAATTTAGTGAACGCTGTTAAAGGTCAACAAAAACAAGAAAAATCGGTATATTCAGATATCGCACAGGCTAGAACTGAATATTACAATGCTAAGAATAAGTATAATAATTCCAATTCTGCTTCTGATAAAGTGAAAGCTTTAAGTTCTCAAGAACGTTCATTAAATGTTTTAGTTGGTTCTATTAAGGAAGCTTACCCTAACTTAGGATCTAACAGTAATATGCAAACATTAATGGTACAACTAGAAGGTAGTGAAAACCGTATTAGTGTGGAACGTAATCGTTACAATAAAGCAGCACGTGCTTACAATGATAAGTTAGTTAAATTCCCTGGTTCCGTAGTGGCAGGAATAACAGGTCATCATAAAGCTCATTACTTTACTGCTGATGATAATGCTCAAAAGACACCTAGCGTGAATTTTTAATATATAAGAAAAAATAAAAAGCGATTAGATAAATAGTCTAGTCGCTTTTTGTTATCTAGAGTTAATACTTGTTTAATGATACAATGGTTAATTGTTAATACATATAAGGAGTTAAGTTATGGCTAAAAAAATTAATCTTGAAAATTTGTATAAAATAATTAGAAGTAATATATTTATTGTTTGTATGTTTTCAATTATATCAGTGTTGAGCGGTCTTTATTTATTAAAATCACAAACATTTGGTTTTACTTATGATATCTATTTTCACTGGCAGAGAATCCAAGAAATTAAATCTTCCATAGGGACGGCAGGATTCTTTTCAGATGTTGCACTAAACCAATTTTTTCAAAGTGGATCAGCTGCCATGTCTATGTATCCAAAAATTAATATTATTCCTATGTCAATTATTGCATTGTTTGTAAAATCTTTTTTTAATCTAATTTATATTTCATTTATGCTTAGAAACTTTCTGGGGTTAATTATTGCGTATTTTGCTTGCTATACATTTAACAATAATAAGAAGATTAGTTTCTTGTTTTCACTTAGTTATACTATTTCTACCACTGTACTAGGCTTAAGTTTTCAAATAACTGATATTGGTATGACTTCATCACTAATTTATCTTCCAATGGTGTTATTTGGAACATTTATGTTGATAAATAATTATAAATGGAAAGAATTAGCTATTGGAATTAGTGCAATAAGTCTTTGCCACGTAATAACAGCAGTTATGTCCGCTTTAATGGTTCTATTTTTCATAATTGCTAATTATGGAAAGTTAAGAGATAAAAAAGTGACACTGTCTATTTTTAAAGCAATTGTAATTGCTCTTTTAATAAGCAGCATATATTGGCTTCCCTTTTCACAATTAATGTCCAATAATGTTGTTACTATGCCATATACAACTCCTGCATTAGTGGGAACTGACATCAATACATGGCTATTACCTACTTTTAATAATACTGTAAACCAATATATTACAATTTTTGCGGTGATTGGGTTTATTTTATCTATTGTTAGATTCAAAGTTTTATCTAAATATTCTAAACAAATTTTTTTATTGGCTATTTTAGTATTGTTTATTGGAAGTTCTTTTTTTCCTTGGAATTATTTAACGCATACCTTTCTAGCTGATACTTTTCAATCCACGTGGAGAGTGTATATAGTTCCGCAACTATTATTAAGTTATCTTTTTGCTGAAGAAACAGTTCAATTATGCAAAAATAAGAAAGAAAACCATATATATTTATTTTCAATAACTATTATAATTATGTTAGCTCAAATTGTTGGGCAAAGAAATCTTGTAGATTATGGTAGATCTACACCGCTTAATTATCAGTCTATAACACGTTTATATACAGACTACCTTCCTCAAAATTCTATGAGTGCTTTTAATGATATGAATAGTCATTCGATAGTCTATAACAATAAAAAAACTACGACTAGATTGCTTGGAAATGGTAAATTTGCATTTAAGTTAGATAAATCTACCAAATCATTAAAGATGCCATTCTTAATTTACAATGATATTGATTATCAAGTTAAAGTTGATGATAAGAATGCTAAGTTCCATTCAGATAATCATTCTCAATTAACGCTAGGACATATAAATAAAGGAAAACATACTGTACAAGTAATTGTACACAAGTCTTGGTATGATTATCTTTCATATATTTTAAGTGCATTAGGAGTTATTATTTTGGGGTTTGCATGGATTAGATCATTGATATTAAAACGTAAAAATAAATAATAAATAAAAAGCGTTGAACATTAAGTTCAGCGCTTTTCTTTTACAATTATTTAATAATATCGACAGGTTCTTTAACATTTTTAGCGTGAATACGAGTTAAGTTTAATCGTTTATACTTCTTATCAATTACAGAGTTCTTGGTGTAATCATCTTGTCTTACTACACGTAACCATTGGTTGTTAGATTTATTCTTTAATAGTGGGAATGCATCTATACTAGTTACGGTAATAGTTTTATGTGGCTTGATAGGTTCATTGTTCCAACTTTCGTCGAAAGCATTCAACTTAGCTTGTTGGTTAAAATGCTTGCTAGAGTAAGCAGAAGAGTAGGCTAGAGGTTCAGTAAACATTTTAGTTTTACCGTGTACCTTGGCCATCATAACTAACTTAGTATTATTTACGATTTGACCCGCAGTGATCATTTTATTGGTCTTATTAGTAGCCTTGAAGCTGTACATAATCATATTAGAATGCTTTTTAGTATGGTTGTCATAACTACGGCCACGATAAGATTTGTAAAAAGTAATGGTACCCTTCTTAGTAATTAATTGAGTTTGATTCTTTTGATTAGCTAACTTTACCTTTTCGGTAGGCGTAACTGTGGATGCTCTCTTTAGCGCAGTCTTTTTAGAATGTACTGAACAAGCACTCAAAGTAACAATGGATATTAAAGTAATCGCTAGAATAGATATTTTTTTCATAAGACGCCTCCATATTCTTTTCTATAGTTTAATTTTAGCACTTTAATTATCATAAAAGTAACTAAAATAACCGTCCTTTGATTAAAGAACGGTTATTTATTAATTATGATGTTTTTTAACTTGAAAAATGATAAATCCAATAGCAGCGCCTATGATAGCTGGTAAAACCCAGTCCATACCTATGGATGCAAAGGGTAGGAGGTGTTGTTCCCAATTAATAATACTATGCAACCAAGCAATGTTTTTAACCACTGGAGGCAATGCTGCTAGCATATCAAAGAAAGCAGGAACTAAAGTAAAAATAATCGTCCAAAGGTACACATTGCGATCTTTGTCAATTAAGGGGGAGAATAGTCCTAATAAAATTAAAACAATAGCGAAAGGATACAAGAACATTAATACTGGAGTAGACCAAGTAATAATTAAGTTCAAACCTTCGTTAGCGATAATAAATGATATTAGACAATTAAAACCTAACCATTGATGATACGAAAATTTAGGAAAATGATTATGAAAATCTTGGGCAAAGGCAGCTACTAAACCTACAGCAGTAGTCACACAAGTTAGTGTCATTAAAGTGGCTAATAAGGCATGACCAGTAACCCCTAAGTAATGTCCCATGAATTGGTTGAAAGTAGTTCCACCTTCATCGGTACTAATCTTAAATAGATTTAATGAAGTGGCACCAATCCAAATTAAAATAATATAGATAATACCTACTAATGCTTCCGATATTAATCCTGCACGAGCAGTAACTTTGGCGTTAGATTTTGCTGAAGTCTTACCTAGTGCATTAACAGCGGATACCACGGTAACTCCGAAAGCCAATCCAGCTAAGGCATCCATAGTGTTATAACCTTGTAGAAAACCATTAAAGAATGATTGGTGATGATAAGCTGCAGTGACAGGTTGTAGAGCAGCTTGTCCCATAGGATGTAGAAAAGCTAATAAAAAGGATAAAAATAGTAATGCTAAAAATAAGGGATTTAAGATTTTACCTAAATTATTGATAATGCTAGAAGTTTGGTATGACAAGTAGTAAGTAGCAATAAAGAATAGTGCGGTAAAAATAAGCATAGCTAGTTTTACATAGTGACTAGGAATAAAAGGTTGAATACCTACAGTAAAGTTAACGCTAGCCGTTCTAGGAGTGGCAAATAAAGGTCCTAAAGTAGAATGTACTAGGACTAAGAAAATAATAGCAAAAGCGCCACCTAGTGGCTTAGCAATATCATAAACACCTTTAGATTTAGAAATACTAATGGCTAACACGGATAGTAAGGGTAGTAATACTCCTGATACTAAAAAGCCTAAAGTTGCAGGTATCCAGTTAGCACCGGATAATTGACCTAAATGTAATGGGAAAATTAAATTACCTGCACCAAAAAATAGGGCAAATAACATTGATCCAATAATTAGATATTGGCGAATAGATAACGGTTTATTATTAATGTCTTTAATTTCATCAGACATGATGATTCCTCCTTTAAATTTCGTAAGTTGAGATGAAACCGGGTGTTAATTACTCACGACATTTTTCATGCAATCATCATCTCCTTTTTTAACCATAAAAAAACACCCTTGATTCATATTGAACCAAGGGTGCAAGAAACACGGTACCACCTTAATTGCCAAAAACGTAGTTTGACCACTTCACGTACTAAAAATACGCTAACACAATAATGGGTGTACCCAATATACGTTACTCTCGTTAGATTTCGGTATATAGCTCCAAAGATACTTTCACTATATTATGGATATCTCATTTGCAGAAACCAGAGACTCTCTTAAACTCATAGTATAGCTACTCTGCTTTTTCATAGCTTTTATAATTGAATTATTACTAGAAAAATATATCAGTAAAAAAATAGAAAGTCAAATAAATTATTTAAGACCGTTTAACTGATCCATGGAGAGGTTATGATTGTCTACTAGTTCGGGATGACTATTAGCGTAGACAAATTCTTTAATAGGCTGATCAGTAGGGACACTAGTGTATATCTTAAAGTCATTAAACTTCTTAGCGTTGCTAGTTACCATAACGGAGTAGGATTGTTGATCATTAACTTTTAAAGTAGCTGGCCAATAGGTATTCATGGCATATAGAGAACGAATATATACAGCGTTGGTATTGCCATATCTTTGCATAACTAATGGTCCTGGTCCAGAAACTGGGTCAGTGGGATGATCTCCTCTAAATAGGTAATCTTGAACTACAATTTTAGGTTGGTTACCGTAGTACCAGTTACCATAAAAATCTTTTGTAATAGGTTTGAAATTACCACGGACGGTTAGTGGCAATTTAGCTTTATTTATTTTCTTGCTGTTTTTATGTTTTTTATGAATCTTTTTTACTTTCATACTACTTCTACTAGATGATGAACTAGAAAAAGTGCTAGTAGATTGGATAATTTTTTCAGATTTATTAGATGATGAATTTGAACTAGATGAAAGCCCAGTACTTTGGGGAATGGTAGAAGAATAGAAAAATTGTTTAGCAGTGATTCCTAAAACTATGACTACTAGTACAGTAATGATAGTTATAATAGTTTTTTTTGTACTTCATATTAAACACATCCTTTTCTATAAACAACATTAGACTATATTATCATTTTGTCAAAAATAAAAAAGAGATAATTAATAAATTAGTTCTTTTTCAGATTTTATGGTGAAGTGTATGCAAGACTATGATAAGATTACTCATGAGTGATTATTAGGGCATGATTAACTCAATTATATAATAATGAAACTTATTATATAACTATGACAAGAGTTCCTTTTAGTAAGGACTCTTTTTTATTATCATATAATAGAGTTTGAATTATTTTATATTTTTGATTAGATTCATAATAGTAATGTCTTGATTTAGGGAGTGTTATAATATTACTATACTTACAACCATTTAATAAATGGATAAATGTCAATTTGTAAAGTATAAGTACAAGGAGATAATTAAGACATGAAAGTTGATAATTATGTACCAAAAGAGAAACGTAAAGAAGTTTCTGAAAGACGTATTCGTAATCTAAAGATTATGAGTAAGGTGGCTATTTTTACGTCATCGCTAATGTATATTGCATACATTCCACAAATCATGCAAAACTTTGCAGGGGATCCCGTTAGTCCTATTCAACCACTAGTAGCTACTATTAATGCTACTTTATGGACTTTATATGGTTGGTTTAAGACTTATAAAGACTGGCCTTTGATTATTTCTAATGTTCCTGGAGTAATCTTTGGCATTTTAACTTTAATTACAGTCTACATTCACTAATAAAATGTCATTGGAAAGCAGATCTTTAAAAGGTCTGTTTTTTTATTTGCAAATTAGAACGTTTGTTCGTATAATATATTTTATAGAAAGGAGGAACTACCGTGGATTATTCTAAGGAACCACATGGGGTATTTATGGTGATTGATAATAAGTCGTTTTATGCCAGTGTAGAGTGCATTCAACTAGGGTTGAATCCACTTACGGCTAGCTTGGTAGTAATGTCAGATCAAGACAACACCAACGGTGGATTGATATTAGCATCCTCACCAATGGCGAAGAAAAGGTTTCATATTACTAACGTCACACGTAAGCGTGATTTACCTTGGGATGATTCATTAATCGTAGTTCCTCCTCGCATGAATTTATATATTCAAAAAAATATGGCAATTAATAAGATTTTTCATGAATTCGTCGATGAGGACCATTGCTTTGCTTATTCTATCGATGAATCTATCTTGGATTTAACACATTCGTGGAAATTGTTTGGCAATAGTCCTGCTGAAGTAGCTAGAAAAATCCAAAAGACCGTTCGGAAACGCTTAGGTTTATATACTACGGTAGGAATTGGTGAGAATCCTACACAGGCTAAGTTAGCGCTAGATTTATTTGCTAAACATAACCATGATTTAGTAGGACAACTTAGTTATGATAATTTCACAAAAAATGTGTGGGACATAGAACCTATTAGCAAAATCTGGAGTATTGGAAAACATACTGAAGCCAATCTAGCTAAATTAGGTATTCATAATTTAAGAGAATTAGCACACACCAATCCTTATCAATTAAAAGCTCATTTAGGCGTTATTGGCTTTCAATTGTTTGCACTAGCATGGGGAATTGATCGAGCTCAATTAGATCAAAAAGTACCCGTACGAGATAAAGGATTGTCCAATTCGCAAGTTCTACCACGTGATTATTCCGATAGACGTGAACTAGAAGTAGTTATTACTGAAATTGCCGAACAAGTGGCATCTCGATTACGCCACAGAAGGAAGCAAACTAGCTGTGTTCATTTATACTTAGGGTTTTCTTATGTAGAGAGCACAGAGAAGGGGGAACGTTCTAGTGTTTCACATGAAACGAAGGTTACTACTACCTCTGATAATCGTGAATTGGTGGGTACTGTGTTAGATTTGTTCCATAAATATTGGCATGGTGAAAAGATTAGAAATATCGGGGTGTCGTATACCCGACTAAGCAATAGCAATACCCAACAATTAGATTTATTTGCAGATACTGAAAAAGAAATTAAAAAATCAAAATTAGACCACGTTGCTGATCAAATAAGAGATAAATATGGTGCTACTTCTGTTTTCAAAGCACATAGCTTAGAAAAAGGTGCTACTATGTTGAATCGTGCTGGATTAGTGGGTGGTCATAATGGAGGAAATGCTTATGACTAATGAACAAACTGCACAATTGATATTAGAGCGTGCTTTACCATTGTTTAAACGAGAATTAAATGTGCAATATCGTTTTAAAGTAGTGCTTGATCATTTCGATGAACAATTTAATTTTTATATGATTAGATATAAACCTGGTCACATTACTAGAGTGACTCCACTCCATCACGTAAGAAGTAGTTGGATTGCAGATTTAGAAGAAATTTTAGATAGGATTAACCAACAATTAAAACTAACGGTAGTATTTGCTGGCTTTGAAGGCATTAAGTGGAATAGTAAGAATACTTATATTCAACGTCCGAAAAGAGATGCTAGCTAATGCTCGACCATAATATTAATAATGAAATGGTACAAAATTTCTTTGATTATTATTATCATGATCGAGGGATGATAAAATGGCAAGGGTTTATGTTATCCGATCATGTTAGTGTTATTCGAAAAGAAAAGCGTTCATTGGTTGATGATAGTTTCTCTTATATGAATAAGAAAGAGATTTTTCACACGCTTATTAATAAAGGAAAACATCATCAAGTAGCATTAATTACCTATCTAGATGGAGATGGTGAAAAGCAGAGTGTGCAAGGTAACGTACAGATTTTAGAAGATGATGTAGTCCAAATCTTAGATGATACTTCAGAATTAAAATTATCCATAAATAAAATATTGATTGTAGAGTAGGGCAACTGTAGATGATAGCAGTTGCTCTTTTTATTTATAGTGAACCGTTAGCTCTGGTATAATGAAGTTAATTATTGAAGAGGTGTGATTAAAGAATGAATAAAAAGGCCAAGATAACTTTAAGCCTATTTTTATTGTCGATAGTTTACATGCTATTTTTTATGCATCCTACTATTTGGCGTGATGAAAGCTTTACTATGGCATTGATTAGCCATAATTATGGTAATATTATTCGTTTGGATGCGTTAGATGTGCATCCGCCTTTGTACTATATACTATTGAAATTTTTCTTAAACATTACGACTTTTTGGACCACATCCTTATTTACTAAAGTAATTTTTGCACGACTATTTTCCTATTTACTAGCCATTGGTACGTTCGTGGTTCTATCTAAAACAGTTAAAAATATGGGAGCTCCTGGTGGAAATGCCATCCAATGGGCTGGTTTTTTCCTAGCACCTAGTGTGATGCGCTATTCTACGCAACTTCGTATGTATGCTTTAGCTGCATTATTATTAGCATTATTGTTTAATCAATTGCAGCACTATGATAATTCGCATAAAGTAGGACATATCTTTCTATCCGTATTATTTGCGTCACTAGCATCTTATACGCATTATTTTGCGGCGATAGCAGCTGGTTGGCTGTTACTACTATACTTTATTAAATTTCAATTTAATAAGTATGATGGACACACTATTATCCGAGCTATCGAAATATTTTTAATAATGTTTACTCCCTGGGGAGTAGTGGCATTCTTGCAAATGAATCGCATTTCTTCTAACTATTGGATTCCCGCAGTTAGTTGGGATACAGTTCGTGGTAATTTTATTAACTTATTTACCGATGTATTTGGATCAGATACTAGTCAATGGTATGCTATAGCACTTATTGCTATTGCTATTTATCCTATTATTTGGGCATATCGTAACATGTCAGATAAATTTAAAAGTGCATTAACCATTTTGTTATCTGTATATGTATTAACTACCATTAGTGGGATTATTATCTCGTTATTATTGCGTCCTATTTATATTGCTAGATATGCTTATCCTATCTACTCGCTACTAATATTCTTTATTATGGTAATTGTATCTAATATGTCTAAGAAACCCGTGAATCATTTAAGCAATACTTTTAGCGTTTCGTTATTGTTTAGTGCATTAGTAGTGATAATTGGTATTAATGTAGGTTTTCTAGGTAGCAATCAATTTATGAATTATGATTTACCTACTGCTTCTCTAGCTAGTTCAGTACAAGATTATCAGGAAAATACTAATCAAGTAATTAATATAAATTCTAAACAAAATGTAAATACTATTATTGAAAAAATGGTGTACATTAAGTACATGAATAAACAAGTTAAAATAAATAATTTTAATACGGGACATGTTACCGGAAGTGATAACCAGGCTTTATTTAATGGTGTTTTCGACAATGTAATAGTTAATAATAAATGATAATGATGTTTATATTTGTAGTAAATGTTCATTATTTGTGTTATTTTGATGTATAATAAATCGTGTTATACATAATTGAGATAAAAAGAAAGAGTGATTATTTTGAATAACGATGATCAAAACTTAAGTCGTGTAGCTAGAAACAACCGCAAGAATCCAAAAAAACATATGAAAACTTGGAAAAAAGTAGTTTTATGGATTATTGCTATTTTAATTGTTATTTTAGGTGGTACCGCATTTGCTGCATACCACAATGCTAAAAATGTAGCTAATGAAGTATATCAATCTTCAGGTGCAAAATCCGAACGTGATGCTTCTCAAATATTAAAAGATAACAAACCAGTATCTATTTTATTTATGGGTACCGATACAGATTTTCAAGGTAGATCATATAAGGGTAGAAGTGATAGTATGATGATTCTTACTTTGAATCCTAAGACTAACACTACTACTATGGTAAGTATTCCTCGTGATATGAAAGTAAACTTACCTGACTTTCCACAATACTCACCATCTAAAATT
Source organism: Apilactobacillus bombintestini (assembly GCF_003627035.1). Taxonomy (GTDB): domain Bacteria; phylum Bacillota; class Bacilli; order Lactobacillales; family Lactobacillaceae; genus Apilactobacillus; species Apilactobacillus bombintestini. The sequence continues at coordinate 232,895 of NZ_CP032626.1, forward strand.
AATGCTGCTTATACTTATGGTGGACCTAAAGAAGCTATTAACTCTTTGCAAAATCACTTTAAGTTCCCTATTGATTATTACATTACTTTAAGCCTCGGTGGCTTGAAAAAAGCTATTGATCAAGTAGGAGGGGTAGATGTAGTATCTCCATTAACTTTTGATAGTAATGGAGAACATTATCAAAAAGGTCAACTAGAACATATGGATGGAACTAAAGCAATGTGGTTCTCACAAATGAGATATGATGATCCAGCTGGAGATTATGGTCGTCAAGCTAGACAACGTTTAGTATTAACCGCTTTAATGAAGAAAGCTATTTCATATAAGACAGTATTGAATACTGGATTTTTAAATTCTATTTCTCATAACTTAAAAACTAATTTGACTATGAGTGATATGACTCAACTAGCTTTGCATTATCGTAATGCAAACCAAAATATTAAGAATGATTATGCTCATGGTACTGGTCAAATGCTAGACGGTGTGTCATTCCAAGATGTATCTGGTGCTGAACAACAAAGAATTTCTGATGTATTAAACAATAGTTTAAAGTAATTACTTTAAAGGCGTGATTTATTTAATTTACGCCTTTTTTAGTACCTTTTTTTATACATATGTTAATGATATAATAAAAAAGTATTTTAGTATTAATACATATTTAAGAAAAGCTATGTTTAAAATATTTTTATATTAAAAAATTTCATTGGACAAGGGGATGCCATTAACTTTGGAAAGAATGGATGATAATTCCGTGAATAATGACAGGTTTTATTTATTTGTTAAGCGAGTATTTGACATAATAATTAGCTTATTTGGTTTAATTATTACACTACCAGTTACTATACCAGTAATAATTGCCATTAAGTTAGAAGATGGTGGACCTATTTTTTACACGCAAACCCGTGTTGGAAAAGATGGAGACCACTTCGCTATCTTTAAATTTAGATCAATGATTACTAATGCAGATGCTAAAAAGAAAGAATTACAAGAGTTAAATGAAATTGATGGTGCTATGTTTAAAATGTCTGAAGATCCACGAGTAACTAAAGTGGGTAAATTTATTAGAAAACATAGTATTGATGAATTGCCACAACTTATTAATGTTTTAATAGGGGACATGGCTTTAGTAGGACCTCGTCCACCATTGACAGAAGAAGTTGCCAAGTACACAAATCACGATTTAAAAAGATTAATGGTTAAACCGGGATGTACTGGATTATGGCAAGTAAGTGGAAGAAATTCTTTAAGTTTTGCCGAAATGGTAGATCTAGATTTAAATTATATAGAACATGCAAGTTTCCTATTAGATTGTAAAATTTGCATAAAGACCGTTTGGATTATGATATGTCCTAATGATGCTTATTGATGGAGGATTAAATGGATACGAAGGTTTATATTGTAAGTCATAAAAAAGTTAATTTGCCTAAAATGAATGGTTATCAACCTATTCAGGTGGGAATGAACAAGGAAGATTTTCCTGGATATATTAGGGATAATACTAAAGAAAATATCTCTAGTAAAAATGCTAATTATTGTGAATTAACTGCCCAATATTGGATTTGGAAGAACACTAATAGTGATGTAAAAGGGTTAGTACACTATAGAAGATTTTTGGAAAATAATTTTTTGAATTTAACGCAAAACAGCAAATTTAAACATATCGTCACCGATGAGGAAATAGAAAATTATTTGAATGAATACGATTTACTTCTTCCAAAAAAGCGTAATTATTTTATTGAAACACTTTATTCTCACTATATTCATTCTCATAAAAAAGAAGGATTAGATGTTACTAGAGAAGTAATTGCTAATTCATTTCCTGAATATTTAAATTCATATGATGCAGTTTTAAATAGGAAAACCGCTCATATGTTTAATATGATTATTGCCAAGAAGGATGTTTTTGATGAATATTCTGCTTGGCTATTTGATGTACTGGGACAAGTAGAAAGTAAGTTGGATATATCTGACTGGAATCAAAGCGAAGCTAGGGTTTACGGATACATCAGTGAATTACTTTTAGATGTATGGTTAGATCAACATAACGATTTAAAATATAAGGAACTACCAGTAGGGTTTATAGGTAATCAACACTGGTTTAAAAAGATTTTCAATTTTATATACAGAAAATTAAAAAAGTGAGGATGATTAAAATGCCCAAAATATCCGTTATTATGCCAGTATATAATGAAGATATCGATGATTTAGATGAAAGTATTGATTCTATTTTAAAACAGACATATAAGGATTTTGAATATATAATTATTGATGATAATCCCGAAAATAATCAAATTAAGGAATTCTTAAATAAAAAAGCTAAAGAAGACAATAGAATTAGAATTATTTTTAACGATAAAAACTTAAAGTTATCAAAAACAGAAAATAAAGCTATAGAGTTGGCAAAAGGATCATTTATAGCAAGAATGGATGCAGATGATATAGCAAGGAAAGATAGACTGGAAAGTCAATTATCTTTTGTTATGGAAAATAACCTTGACTTTACTTATTCTAATTTTTCAATCATAAATAATGATGGAGATTTAACTAGAAAATATACTTATAGTAAGAATGATAGAGTTAGCCAAAAAATTATTAAAATGCTCATGTCACACAGAAATGTTGCTATAGGACCTGTCTTCTTTTTCAAGAAAGAAGTTTTTAATAAGTTACGTGGATATAGAATTATGAATAGTGAAGACTATGATTTTGTATCTAGGGCACTTATATATGGATTTAAAGTTGGATATCAAGGGAAGCCATTAATATTAAAGCGTTTGAGAATGGATAGTATAAGTTTCGATACTCTATATGATCAATATATATTGATTCAAACCATTGGTAATTTTTTGAGAAAAAATAATTATGAGAAAATTATTCCAATTGAATTGTTGAATGAAAAATTAAACAATATCAGTGAACATGAGAAAAATAAATTTAATAAATTTGCTAATGCCAGATATACTTTCAATGATCATAAAACATTAAAAAATTTTGTAAAAATTATTATATCAATTATTTTTTCTATAACAGTACTTCGTTATTGTGTATGGTCAATTTTTAATAAAGTTATTGACTAGAAGTATTATATTTTATTTTGACAAAATCATTATAGGAGGTTTTACATATGAAAGATCACCTAAATACAGCTATTAAAGAAAAAATGATGTTTTTTTTAATCTTTGTTTGTTCTACTATTTTAATTTTACAAACAGATACTGTATACATTGATCATTATCAGTTCCTTATTAAAATATTTAAGTTTTTATTTTTATTAATATCGCTTTTATCAATACTTCTATTTATACCAAAAATAAAGAATGATAAAAAAATAAGAAATTTCATTATTATTTTTTCGTTACTAGTTGTTATATTTTTATCGATAAATTCATATATATATAAATTTAAAGTTAATAGTTTTTTGACATTCTTGTTTATGCCGTTAATTTATATATTGTATTTTTATTTCTCTGAATTGGAAAACAATAATCATATTTTCATGAAAACTATTGAAAAAATTATAGTATTTATTGCGTGTATCTCAATGATTTTTTGGATTTTATCGAATATAGGTATACCCTTTAATTCAAGTTTATCATCAGAATGGGGGGCCTTACCAAATCAAGTAAGAGAATTACCAGGATATTTTTACGTTCATTTTGTGACGCAACAATCTAATTTAAGTAGCATACATCTTATTAGAAATAGTAGTTTTTTCTCTGAAGCTCCTATTTATTCATATGTTTTATCAATAGGTCTTCTTATAAAACTGTTTGTTCTAGAGTGTAAGAAAAATGATTGGGAAATGTATATTTTATTGATAACTATATTATCTACTATGTCGATTACTGGGATTATTGTTGCTATGCTATCGTTAAGTTACTATTACTTTGTTATTTATAATATTAACTTATTATCAACCTTAAAAAAACGTAAGGGAGTTTATGCTTTTGCAACAATTATTATATTATTATTTTTAGTTTTGTATGAAAAATTTATTAAATCAGATCATTCACCACTATCATCACCTAGTATAAGAGCTGATGACTTTAAAGCTGGTTTTATGACTTTTATCCACCATCCTCTTGTAGGGAGTGGATTAGATAATACAAACGCTATTGTTCAGAATATGAATAAAGATAGATATGGTTTTAATATTGGTATTTCCACGGGATTCATAGAAGCATTAGCATATGGGGGGATTTATTTAATATCTTTTTACATTGTTCCAACTCTCATGTCATTTAAATGTTCCAAAAAAACCTTTGGATTAGGTGTTTTCACATTTATATTGTTTATATTAACTACTGTTTATTCATTATATATTTATCTAGTATTATTATCTTATTTGTTTGCCACTTATTTAAAAAAGGAGAATGTTCACATTGAATTATCTAGTAGTTGGATCAGGACTGTTTGGAGCCACCTTCGCTTACGAAGCAGCCAAAAGGGGTAACCATGTTACAGTAATTGAAAAAAGAAATCATATTGCTGGTAACATTTATACCAAAGAAATTGATGGAATTAATGTACACATGTACGGTGCTCATATTTTTCATACTAGTATGAAAAACATTTGGGACTATGTTAATCAATTTGCTGAATTTAACAATTATATTAACAGCCCAGTTGCTAACTATAATGGTGAAATGTATAACTTGCCATTTAATATGAATACTTTTAATAAGCTATGGGGTGTCAAAACTCCTGCAGAAGCACAACAAAAAATTGAAGAACAAAAGAATGAATTAGATTTTCCAGAAAAGCCTAATAATCTCGAAGAACAAGCTTTGTCACTAGCTGGTACTGATATCTATGAAAAATTAATTAAGGGATACACTGAAAAGCAATGGGGTCGTTCAGCTAAGGACCTTCCATCATTTATTATTCGTAGACTACCATTTAGATTTACTTACAATAACAACTACTTCAATGACCGATATCAAGGTATTCCCATTGGTGGATACACTCAGATTATTGAAAAAATGTTATCAAGTGACTTAGTTGACGTTAAATTGAATACAGATTTCTTTGCTAAGAAAGATGAATATTTAAATGCTGGTTACGACAAGATTATTTTTACTGGTATGATTGATCAATTTTTTAATTATCAATTAGGTGAACTAGAATATCGTAGTTTGCGTTTTAAAACTGAAGAAAAAGATGTTGACAACTACCAAGGAAATGCGGTAGTTAACTATACTGATGCTGAAACTCCATATACTAGAGTGATTGAACATAAGCATTTTGAATTTGGTAAAGGGGATAAAGGTAAAACTATTATCACTCATGAATACCCACAAAACTGGAATCGTGATAAGGAACCTTACTATCCAGTTAACAATCAAAAAAACAAAGAATTATATAAGCAATATGTTGATTTAGCTAAAAAAGAAGCTGGCAATGTTGTATTTGGAGGTCGTTTAGGACAATACCGTTATTACAACATGGATCAAACAATTATGGCAGCGTTGCAATTAGTAAAGCAAGAATTTGGTGAATAAGATTGAAGATGAATAAAAAAATATTATTTATAGGAATGACAACTAACCATGGTGGCCTTGAAACTTTCATGATGAATATTTTCAGAAAATTAAATGGAGATGGATATGAATTTGAATTTGTGAAAGAATTTTCCGAAGAGAAAATAGCATATGAAAAAGAAATATTAAAAAATGATGGTGTTGTAAGAACGGTTCCTGTTCGAGATTATGATGGAGAAATTATCAAAAAGTTTTTTATGATGAAAAAATTAACACATGATTTTTTTAAGCAACATCATGATTATGATGCAGTTCATATAAATGGATTGTCTACCAATAGAGTCATGTTTTGGGTAAACGAAGCACAAAAATATGGATTAAAAGTGATAGTTCATTCACATATGGATAGAGATGTTTTTGAAACAATTAATGGACGCTTGTTTACTACTTTTTTAAAGAAAAGTATCTATAAAACATTTGCTAAAATTAATAAATTAAAGTTAGAAAAAAATAATAATATAATAAAATTTGCAGCAAGTAAAAATGCGGGTATACATTTTTTTGGAAATAGTGATTTTAGTGTAATTAATAATGGGATTAATGTGGATAAATTTGAATTTTCATATAAAAAAAAGAAAAATGCAATGAGCGATTTAAATATTTCAGAATCGTGTAAGATAATTATGACAGTTGCTAAAATTGATTATCAAAAGAATTATCCTAAAATAATCAATGTATTTAATCAAATTAAGGCATTAAATTCTAGAGTTAAACTAGTTATTGTTGGAAATGGTGATGAATATCCAAACATTTTAAGATTAGTAAAAAAATACGGATTAGAAAATGATGTTATTTTTCTTGGTATAAGAAATGATGTAGATGTTTTACTAAGCGCAGCAGATTTAATATTAATGCCTTCAATAGTGGAAGCTTTTCCATTTGCTCTAGTAGAATCCCAAGCAGCCGGTGTTCCTGGACTTGTTTCAGAAGGAGTTGTTCCATTGGATGAAAACATAACTGGAGAATTAACTTATTATTCTTTAGATGAAGATGATGTAAGTTGGGCAAAGGTTGCATTGAATATATTGGATAGTGATATCAATGAAGAAAAGAAGTTAAAGATGTATAAAGATGTTCATGATTCTAAATATAATTTAAATAATTCTATAAGAGAAATAAAAAAAATATATGATAGATAGTTTAATTAATCTAGAAAATGCATACTTAGCTTTTAATTTAGTATAGGAGGATTATTATTTCATGAAAATAAGTGCAGTTGTTGTTACCTATAATAGAATAAATTGCTTAAAAAAGTGTTTACAATGTTTGGAAAAACAAACATATCCCTTATCAAACATTATTATTGTAAATAATAATAGTGATGATGGGACAACTGAATATCTTAGTACTTTAACAAATGATTTGTATAAGATTAAGAATTTATCAGAGAATGTTGGAGGAGCTGGTGGATTTAGCATAGGAACCAAGTATGCATTTGAACATACTGACTCGGATTATTTTTGGGTTATGGACGATGATACATATCCTACCAGCTCTTCTTTAGAAGAATTGGTAGCATCTGTTAAAGAAAAAGATGGACATTTTGGATTTTTATCAAGTAATGTACAGTATAGTAATGGCGGTGGTGCAAACTGTCCAGAAGCTTCAAAAGATTGGAATAAATGTATTGATCAATCTTTGATTAAAGTGGATATTGCTTCTTTTGTATCACTCTTATACTCTAGAGATACCGTAAGGAAAGTAGGACTTCCTGTAGCAGAGATGTTTATTTGGGGAGACGACTTTGAATATACTAGCAGGATAAATAATAAACTGGGAACCGAATCATTTTTCGTTATCAAGAGCTTGGTTCATCATGATAGCAATAATATGAAAGTTACCATCTATGATTGTCCTTTAAATATGCTATCAAGATATAAATTAATGTATAGAAATAATATTTATGCGATGAAACATAATTTTCCAAAATATAATTTTGTTCGTAAAATGTTATCTGATACATTGTTATTATTTTTAGTATTATGTAAGGCTGATAATAATAAATGTAAAAGATTTATGACAGTTCTTAAGGGAATTTTAAGTGGGATTTTCTTTAATCCAAAGATAAAATTTCCAAATTTAAATAATAACTATAAAGACAACAATTAATATTCATTTAAAAAAGGAGAATGTTCACATTGAATTATCTAGTAGTTGGATCAGGACTGTTTGGAGCCACTTTCGCTTACGAAGCAGCCAAAAGGGGTAATCATATTACTGTGATTGAAAAAAGAAATCATATTGCTGGTAACATTTATACCAAAGAAATTGATGGAATTAATGTACACATGTACGGTGCTCATATTTTTCATACTAGTATGAAAAACATTTGGGACTATGTTAATCAATTTGCTGAATTTAACAATTATATTAACAGCCCAGTTGCTAACTATAATGGTGAAATGTATAACTTGCCATTTAATATGAATACTTTTAATAAGCTATGGGGTGTCAAAACTCCTGCAGAAGCACAACAAAAAATTGAAGAACAAAAGAATGAATTAGATCTTCCAGAAAAGCCTAATAATCTCGAAGAACAAGCTTTGTCACTAGCTGGTACTGATATCTATGAAAAATTAATTAAGGGATACACTGAAAAGCAATGGGGTCGTTCAGCTAAGGACCTTCCATCATTTATTATTCGTAGACTACCATTTAGATTTACTTACAATAACAACTACTTCAATGACCGATATCAAGGTATTCCCATTGGTGGATACACTCAGATTATTGAAAAAATGTTATCAAGTGACTTAGTTGACGTTAAATTGAATACAGATTTCTTTGCTAAGAAAGATGAATATTTAAATGCTGGTTACGACAAGATTATTTTTACTGGTATGATTGATCAATTTTTTAATTATCAATTAGGTGAACTAGAATATCGTAGTTTGCGTTTTAAAACTGAAGAAAAAGATGTTGACAACTACCAAGGAAATGCGGTAGTTAACTATACTGATGCTGAAACTCCATATACTAGAGTGATTGAACATAAGCATTTTGAATTTGGTAAAGGGGATAAAGGTAAAACTATTATCACTCATGAATACCCACAAAACTGGAATCGTGATAAGGAACCTTACTATCCAGTTAACAATCAAAAAAACAAAGAATTATATAAGCAATATGTTGATTTAGCTAAAAAAGAAGCTGGCAATGTTGTATTTGGAGGTCGTTTAGGACAATACCGTTATTACAACATGGATCAAACAATTATGGCAGCGTTGCAATTAGTAAAACAAGAATTTGGTGAATAAGATTGAGAATAATTAAAAATTTCCTATACAATGCATCTTACCAAATATTTTTATTGTTAGTGCCCTTATTAACTACACCCTATTTGGCAAGGACTTTAGGACCAGAGGGAGTTGGGATTAATTCGTATACAAATTCTATTATCCAATATTTTGTTCTTTTTGGATGTGTAGGAACTAATTTATATGCTAATAGAAAAATAGCATTCGTTAGGGATAATAAAGAAAAATTATCACAAACTTTTTGGGAAATATTATTTCTTAGACTGATTATGTTGATAGTCTCATTTGGATTGTTCTTTATATTTCTTCTTAATTACGCGGATTCTGATTACTATGGATATTATTTAGCACAGTCTGTTACTATTATAGCAACAATGTTGGATGTCTCTTGGTTCTTTATGGGAATAGAAAAATTTAGTGTTACTGTTATTAGAAACTTTGTTGTCAAAATTTTTACACTAGTATGCATATTTATATTTGTTAAATCATTTTCTGATTTATTTTTATATATTTTAATTATTTCATTATCTATTTTATTTGGTAATTTAACTATGTTTTCAAATTTAAAACAATATGTAAAAAAGCCAGTTTGGAAGAAAATTAACATTTTGAAGCATTTTAGGCCTTCGATTATGTTATTCGTACCGGAAGTCGCAACTCAAGTTTATTTAGTTTTAAATAAAACTATGCTTGGTTCTGTAGTTTCCGTACAATCAAGTGGATTTTATGATCAATCAGATAAAATAGTAAAAATTGTTTTAGCAATTGTAACTGCTACTGGAACCGTAATGCTTCCACATGTTGCTAATGCTTTTGCTAATGGTGAAGAACATAAGACTAGAGAATATTTGTATGATAGCTTCGCTATAGTGACTGCCATTTCGATGCCGATGTTTATGGGGATAGTTGCAATATCATCTAAATTGGTTCCTTTATTTTTCTCCAGTAAATTTGGATTGGTAGCTCCGTTGCTATCTGTCGAATCAACGGTAATATTGCTAATAGCTTGGAGTAACGCTATAGGAACTCAATATTTATTGCCAACTAGACAAGCTAACCAATATACTACTTCAGTAGTATTAGGTGCTGTGGTAAATATTATGATGAATATTCCTTTGATTTTTTGGCTTGGCACAATTGGTGCTATCATTGCTACTGTTATTTCTGAATTTGCAGTAACTGCATATCAATTATTTGCAATAAGAAAGCAAATTTTGATGTATAAATTATTTAAAGATACTTATAAATATTTCGTTGCTGGATTAATAATGTTTTTTGTTGTGTTTATATTAAATGGATTATTACCATTTACATGGACAGCATTAATTATAGAAATATTTATGGGTGTTGACATTTATCTATTGTTAATATTTATATTTAAAGCAAATGTGTTTAAAGTTATTAACAAAATGAGAAAAGAATATTAGTAATATGTATGCTATTAGTTGATAGTATATTAACTACAGTGTAAAATTATTCCACAATCTAAAAACAAATAATTAATTTAGATATAATTTTTAATATTAAAAAATAACAAAATCTAAAACCAGATTTTGTTATTTTTTTGTGAAATTACGGTATTATAAAACTAGATAATTCATGAAGAAAGGAGACATTATTTTGGACGATAATTCATATTGGCGTAAAAATTTATGGATCCTATTATTTGGAACCTTTTTAACTGGAATAGCTTTTAGTGAAGTTATTCCATTTCAGCCTCTATATATCAGTGAATTAGGGAATTTTTCTAAGAGTGCAATTTCCTTATGGAGTGGGGCAATTTATGCGATTCCATTTGTAGTTGTTATTTTTACTTCTGCTATGTGGGGACGTTTTGCTGACCGTCATGGTAGAAAGCGATTAGTTTTACAAACTTCATTAGGTTCTGCTATTACTTTATTCTTAATGGCTTTTTGTACTAATGTTTGGGAACTATTCTTCTTAAAAGCACTTCAAGGATTTTTTGATGGGGTTATTCCTAACTCGATTGCCTTAGTGGCTACTGGAACTCCTCGTCAAAAGACAGGGTATGCATTGAGTTTATTGTCTACCGGATACACTAGTGGATTTTTAGTAGGACCTATTTTTGGAGGATTCTTGGTTAAGATTTTAAGTATTCGAGTTTCTTTTATGGTTACTGGATTATTATTGCTCTCTTTCTTTCTATTAACTTACTTCTTTGTGGAAGAACACTTTAAGCCAGATCCAGCTAAGTTAAAGGAAAAGAAGGAATCCTTTATCAAGATTATTCAAGGGTTTCATGATACAAAATTTGTGGTATGGATTCTAGTTATTTCCATAGCCCTACAAATTATGAATAACTCTATTAATCCGTTAATTACTTTATATGTAAAAGAATTAATGGGAAATTCCAATAATTTATCATTAGTATCAGGAATAGTAGCTGCTATGCCTGGGATTGGAATGGTTATGGTATCGCCATTCTTTGGCAAATTTGGTGATAAACACGGAACTAGTCGCGTATTAACTTGTGGATTCATTTTGGCTATTTTATTCTTATTCCCACAAGGCTTTGCTCCTACCGTATTATTCTTCGGTGTATTTAGATTCTTAACAGGTATTTCTAATGCTGCTTTATTCCCATCTGTACAAACTCTATTGGCTAAGGGAACTCCAGCCACTTCTACTGGTATGGCGTTTAGCTTGAATCAAGGAGCGCAAGCAGTGGGGATTTGTATCGGATCAGTATTAGGAAGTGTAGTTTCATCTATTTGGGACTATAACGTAGTATTTTATATGAGTGCAGTAGTAGTATTAATTACTTTCATATTAGTAAAATGGAAAGTTCCTAATTTAAAGAATTATGATAAAGTTTAGTATTTTTCATATTTAGGAGACAATTATTTTAGATATTGTTGTAATAATCGATACTATATAATTTATATTATCTTTTGTCTAATAATACTTTTAATGTTAGAAATATATAAATTTTAAGAATTAATGAAAAATTATCGTTTTAATACGTAATTTATTATTGACACACCTCAATACATGTATTAGGATTTTGTATGTTTATTTTTAATCTAAAACTGTATTATAACTACACTATCTAATTTTATTAATTAGTGTAGATTTCTTCATATATACTCTAAAACGCTGCTTATTACTAATTTAGTAATAAGCAGTGTTTTTTATTTTCTTAAGATTTATTTAAATTTGAGCCAAAATCTTGTGCTTTATTTCACAAGACATATAATGAAAGTGTAAAAACAATTTTTAAGAGTTGAAGAGAGGGTTAAAAATGAAAATTATTGTAATTGGTTGCACTCACGCTGGTACTTTTGTGGTTAAGCAAATCCTAAAGGAACACCCTGACGCTCAAGTTACTATTTATGAACGCAATGACAACATATCATTTTTATCATGTGGAATTGCGTTATATTTAGATGGTAAGGTAAAAGATCCAAAAGGATTATTTTACTCTAGTCCTGCTGAATTAGCAGAATTAGGTGCCAATGTAAAAATGTTACATGGTGTAAAATCTATTGATACTAAAAATAAAACTATTGAAGTAGAAGATTTACGTGACAACGACTTCTTCACTGATCACTATGACAAGTTAGTTATGACCACTGGTTCTAGTCCAGTACTACCTGCTATTCCAGGTCGTGATAACAAGAATGTATATTTCTGTAAGAATTGGCATGACGCACAAATCTTATTTAAAGAAGCGCAAAAAAATCGCCGTATAGCGGTGGTAGGCGGTGGTTATATTGGAGCTGAATTAGCAGAAGCTTTCTCCAATCACGGACACGAAACTACCTTAATTAACAGTGATAAACGTATTCTTTCTAAATATTTTGATGAAAAAATCACTGATAAAATCGCAGACTTATATCGAGAACATGATGTGAAGTTAGAGTTAGGTAAACGAGTAAAACGCTTTGCTGGAGACAATGAATTAACTTTAACTCTAGATGACAAGAATATTAAAGCGGATATGGCTATATTGTGTGTTGGTTTCCGTCCTAATAGTGAATTATTGGAAGGTAAGGTCGACATGATGGACAACGGTGCCATTATTACTAATGAATACATGCAGTCATCTGATCCAGATATTTTTGCTGCTGGAGATAGTGCTGCAGTTCACTTTAATCCTAGCGATACCAATGAATATATTCCATTAGCTACTAATGCTATTAGACAAGGTATTTTAGTAGGCAAAAATATTCTAAAACCTACTGTTAAATATATGGGAACTCAATCCTCATCAGGATTACAACTATATGACTACTCCATTGTATCTACCGGAATGACTGTTGAAATGGCTAAAAAGAAGGGTATTGAAGCTCATTCAGTAGTAGTTAAGGATAACTACCGTCCAGAGTTTATGCCAAGTACTGAAGAAGTATGGATGCAGTTAGTTTACAGCCCTGTAGATCGTCGTATCTTGGGTGGTGCTCTAATGAGTAAGTACGACATTTCTCAATCGGCTAATACGTTGTCTGCTATGATTCAAAACCGTAATACTATTGATGATTTAGCTATGATAGATATGTTATTTCAACCTAACTTTGATCGTCCATTCAACTACTTGAATATTTTAGGTCAAGCAGCACAAGCAAAAGAGGAATGAATTTTTAAATAGTATGGTAAAATGTATCAAAGCTAAAAAAGCCTTTATGGCTTTTTTTGTTACGTTAAAATATTTACTACGAGGTGTACGGTGATGAAAAAAATCATTAAATCTCTAACTAAAGAAAATATTATGTTTTTGATAGTTAGTTTTGTGGTCATGTTCTTTTTAACTACCACATCACCATTTTATGCAATTAATCGTTCATTAGATGCCAATACTATGTTGACAGTGGGGAAAGGCCTATTACATGGTCTAATGCCTTACAAAGACTTATTTGACAATCGTGGACCTTTAATTTACTTGATACATTCTGCTAATGCATTAGTAGATTATCATTCTTACATATTGATTTATGTAATTGAATCGTTGTTATTATTTCTAGACTTAGTTTACTTAAAACGTATTTTTGCATTTAGATTAAGTCCTAAAGTAGCTATTACTTGTAGTTTCTTATTTATTCCAGTTGCCTTTACTAGTCGTTTGTTCTTCTATGGGGACTTACCAGAAGAATACGCTATGGCATTTTTACTTATCTTAATTTATTCCATCATTAAATATGATTGGTATGATATGCCACGTAGATACTATGTAGTTAATGGAATATTTATTGCTATTTTATTCTGGATTAAGTACTCATTGATTATTCCATGGGTAATTTTCTTTGCCTTCTTATTCTTTGCTTGCTTATTTACTAAGCGTTTCAAAGATTTAGGCATAATTATTTTAGATGCAGTAGTTGGATTTCTAGTAGTTACAGTACCTATTTTGTTATTGTACTTATTTACTGGTGCGCTAAAGGATATGTTCTATGATTACTTCTACTTGAACCTAACTCACTATCATGTGCAAGATACTGCTGGAATGTATCTACTAAGTAAGATTTTATTACCTACTTTTGGATTACATTCACACTTTATTATTATTCGTACAGTGTACTTCTTAATGATCTTCTTGTTCATTGCAGCGGTAGTTAAGTATGTACAACAATCTAAGATGGCAGATGGTAACAAGTTCTTACTAGCTTTATTAACTTTCTTAGATATCGCATTAACTTATGATGTAGGTGGTGCAAGTTTTTCATACTACTTATTTGCCTGTCTACCATTCTTATTCTTCTTCCTACACTATGTAGGTCAATTTTTAGAACGTTATGCTGATAAGAATTGGATTTTAGTATCTTTATCTGTAATTGCTTTCTTAGGGATCTTTGTAACCAACAATAACTACCGTAGTAGTACATATGTTGCTGGTTCCAACCGCTTATACGAAACTTCTTTTGCAAAGCACATTAATCGTTCAAAAGATAAGAGTATTTTAAACTACTATGCACTAGATACTGGTATGTATACTTATACTGATACTTATGCTAAGAACTTATACTTTGTTAGAAATAATATTAATTTCAAGTCAATGGGTAAGACACAACGTCAATACTTACATTCCTTGAAATACAAGTTCGTGGTAACTAAATATTATCCAGATGAATTATTACCAAAGAAAGATCGTAAGTTCTTAAATAAGCACTACCGTAGAGTAGAAGACAGATGGTATAACTATCGTAGTCATCACCAAGGTAAGGTTGCTTTATATGAACGTAAAAATTAATACTAAATAAAAAGGATGGCTCCTTAAATGGAGTCATCCTTTTTTACTATCTATTATTTAATTAGAAATCTTCATTATCTTTAGTTTCGGCTTTTTGGCTATCTGCACGATGTTTCATACCGTATGCGAAGTAAATGATCATTCCGATAATGAACCATACTAGAGCATATAGTTTAGCATCGTTGTCTAAGCCCCAAAATACCCATAGAGAGGCTAGAAAACCTAATGCAGGCATGATAGGGTATAAAGGCTCTTTAAAGCCAGGAACACTAATATCTTTGCCTTCACGCTTTCTTAATGGATATACACCTAAAGAAACGAACATAAACGCAATTAAAGTACCAGCAGAAATTAACTGTGATAGGAAGTTAAAGGTTAGTAGGGCACCGATTAATACAGAAATTACAGTAATAGTAATGATTGCATTTAATGGAAGACGACGAGCTTTGTCGACTTTACCTAAGAACTTAGGTAGCATACCGTCTCTACCAAAGGAGTAGATTAGACGAGATCCAGCCATCATCATACCGATTAGAGCAGTGAACATACCCACTACCGCGATGATTTGTACACCGGAAGCTACTAGTGGGTGACCAGCTTGACGAAGTGCCCAACCTACAGGTTCAGCATTGTTAGCGTAGTTAGTGTATTTGAACATACCTACTAGCACTAGTGATACAGCTACGAACAAAGTAACGGCAATTACTAGGGAACCGATAATACCACGAGGCATAGTCTTTTGAGGATCTTTAGCTTCGGCAGAGTTAGCTGCAATAGAATCAAAACCAATGTATGATAGGAAAATTACGGAAACTCCGGCATAAATACCACTAAAGCCACCAAAGTTAGTGCCATCAGCGTTTACGTGGTGAGCAGGGATAAATGGAACGTAGTTACCTAAATGAATGGCAGTAGCACCTACTACGATAAATACTAGGACAGCTAATACCTTTAGAATAACTAAGACGTTTTCTACTTTAGAGGTTTGTTTATCACCACGTGTAATTAAGAACATAACGATTAAAATAATGGCGACGGTACAAATATCTACTAAACCACCCTTAGAACTAATAGGATTAGCTAAGTAAGTAGGGAAGTTAATACCCAGTGGTGCGATTAATCCACGGAAGTTAGCGGACAATCCAGCAGCCACGAAGGATACAGCAATAAAGTATTCGGCTAGTAGAGCCCAGCCGGCAACCCAGCCCCAGAATTCACCTAACACAACGTTAATCCAGGAATAAGCAGAACCAGCGAAAGGCATAGCAGATGCCATTTCAGCGTATGATAAAGCTACTAATCCAGCTACTACCGCAGCTAATAAGAATGAAATAGTAACTGCAGGGCCGGCATTATGTGCGGCCACGATTCCAGGAAGGGTGAAAATTGCAGTAGAAACAATAGTACCTACACCTAGTGCTAAGAAGTCTTTAGTGGTAAGTGATCTTACCATCTCAGAGTCCTTCTTTTCATAGACACTAGGGTCTTCTTTACGATTTATTCGTTTGAATAGATTCGCCATAAACATTACCTCTTTCTTTTATGTAGACGGGATTATTACCCGTTCATTAGAATTTGATGAGAAATTATTAATATTTTATATATTAAATATTCGATTGTCAACTAATAGTTGACAAATTAAAAACATACTTAACTATTTTAACATGAAAATAGCCACCCTTGAATAGTAAAAGGGTGGCTACCGTCTATATTATTTTATTTATGATCGCGTTTGTTGAATTTAACAAAGTATAGAATTGTCATAAATGCTAAGAAGACAACACCTACTAACAATGGAATACGAGTATCGCTGTTAAAGAACATAAAGATTAATGTAATAAACAATACGATCAATGTTAGATAGTTAGAATATGGAGCAAATGGCATCTGGAATGGATGATTTACTAATTTTTCTGGATGTTGTTTTCTAAATCTTAATTCAGATACGATGATAATAAACCAAGGAACCATACCTGGTAATACAGAAGAACTGTATACGTAAACGAAGATTTGGTTAGCACCACTGTATAGTAGTGGCAAGATAACGTTTAGTAATACCCCTAGTAAAATACCAGTAGCAATAGAAATTACTGAAATGTATGGAACACCATGACGGTTAATTTTGTTGTAACGATCAGGTAGTTGGCCTTGTTGAGCTAATAGGTATGACATACGACTGGAACTGTAAATAGCTGAGTTAGAACCAGATAAAGCAGCAGTTAGTACCACAAAGTTAATGATAGAAGCTGCAGCAGTAATACCTACTTGAGAGAAGGTTTCTACGAAAGGTGAACCGATGTTAGCAATCTTGTCCCATGGGTAAATGGATAACATAACAAAGATTGAACCAATGTAGAAGATTAAGATACGACCAATGGTATCTTGAATAGCCTTGACTAAAGTTTGTTTAGGATTTTCAGCTTCACCTGCAGTAACACCGATTAATTCGATTCCTTGATAAGAAGCGAACACGATAGATAATGCGAAGAAGAATCCTTTAATACCACCGGTAAAGAAACCGTGTGACCATAATTGAGAAATTCCGGTAGGACCCACGCCGTTAAATCCTAGAACAATAATAACTAAACCTACGGCAATCATAGCAATAATAGTTACCACTTTGATAAGGGCGAACCAGTATTCCAATTCACCAAAGGTACTTACGGAAATTAAGTTAGCAATACATAAGAAGACGATTGCGATAATTCCGGGTACCCATGATGGAATGGAAGGCCACCAAAATTGCATATAAGTTCCAATAGCAATCATTTCGGAAATCCCTACGACTACCCATTGGAAAATGTTTGACCAAGCAGTCAAATAACCAAAAACGGGGTGCATGTATTCTGCGGCGAATTGTGAGAATGATCCACTAATCGGATTATCGTATAACATTTCACCTAGCGCACGCATGATTAGGTACAAGAAGATACCGGCAATTCCGTATGCTAATAATACGGAAGGACCTGTCCAGGCAATAGTGGACTTAGCACCCATGAATAAACCTACTCCGATGGTTCCACCCAATGCGATCATTTGCATTTGGCGGGAGCTTAACTTACGCTCCAATTGTTTTTCTTGTTTCTTTTCTGCCATAATTTTTTCACCATCCTATAAATAATTATGTAATAAAAAACCTAGTACTCAATTTCTATTGTACTAGGGATTTGCGGAAATAACTAAAATTTTTTATTTTAATAATTTATACAACATATCTCTTAACTCATACATGAAAACGAGAATCTTGCTGACAAGCTATTAAATGGTTCCCCAGTAAGACGGTTTTTCTTTACATAATTCTAATGTTGATTATTTAAAAAATGTTATTATAGTTTACACTTCATGTCAAGCAATATACTAAGTGCAAAATTAAATCACGCATTAATTATTTTTCTTTGGGTTAAATTTAACGAAGTATAAAATAGTCATAACAGCTAGAAAGACGATTCCGATAATCAATGGAATACGAGTAGAACTGTTAATAAACATAAATACTAAAGTAACCATTAAGAAGAATAAAGTTACATAGTTAGTATAAGGAGATAGTGGCATCTTGAATGGATGGTTCACTAACTCTTCAGGGTGTTTTTTTCTAAACTTAAGTTGTGATACTAAGATAATAAACCATGGCACCATACCAGGTAGCACGGATGAACTGTATACATAAACGAAAATTTGGTTAGCTGAAGGGAAGAATAAAGGTAGTAGTACGTTTAATGCTAGACCTAATAAAATCCCTGCAGAGATACTAATTACGGATACATAAGGAACTCCATGACGGTTTAATTTCTTAAATAACTTAGGTAGTTGACCTTCTTCAGAAAGTAGAAATTCCATACGACTAGCACTGTAGATACCGGAGTTAGATCCAGATAGAGCAGCAGTGACTACCACGAAGTTAATGATAGAAGCTGCGGCAGTGATACCTACTTGAGAGAAAGTTTCTACGAAAGGTGAACCGATTTGGCTGATGTTATTCCAAGGATAGATACTCAAGATAACAAAAATAGCACCGATGTAAAAGATTAAAATACGACCGATAGTATCTTGAATAGCTTTAACTAAAGTTTCCTTAGGATTTTCGGCTTCACCGGCAGTAACTCCGATTAATTCAATTCCTTGATAAGAAGCAATTACGATAGATAGGGCAAAGAAGAATCCTTTAACTCCGTGGGCAAAGAAACCAAAGTGCCAGATATTAGAAATACCAGTAGGTCCAATGCCGTTAATACCTAAAATAATTACGACTAAGCCGACTAAAATCATAGCGATGATAGTAACTACCTTGATTAGGGCGAACCAGTATTCTAATTCACCGAATGCACTAACGGATACTAAGTTAGCAATACATAAGAAAACAATGGCGATAACACCAGGTAACCAAGTAGGTAGATGTGGCCACCAGAATTGCATATAAGTACCGATAGCAATAACTTCAGAAATTCCTACCACGATGTATTGGAAAACATTACTCCAAGCAGTTAAGTAACCGAAAACGGGGTGTAAGTATTCAGAAGCAAATTGGGAGAAAGATCCAGTAACTGGATGTACATATAACATTTCTCCTAGGGCACGCATAATTAAGTATAAGAATAGACCGGCGATAGCGTAGTCTAATAATACGGAAGGTCCGGTCCAGCCAATGGTTGATTTAGCCCCCATGAATAAACCGACACCGATAGTTCCACCTAACGCAATCATTTTCATATGACGAGCGCTAAGCTTTCTTTCTAATTGATCATTATCTTTGTTCGACAAAATATCCACCTTCTTTTATAAATTTGAGGAAGTGAAAATAAAAAACGCCTCTAGCAACTAGTGCTAGGGACGTTTATAACGTGGTTCCACCCATATTCAGTATTGCGCAAATATACACAATACCCTCATAGTCATTAATATATTATCGATTCTTGATAGTTCGAAAAGTGGTATTGATTAATTGGCTATAAGTTAGCTTCCAGTTAATGCTAACTCTCCCTGAATAGTTGAATTAACCAACATGTCTTTTCTCAATATTAAGTATTGTATACTATCAGTTGACACCTGTCAACAAATTGATAACAAATTAATTATTTTTCACAATCTTTTTTCTCGGATTTTTCTAGACGGTCTTGTAGATCTTCGATAGTATCCATTACTTCATCGAATTGTTGATCACTGTAGTCTAGACGGTTCAAGCAACCTTGAACAGCATTTAAAATAGGTTCTTTCTTTTGTTTACCTAGTTCAGTTAAGTGAATTAAAACACGACGTTCATCGGCTTTATCACGAGTTCTGGTAATCCAACCAGCTTTTTCTAGGCGTTTCAATAGTGGAGTTAAAGTACCGTTAGATAGACCTAATTTTTGGCTTAGGTAGTTAACAGTAACCCCATCTTTTTCCCATAGGGATAGTAAAGTAACGTATTGTACATAAGTTAAGTTAAATTTGCTTAAAGGTTCTTGATAGAATTTATTGAATAATTGGTGAGCACGAGAAATTTGAAAACAAATTTGATTGTCTAATACGATTTTTCTAGTCATATATACAAACTCCTTTCTTCAGTTCGGTGGTTACGATTTTTAAATTGTGAATGATTATATTGTATACAATATTAAATAATATCACTAGAATGAAATAGGTCAACAAAATAAGCACTGCGAATTTTATCACAGTGCTTATTTTTATGCATTTTTTAATTAATTATGCGTTTTGAATTTTTTGTTTCTTTTGCTTTTTAGCCTCGCGCTTAGCAACCAATTCTTCATCGGTAGGGAAGTGTCTTACATATACGAATATGATGTAAGCTAATACGAAGAAGATAAGAGCATAAAGAATAGATCCGGCAACGATTTGATTCATAGTCAATCTAGTCATCATATGCTTCATACCATCTTGGATTTGTTTTTCCACGAAGAAGAAGTTAAATGGGTTATAGATTAATTCACGGTGTACGTAAATAAAGATCATAAAGATACCCGCAATGATTTCAGTAATGTAAGTACATGCAATTCCGAAAGCAATCGCACTGTACCAAGTCTTACAGAAACCAATAACTAACATGACGAAAGTTTCAAAAATTAAAGTGTAAGCCATGTTACCTAATACTGCCCATTGCAATTCTAGTGATAGACGACCAGCAAGTGGCATGTCAGTAAAGATTAGGTATTTCATAATTAAAATAGCAATCACAGCTACCACTAATAATAGTAGGTAAGCAATGATACTAGCAATTAATTTTGCAAAGAAAATACTTCTTTTACTGTGGTGGTTAGCAATGTTTTCTCTAACTTGTTTGTTACTATCGACACCCGCAAAACGAGTAGCCACAATAATAGTAATTAAAGTTTCAATTAGAGTAGTAACTCCACCGAAGGAATTCATTAACTTCAACCCATCTAAGGTTTTAGTATCTTTTCCGATAATGGCCATTAAGATGGTAACAATGAATAGGAAAAGGGCCATACAACCGAAAATAATACGGTTCTTCTTATTCATCTCTTGTTTCAATAAATCAACCAATGTATTGGCCTCCAAATCTATATAATCATATGATGAGTTTATCACTTTTAGAATAGTAGTCAATACAAAAAGCGCGGCTTAAAAATAAGCAAGCCGCGCCTAAGTAATACCATTAAACGTTACGGTGATTGTATACCAAGTATGAAATAACTAGGAATACGATTCCCCAAACAACTGCACCAATTTCAATTTGTGTTAGTGACAATTGAGTAACTTGAGAAATTAATTTAGGGTATATGAATTCGTTGTATACGTTTAAGAAGTTCAATGGGTTGAACTTAACGATAGGTAACTTATCCATAAAGATGGAAATGATAGCATTAATTAAGTTACTTACGAAGTAAAATACGATACCGATAGCAATAGCTACTCCATTATTTCTAAAGATGTTACTGATTAGAATAACTAGAGGAATCATTAATACTAAGTAGAAAGAACGAGCAGCCAATTGAACGAACATATCGTTGAATAAGAATGTACGATTTTGGTTGAATAGGATGTTGGAAATTCCAGAACCTATAAAGGCAACGATGACCAAGTAAACGTACATTAATATAGTAGTAATAATTTTAGAAATGAAAATTTGTAAGCGTGAGAATTGGCGAGCAAATAGGTATTTAACGGTGTTGTTAGAGAAGTCTGAGTTAATTACTGTACTTGCAAAAACAATCATAGCCACTAAAACACCGATCATGGCATTACCAAAGATACGACTACTGTTGTTAATAACAGATAGTTGATGACTGTTAGTGTAGAAGAAACCAGTCATAAGTGATAATGCTAGAATCACAATTCCCCAGCCAATGTAGAACCAGCCATGGATTTGTTTATATAATTCTTGTCTTAATAAAGTAAGCATTATTTAGCCTCCTTTTGGTTGTCGTCAGTTAGTAGATTTAATAGTGATTCTTCTAAATCTACTTGGTTTCTAGATACGTTTAGAATTTCTAGTCCGGCATTGCTTAGTGCAGCTAATGCAGCGTTCATGGATTCGTTAGTATCTGCAATTTCAACGTTTTTATCATTCTTAGTAACTTCGAAACCAGCAGTAACTAAAGCATCGTAAGCTTTATCTAAATCGTCAGTTTCGAATCTAACAGTCTTAGGACCTTCAGATAAGAATGATTGTGAATCAGCTTTCTTAATAACCTTACCGTGGTTAATAACTACATAGTAATCAGCAATTCTTGCTAGTTCATCTAATAAGTGACTAGAAATTAAAATACTGATACCACGTTTAGATAAGTTAACTAATAATTCACGTAGGTCATGAGTAGATTGTGGATCTAAACCATTCATAGGTTCATCTAAGATTAATAACTTAGGATGGTTTAATAAGGCGATAGCTACTCCTAAACGTTGCTTCATACCTAATGAATACTTCTTAGCTTTACGATCTGCGAAGTCAATAATTTGAGTTTCTTCCATTATTTGTTGCATTTCTTCGTTAGTAGTAGAACCATCATTAAATAACTTAAGGTTTTGGCGACCAGTTAAGTTAGGGTATGGAGCAGGTGATTCAATCATAGAACCTACATTTTGTAGTCCCTTACGGTGGTTCTTAGATAAAGGCTTTCCATCAATAGTAATGGAACCTGAGTTGTAGTTAGTTAGTCCAACAATACTTTTCATAATAGTTGATTTACCAGCACCATTAGGACCGATAAGACCTAGGATAGTACCTGGTTGCATGTCAAAAGACACGTCGTATAAAGCTTGTTTGTGACCAAAAAACTTGTTTAAGTTTTTGATTTCTAGTGTAGTCATAAACTTATCTCCTTCTAAATTAGTTAATTACTTATGTAACAAACTATATATATTTTAGTTTAAAAAGTCAACTATTTAATCTTAAAATTTGAAGTGGTGGCAACCCCGCGGCATTAGGAAACATTCCACTAATGTTTCACGCCTGAAATAAATTGTAACAGTACTGTAACAATTGCATAACATGTTAGTAATGAACGTACGTTACATTATTACCTGTAATATTTAAGGAGGGAAAAACATCTATGCATTCGAATAAAAAAATGATGACATTATTTGTTATGTTCTCATTATTCATTGCGACATTGTTTTTAATACCACAAACTCAAAATGAAGCACATGCTGCAGCTAACGTTGCTACCCAAAATGTGCAAATCAAACACAAGAAATCAAGAAAAGTAAGAAAAGCTAAAAGAGCTAAAAAACATGTAAGAAAAGCTAGAAAAGTAAGAAAGCATGCTAAGAAGCGTGTTAAACGTGTTCGTGTAGTTCGTCATGTAAGAAGAGCCCACAGAAGTTCTGCTGCAAGAAGAGCTAAAGCTTGGATTGCTGCCAGAGAATCTGGTGGTTCATACTCTGCTAGAAATGGATCATGTTTCGGTAAATACCAATTATTAATTAGCTACTATGGTGGTAATTACTCACACAAGAACCAAGAACGTGTTGCTAACCGATACGTTCACAGTCGTTACGGTTCATGGGTAAATGCTAAGGCATTCTGGAGTACTCATCACTGGTACTAAAATAAAAAGACCTGTAGACAGGTCTTTTTTTATACCCTTTTTAATCTAGTATTGAAAACTAGGTGATGTAGTTGTACAATGATATAAAATGATATCGAGGAATGATTACATGAATTCGAAGATTACAGAAAAGACTACGCAACAAGTAAAACAAAAGTTTAACTGGATTAAAGATAAAACCTACTATTTATTAAACGAAATTTTCAGTGCGATTACTCACGGAATTGGTGCTTTATTAGCAATCATCGGTGCCATTGCTTTAATCGTGCATGGAGTACACGCCGGTGGTGGCGTCCGTATTACTTCTTTTGTAATTTATTCAGTTACATTAGTCGTATTTTATTTAGCATCTACTATGTTTCATAGTTTATATTTCACGAGAGTAGAAAAACTATTTCAAATTTTCGATCATTCAGCAATCTATTTATTAATTGCCGGAACTTACACTCCTTATTGTCTAGTGGCTATTAAAGGCTGGCTAGGCGGTATTATCCTCACAGTTATTTGGATAATGACAGTTCTAGGCATTGTTTACAAATCCATTTGGCTAGGTAAGTTAAAAACTTTATCTACGGTTATTTATGTAGTGATGGGTTGGATGTGTCTTTTAGGAATCGTTCGTTTGTATTACTACTTAGGTATTCATGGTTTTCTACTATTATTATTTGGTGGAATTGCCTTTACCGTGGGAGCGGTAATTTATAGTTTCAAACGTATTCCTTTCGGTCATGTAATCTGGCACGTCTTTGTGTTGCTAGGTACGATTCTAATGTACATTTCTATTTATTTATATGTATAAGATAAAAAATAAACGCTAAGTTAGTTATAAATGGCTAACTTGGCGTTTTTATTTGGCACTAAATAAGTTAAGTAGAATAACTCCTGCCACGATTAAGATCACTCCTAGCATACTGATAATGTTAAGTTGTTCTTTATAGATTAGGGTTGCTATTGCAGTAGTAGCTAAAATACCGATGGCACTCCAGTTTGCATAGGCAATGTTTAAAGGAATTTTAACCATGGCTAGCGACAAAAAGTAAAAGCAAAGGGCAAAAGAAACCAACGAACCAATAGTAGGTAACAATTTGGTGAAACCTAATGACATTTTTAATAGGTTAGTGCCGATTAATTCGCCCACGATAGCAAGCGCTAAAAATACGTAGTAAAACATATTAATTTACCTCATCCAACAAATATTATATTTTATAAGTAAATAATAACATTTAGTATTTGTTTTGGCTAAAGAAATCTTTTTTTATAAAATCTCTTTACTTACAAAAAGTAAGTGTTATAATGTAATTAATCACTTACGAAAAGGGGAAGATTTACATGAAGACTCAACTATTAGATTTACAAAAACAACGTCGTTCTATCTACGCTTTAGGTAGAAACGTTAACCAAACTCCAGAAGAATTAACTGAATTTATCGAAAACACTATTAAGGAAGCTCCTTCAGCTTTCAACAGCCAATCCACTCGTGCCGTAGTTCTATTTAACGACTACCAAGACAAGATCTGGGACATGGTTTTAGATAACTTAAAGCCACACTTGAAGTCAGATGATGCTGTTAAGGCAACTACTGAAAAGATTAACGGCTTTAAGAACGGTTTTGCTACTATTCTATACTTCACTGATATGGATGTAGTTCACGGCCTAGAAAAGAACTTCCCAGCATACGCTGACAACTTCTACGACTGGTCAGAACAAGCACAAGGTAACGCTCAATA
Source organism: Apilactobacillus bombintestini (assembly GCF_003627035.1). Lineage (GTDB taxonomy): Bacteria > Bacillota > Bacilli > Lactobacillales > Lactobacillaceae > Apilactobacillus > Apilactobacillus bombintestini. The sequence goes on from NZ_CP032626.1 coordinate 258,632, forward strand.
CGCTGTATGGACTGGTTTAGCTGAAAACGGTATTGGTGCTAACGTACAACACTACAATCCACTAATTGATGCTGATGTTGCTAAAGAATTCGATATTCCAGCTAACTGGAAGCTACGTGCTGAAATGGTATTTGGTTCTATCGAAGCTCCTGCACAAGCTAAGGACTACATGGACGACAAAGATCGTTTCAAGATGTTCAAATAATCAATAATTAAAGATAAATAAAAAGACTGGATTTTCATCCAGTCTTTTTTTATGCATTATTTTCTAATGCCACGGTTATTATTATCACGCTTAGGTGCTCTAGGTTTATCTTCACTAGTAGAAGTGCTGTCAGGATCTTTATCTACTGAGGATGACTTCTTACCCATGTGACGTTTTTGTGCTAATTCTTTCATTTGTTGTAAAGCTTTAGCATTACGAATACCTTCGGGAGTAAGGTGATGATTATGTCCGAAGTTTTGTACTTGTTGAGCTAATTCATAATACCAAGGACGAGTAGCATGACTTGGGTAAGCAATGATTACCAAATGATCATCTACATATTGTCCTAAGAAAATTTGAGAAATTTCTTTGTGGGCATCCTTAGCTAAGTTTTCTACCCAATCATGGTCATGACCCATACGTTCTAGTACGTCTTCGTTAATGGCACCATCGGTAATAATAGGGTAACTTAATGATTCGTCACCGAATGTGGTAACAGTAAGTTGTCCATTTTGTTCTAGTACCGCAGATTTAACATCTTGGAAGTTACTAATACCTTTAGTACGTAACTTAAAGGATAAATCGGAAGCTGACATTCCGTTCTTTAGGGCGGTGTCTACATTAATAATTCCGTTATTAATAATGTTTTGTGGTTCACCGGCCAACAAGCGCCTAAAGATAGGGAACTGACGACTTAAAATACGGCTGACAAAAATAATCAATGACCAAATTAACAAGACGATGAAGAATTGAAGAGTAGTAATGGCTTGATTGTAAATCATACCACCAATAATACCCCCAAGTACGTAGTTTTGAATTTGATCGACCGCATTAGAAGGAGCCAAGTTACCTTTACCAGATAAGTTGATTTGTACTACTAATACCACGAATCCGATTAAGAATTTAAATAAGATTTCTAAGTATTCGGAATTCAAATTACCAATGTTTAATTCAGTGCGGTCATGGTAAGTAACTTCACTAGGAATTAAGCGAATAGGTTGTAGACGATAACTATTGTAGCTGGTATTAAAGTCAGCTTGATAATAATTACGTCCTACCTTCACAGTCATACCATTGGTTAATTGAGTGGAACTTACGTAAATTTGTGAAGTAGATACGTGTTTGTTTCTACTAATATCTTTAACCATTTGCGTAGTTTGTGAATTTTGTGATGACGAATTCTTTTGTTGCATAATATTGCTGAATCCAATACTAATTGAAAGAATGGCCACCAAAATCATGGTGATAAATAAGTCTCGGTACTTTAAGTTAGTACGATCGCGCATGTATTTAAAACCATTAAAGATAATCATTATTCCCACCACAACGGCTAAAGCCACTAATAGATATGTAACCAAAGTATTAGGGTGAGTTAAATAATTATATGAATATAAATCCATAAAATCACCTGTATTCTATATATTTTACATTGATTATTATAGGACTAATTAGATACGAACGCCACATTCTGTAACATCTCAGTAATAATCTTTAATCGAATTGCAACATTGTTGTGTCTGCTGTGTAATAATCATTCCCTATAATATGCATTGTTAAGTAATTAAGACAATTACATATTCTAAATGGAAAAGGGATGGCTAAATTTTATGAAAACTATGAGCAAACGAAGTGTCGTTTTAATGGCGATGGCAATGTTAACCCTATTTACTTTATTCGCTTTTGTGCAATCCAATCAACACACTGCTAGCGCTAAGACACGTACTCGTAGTCGTTTCAGCAGAATTTACCGCGTTGCTAGAAGAAAGCTTGGTAGACCATATGTATATGGTGCAGCTGGTCCCAACCGTTTTGATTGTTCTGGTTTCGTTAAATATGTTTACCGTCATGGTGCACATAAACGCTTAGCTAGAACCGCTCAAATGCAATACCGCCACGGTAGAAAGATTAGAGCAAGACACGCTAGACGTGGCGATCTAGTTTTCTTCGGAGGCAGTAAGTATAGCATTTACCACGTAGGTATCATCATTGGTAAGAACCGTATGATTGATGCGCAAAACCGTGGGGTAGTAACTGAAGCTATTCATGCTCCTTGGTGGCATGTAGTAGGTTACGCCAGAGTTTAATATGAAATTGACTAAGTCCAGCTTCGGCTGGGCTTTTTTCATGATAAAATTTACCGTCGTGTATGGTAAGATATTAGATAGATTAGAAGTTAGGAATGTTATTTAATGAAAAAAATATTTTGGGATGAAGTAAAGTTTCATAAAGTGAAATTTTATTTCACCGTTACCCCTGCAGGAATTAATTTTATTAATAATCCCAACACGGGCATTTCCAATATTTATAATTTTTATCCTAAGCTGGATGCGGAATTTAAATTAGGGGACACTACTACAAAACCCTACCGTAAAGAATTAGCTCAATATCTATCCGGTAAAAGAACTACTTTTGATTTACCAGTAGATATTGATGAAGATGCAGATACACAACGCATTTATCAATTAATTCAACAAATTCCTTACGGTACGACTACTAATTTAATAGATTTTTGTAAGCAACATGAATTAGATACTAAACAAGTGAAAAAAGCTATTTTAACTAATCCATTAATTATTTGGATTCCTACTCATCGTATTGTGGGAATTGATTATGCCGCTAGTTACCGTAAAGTGGCGGATTTAAATTATTATTTAATCCAACTAGAACAAAGTAACTATTAAGGAGTTTTATATGAAGAAATTACCCAAAACCGTTAAAAAAGTATGGTGCATTACTGCTTGGTTAGTATTACTAGTAGAAATTATCATATTGGTAGGGTTATATATTGCGGGAAACATTTACGACTGGTATGAAGGCTGGCTAGCTGGACTTGCCGGTTTATTTTTAGTTATTTTCTTAGCCAAAATGATATTAATTCCCTATCGTTATGCCTTTCATCAATATGAAATCGCCACTGATCATGTAGGAATTAAAAAGGGCTTTATTTTTCGTAGCCAATACACGATTCCTATTGCACGTGTACAAAACGTTAATTTAAACCAAGGCCCGATATTAACTGCCTTTAAGTTATACAAAGTATCGGTAGACACTGCTGGTGACAGTCATTCTATTGATGCAGTTACATATAAAGAAGCTGACCAAATCAGAAAGCAAGTAATGCAACTTGCTATGGAGGCCCGCAATGCAAGATAAACACTTACATCCGTTGGCTATTATTTTCTATATTAGATCGATAATCGTACCGATTATTTGGTTGGTATTGGTGCAATTTAAAGAATCTTTTGGCTGGTTCTGGAATTCGGCAGCAGTAGGTGCTTTACTAGTTTACATTCTGGTTTATTACTGGAACTTTAAATATTCGATTTTAGATAATCAAATTGTGATTAAAAAGGGAATAATTTTTAAAAAGCAAATCCATATTCCTTATGAACGAATTCAAAGTATTCATCATAGCCAATGGTTCTTTTTAAAACCCTTTAACTTAGAAGAATTAGTCATTGAAAATGCGGGACATGATGGATCAGAATCTAAACTGAAATTTTCCGTAGTTAGTGAAGAAATGGGACAAATCCTAGAGCAAAAGCATCATCAAGCTTTACATGGTGGGATTGAAGATGAAGACACTACCGATGTAGTAGGTGATGATGAAACATCAGCAGAAGATGCCCAAGTGGATGCTAAATATAGTATCGATGAGCATGACATGCGTTGGTTTGGGATGACTAGTTTTAGATTCTTTTTCTTCTTATTGATTGTGGGTCGTTTTTATGACAGTTCATTGAACGTATATTTGCAGAAAATAGAAGACGGGGTAATTGCTACTATTCAAGCGTGGAGTGTAGCAGGCATTATCATTAGTGGTATTTTGGCACTATTATTAAGTTTTCTAATTTCGTTTATTAGTATATGGTTTCAATACTATGGATTTACGTTAGTTCGTCAGGACGGATACTTAATCTTTAGTCGCGGAATTATTCAAACTAGTCGTATAAAGATTGCTACCAATCGTATTCAAAGTGTGGCCTTAGAACAAAACATTTTGCGTAATTGGTGTCATTTAGTAACGGTAAAAATTGTGATGGTTTCCGATGAAAACGAAAAAGCTTCACAACAACAACCCGTAATTTTGCCGGTAGTAGAAAATGCTAAATTGTGGGCAACTTTAAAAGAATTTTTACCTTGGTTACCCCAACAAAAGCCTAGTCGATCTGTACCTAGAAAGTACGCTTGGTGGTTATTTTTCCGTAACGCTGGTTGGCTATTAATTCCAGTTGTTAGTTTAGCCTTCTACAGCTGGCAGGCTGCGTTGGTAGTAGGCATACTAGTAGCAATATTTATGTTATTGGATACCTACTACAAATATTTAAATACCGGAGTAGGTTTAACAGGTAATAGCAAAGAAGACTATTTAGTTACACACACTAGTCGTTTATTCTATCGTCGTACCAACTATGTAGATTGGCATCACATACAATCGATGGAATTTAGACAATCCATGTGGATGCCTAAAAAACGTTTAGCTCATTTAGTGGTAACTGTTCGTAGTGGATCATCTGCATTACGAACCGAAGTTAGATATGTGAATGCTGCAGATGCTAAAAAAGTCTATGCATGGTATCAACAATAAAAATTTAATAAAAAAATTTTAGTAAGAGGAAACGCTTATATAACAACGTTTTCTCTTACTTTTTGTTAGCACTAATAAAATATATCGTACACAAACTATTGACACAAGATTAAAATCCTTTATTATAGTTAATGTAATATAAATTAAGGGGGTTCATATTTATGAAACTAACTATTACAGATGCAGCAAAAGAAAAGATTCAAAACAAAGTTCAAGGCAACGCTAAGTTCTTCTTGAGTTTAGATGACGGTGTTGGAAACTTTTCCGACGCAGGTTCCTGCGCTATTGATACATCTTTTGATTTGATTGCAGTTGACCCTGATTTGGAAGACAAAGACTTCAATGCTAGTATGGATTCTGATTTAGGTAAGGTTTACTACAAAGATTACAGTGAATCATACTTAGATCAAAACTTAAAACTAGATGTTAAGTACAATTCATTAATTCTATCTGGTGACTCAGGTATGATTGATGGAAACGTACCAGTGGTAGACAAACGTAAATAATATTTAAGAATTAATTTATAGATAACAAAAAAACAATATTTTAGCTTAATTAAACAAAAACAATATGGTATATGGTAGAAAAAACGACTGTTCAGCGGCAGTCGTTTTTTTATTTAAGCAGATGATTTGGTAAAGTATCGATTAATTGATAGAATACTGACAAATAATAAGTAAAAGGAGTCGAGTGAAATGAAGAATACATTAGTAATCGGTGCCCACGGACATGTAGGGGTACAATTAGTAGAAAAATTAGGCCAAGACAATCACCAAGTTTTCGCCGGGGTTCGTAGTGAAAAACAATTTGATGAATATGCAGACATGAAAAATGTAAATCCTGTATTATTTGATCTAACTGCTTTACCTGAAGAAATGGCAGAAGTATATCGTCAACGTGCTATTGACGAAGTAGTATTTTCTGCTGGTTCTGGTGGTGCTACTGGTGATGACCAAACTCTAATCATTGATCTAGATGGTGCTATTAAGAGTATGGAAGCTGCTAAGATAGCAGGCGTTAAACGTTATGTAATGGTAAGTGCTATGGGAGCTGATGACCGTAAATTCTGGCCAGAATCTGGTTTACATGGTTACTACATTGCTAAGCATTATGCCGATGAACATTTACGTCACAGTGATTTAGATTTCACTATCGTTCGTCCATCAGCATTAACTAACGATGCCGAAACTTCCAAGGTAGATGTAGTAGAAAAACGTGGTAGTGATATGAGTATTCCTAGAGCTGACGTGGCTAACTTCGTAATGAACGTTTTAGACCATGATGACAGCATTAATAAGGTTTACGAAATTACTGCTGGTGACCATGACATCGTGGATGCATTTGAAAATTAACTTGTATACATTTCGTGCATATGATATGGTTATCTGAGTTATAAAGATGAATCAATAAAATTAAAACGCCCTTGATTCGAATATGAAACAAGGGCGCTTTTTCAACCTATTGATTAGATGGAGGTATGAAATGATAACTGTAAGTAATATGGGATTACATTTTTCCGGTAAAAAATTATACGAAGGTGTCAATCTTAAATTCACTCCCGGTAACTGTTATGGAGTTATTGGGGCCAACGGTGCAGGTAAATCTACTTTTCTAAAACTATTAGAAGGTAAGTTAGAACCCACTAGCGGTAGTATCTCAATCGGTAAGAACGAACGAATCTCTAGTTTAAACCAAGATCACTATGGCTTCGAAGATTACGAAGTATTAGATACGGTTATTCAAGGTCACGAAAAACTATACAAGATTATGAAAGAAAAAGATGCTTTATACGCTAAAGCAGACTTTTCTGACGAAGATGGCGTTAGAGCTGCCGAATTAGAAAGTGAATTTGCTGAAATGGATGGTTGGAATGCCGAAGCCGATGCTTCTCAACTACTACAAAGTGTTGGTATTTCAGAAGATTTACATTACGAAAAAATGAGTGAACTAACTGAAGGTCAAAAAGTTAAGGTTTTACTAGCCCAAGCTTTATTTGGTAACCCAGACATTTTACTATTAGACGAACCTACCAATGGTTTGGATAATCATACTATCGAATGGTTACAAGACTTCCTAGCTGACTACGAAAACATTGCCATTGTGGTATCTCATGATAGATACTTCTTAAACCAAGTATGTACTATGATGTGTGATGTGGACTTCAACAAGATTCAACTATACGTAGGTAACTACGACTTTTGGTTGAAATCCAGTCAATTAGCTACTAAGATGCGCCAAGACGCTAATGCTAAGAAAGAAGACCAAATCAAAGAACTAAAAGAATTCATTGCGCGTTTCTCTGCCAATGCTTCTAAGTCCAAGCAAGCTACTTCTAGAAAGAAACAACTAGAAAAAATCACTCTAGATGATATTCAACCATCATCTCGTAAATACCCATTCATCAAGTTCGAAAAAGAACGTGATTTAGGTAATGACTTATTATCTGTAAAGAACGTTTCTAAGTCCATTGATGGCAAGAAGATTTTAGATAACATTACTTTCACACTAAGACCAGGTGAAAAGACTGCTATCTTAAGTAGAAATGACGTGGCAACTACTACCTTAATGCAAATTCTAGCTGGTAAGTTAGAACCTGACACTGGGGAAGTAGTTTGGGGACAAACTACTCGTCGTAGTTACATGCCAAGAAACATCAATTCTGATTTCGAAGATGATTCATTAACTATCATTGATTGGTTAAGACAATTCGCTTCTAAAGAAGAAAGTGATGACCCATTCCTACGTAGTTTCTTAGGTAGAATGCTATTCTCTGGTGATAACATTCAAAAACAAATTAAAGTGTTATCCGGGGGAGAAAAGGTTCGTTGCATGTTATCTAAGATGATGCTACAAAAGGGTAACGTCTTATTACTAGATGACCCTACTAACCACTTAGATATGGAATCCATTACCGCCTTAAACGACAGCTTAATTCCATTCGACGGTTCCATTGTCTTTACTTCTCATGACCGTGAATTTGTACAAACTATTGCAGATCACATTATTGAAGTATCTGACAAAGGGATGGTACAACGTGCCGATACTAGTTACGATGACTTCTTAAAACATGAAGATATTCAAAGACAAGTAAACGAATTATATTAATAAAAAAAGACACCATGTTTATTAACGTGGTGTCTTTTTTAACATAAATATCAAAAATATTACTATAAGATTAAAATTCATTTACAAGAAGCTTTTTTAATACTATTTTTGTGCAGTTTGTACTATATTATAAGTACGGCATTTAATAAATATGGATGGAGTGAACAAACATGAAAAAGATGTTATCATCTTTGGGATTGGTAATGCTTTTTGGTGCTACTGCTGTTGCACTTGGTGGACAACCTGCTAACGCGGAAACAACCAACCAAGACAATCAAAAAACTGAACAACCTGCTCAACAATCTTCTGGTCAAAATAACAGCCAACAAGGTCAAACCAGCAATTCAGCTAATAATCAAAATAGCAGCAACAATAACAACCAAAACAACAATAGCCAAAACCAACAACAACAACAATCAGACAACAAGTCTGATCAACAAAATCAACAACCAACTCCACAACCACAACCAAAGCCAGCCCCAGCTCCAGCTCCTAAGCCAGCTAAGCATATCGCACATGCTAGCTACCGCATTAGATCAGCTAGAAAATACAACGCACGTGTTATTAGATCAAACAACATGCGTTTATTCTCCAAAGCTTACAATCCTAGTGCAAAATACTTAGGTAAGCCTCAACTAAAAGGCCAATTGGTTCAAGTGATTAGAGTAGCACGCTCACGCAAAACTAAACATTCTGTAAAGCGTACTTACTACCAAATCAGTTATCGTGGACAAATTAGAGGTTGGGTAAATGCTATTTATCTAAGAAAAACTAGAGTATACGAAATTCCATTTACATACACTAGTCAACATTTCCCATTCAATGCCCCTAATGGATGTGAAGCTACTGCTTTGAAGATGGCTTTATCAGCTAAAAACGTTGGTTTAAACCAAGGGGTAGACGAATTCTTGCGAGTAATGCCTCGTTCTAGTTACGACTACAACGAAGGATTTGTGGGTAATCCATATGCCGTAAACCACACCGAACAAGATTGGACTATTTACCCTCGTGCTTTAGCTAGATTTGGTCGTCAATTTAGAAAGTACGTATACAACATCACTGGTGCTTCTAAGATGAAGATTATCCGTGAAGTTAGACATGGTAACCCAGTTATTGCCGCAACTGGATACCGTATGCGTAAAGCTACTGGTCATACTCTAGTAGTTGTTGGATACAAGCATGGTTACTTCAAGATGGCCGATCCATCATCATGGAGAGGTACCTTCAAGCATGCTAACAACTTGCCTGTATTCTGGGTTTCAACTAGACAATTCATGAGAATTTACAACCACGAAGGTCGTAAGGCTGTATTGGTTCACTAATTCTTAAATAAAAATAACGCACCTGAAAAGGTGCGCTATTTTTTTATACATATTTTTCGGTAAGTCGCATGAACTCATCGATATCTTTTTTAATTAATTTAACGCCGGCTTCCCAGAAATCAGGTTGCGTTAAGTCGACATTTAAGTGTTTTTTAGCTAAGTCTTCGGTAGACATATTTGCAGTATCACGTAATAACGCGATGTATTTATCTTCGAAGTTATCGGTCTTTTGTGCTTGCGCATAAATTCCTAAACTAAATAAATAACCGAAAGTATATGGAAAGTTGTAGAAAGGTACGTCATCAAAGTAGAAATGCATCTTGCTAGCCCAGAAGTGTGGAGAGTAGATGTCTAAGGAATTATCGAAGGCATCTTTTTGCGCTTGCAACATTAGTTCGTTGATTTGACGAGCAGTTAAAGTACCGTTTTTACGTTTTTCATAATAACGAGTTTCGAATAGATAACGAGCATGAATATTTAAAAACATAGCAATAGGATTATCCATTTTATCGTTTAATAAACTGATTTTTTCTTCATCGGAAGTAGCTTCTTTTACGTTAGCATCTGCAACGATTAACTCACCTAAAGTAGAAGCAGTTTCGGCAACGTTCATAGCGTAATCTTGACGGAAATAAGGTAAATCCGTCATAACACTACTATGAAAGGCGTGGCCTAATTCATGCGCGATAGTGGCAGCATCGTTAGGTGAACCAGTGAAAGTTAGAAAGATTCTAGCTTCGCCGGTTTCTGGTAAGTCTTGCATATAGCCACCAGGTTCTTTGCCAGGACGGTTTTCAGCTTCAATCCATCTATTTTCAAAAGCTCGTTTAGCTAATTGCGCCATCTTAGGAGAGAACTTCTTAAATTGTTGCATAATAAATTCGGCAGATTGATCATAAGTAATCTTGTCGCGTTTAGTATTAGATAAATGCAACGGCGCTTCTACATCTTGCCAACCAATGGTATCTTTGCCCATTAGTTTAGCTTTACGTTGTAGATACTTAATCATTAAGCTTTTATTTTCATCGACGACTTGCCACATAGTGTCTAAAGTTTGCTTAGACATGCGGTTTAAAGCTAATGGATAAGTTAACACATCGTCGATATGATGCACTTGATAATCGGTTAGTCGACTACCAGATAAGTGATTTAAAGTATCGGCGAATAAGTTTTGTTTTTCACCCCAAGCTTTTTCCCAGGCAGGCATTAAATCACGACGATAATTAGGATCGTCATTACCTAGAATTTCGTTGTCAGCTTGTCCGGCAGATAAAGTAATGGGGTTGCCATCTTTATCATGGAAGGGAACTTTAACGGAAGCTACTAGAGTATTGTAATGACTAGACCAACCACTTAAGCCGTCTAATTGCATTTTACTAATTAGCGCTTCTTGTTCATCACTTAATAGATGTTTCCCGAAGTCACGACTTTCTTTTAGTGAAAAAGCGATAGTTTGTAAGTCGGGTAAAGCAATCAATTTAGCAAAAGTATCATCATCGAGTGCTACTAGCTTCTTTTGTAATAATTGTTCAGCTTGAGAAGCCTGCATATCCAAAGCTTGGATTTTATCCATCAATGGTGGTATTTCATCGTCATGAATATTGTCGGAATATTTACCATTTACATACATGCCGGCTTGCACTAAAGCAGCTTTAATTTTTTGAATAAATTCTACTAAAGCAATGAAATTGGTATATTCAGGCGCATCATCTTGCCAATCATAGTCATGAATGGTGTCGCGAAATACTTGAATAGAATGTTGAATAGTATCGATTTTATTAGTAAGGGCTTTGCCATGAATTCCACCGGGAAAGATGGAATCTAAGTCCCAATTTAGTGAATATTTCATAAGGACCTCCTAGTTGCGAATTTAAGTCATTATAGCAGAGTTTATGTTAAAAGCGACGAAAAAAGACCTCTATCTAGAGGCCTTTTATTATAGTCGACGGTAATTGTCTAACAGACGTTTTCTTAACTCTTCATTGTGTGCGAAAATGTATAATCCTTTTACTCCACGTTTCATTAAAACGTTGGCGGAATTTAATACTAACGCTTGTTTGATTTTAGCAAATTCTTTAGGATCCGTAATATCTTTACGTTTCTTCAAGGATTCTACATCGGTGAATTTATCTAAGTTAACTTTAACTTGGTCACCATCTAGGTAGACAGGAGGGCCTAAGATAACTCCCACATAGTTTAAATCGAATCCTTGGCAAGTAAACATGGAACCGACTTCGCCGATAGTTTCAGGAATTTCTGCCCAAGGAGTTTGGGTGTAATTATATTGATCCCAAGGCATTTTGAAATCAGGTTCTAATACATAATGCTTACCACCATCTAAAGTAGATGGGTAACCGGAAGTAGAAACAATACGGCTTAAACCGTATTTATTATTTTTAGCTACGATAGCTTTACGCATTTCTTCGGCATTATCGAAGACACGAAAATCATAGTTTTCTTTAGCATCTGCCGGCATATCGGTTAAAGTACCGTCGGTGAAAGTATTAATCCATTTTACTAAGTCATCGTTAGCGGTCATTCTAAATTGATGAGTTAGGTGATATTCACCGTTAGTGTAGGAATCGATGATGTTATGTAATCGTTCAAGGTTCCAGAATGACTTAGTACGTAATACTTGGCGGTGGTCAAATACCAAGACGGTAATTTGTGAACGTTTAATAATTTCGGCTAGTTGATTATCATAGTAGAAATTATTGTAGTGATCACCGCGAGAAAGTAATAGGTGGGCTTCATCTATGATAGTAATATCGACGGGTTTAGGATTTTTATCATATTGGTTGATAAAAGAAGTAGGACGGTTAAAGTTCTTCTTTAACACGTGGGCTTGTGACCCCGCCATTTTCTTATATACTTTGAGGATTTCGGGATGATTTACCAAAAAGTAATTGTTGCTTTGATAAAGGGGATTATCTTTATCATGGGCCATTTGTTGTAAATCAAAGAATAATTTACTTAAAATAACCGACTTACCAGTTCCGGCATCACCATAAATAGTAAAGACGGCATGTTGATCATCATGTAAGTGATCAATAGCGAATTTTTTAATCTTTTCGACTAAGTGAGCTTGTTCGTCGGTAAGTTGTTTAGTAGGGGCCAGTTTTTCATCGGCCGCATTCATATCTGACATACAGACTATGCTCCTTTTTTAAATTAAGTACTTTCTATTTTAGCATTAAAAAAGAGTTAGTAATAATAATTACTAACTCTTGTGTGAGATGTATATAAAATTAAACTAGTTTTTCAATTAGTTCGTTAACGGCTTTGATGTAACTATCTAAGCGTTGGTTAACAGTTTCTTGGGTATCGTCTTCAGTACCGATGTAGAACTTAATCTTAGGTTCAGTACCAGAAGGACGAATAGCTAACCAAGTACCATCAGCTAACCAGTACTTCAATACGTTGGACTTAGGTAAGTTGATAGTTTCTTTAGAACCATCAGCGCTAGTCTTTTCGGAAGTGCTGAAGTCTTCTAGAGTAACTACGTCTTGACCATTGAATGACTTCATAGGATTCTTACGTAATTCATCCATCATAGCAGCCATCTTGTCTTTACCAGATAGGCCATTGAAGTATTTAGAAATAGTCTTTTCTTCGTGGTAACCATACTTCTTGTAGATGCTTTGTAGACCATCGTATAAGGTTTGACCCTTATCTTTGTAGTAAGCAGCTACTTCAGCAAGTAAAGCAGTGGATTGAATAGCATCCTTATCACGAACGAAAGGTTTAATTAAGTAACCGAAACTTTCTTCAAAACCAAATAGGAAAGTGTGGTCATGGTTTTCTTCAAAGTTCTTGATCTTTTCAGCGATGTATTTGAAACCAGTTAAAACGTTTTGCATTTCTACACCGTAGTTATTAGCAATCTTAGTAGCTAATTCGGTAGAAACGATGGATTTAACTACTGTACCATCAGCTGGTAATTCACCGGCGTTCTTCTTAGCAGTTAGAATGTAATCTAATAAGACGGAAGCAATTTGGTTTCCAGTCATTAATTCGTAACTACCATCAGGTTGACGAACAGCGGCACCTAGACGGTCAGCGTCAGGGTCAGTGGCGATTAATACATCAGCGTTTTCTTGTTTACCTAGTTTGATAGCATAGTTAAATGCTTCTGGGAATTCTGGGTTAGGAAAGTCTACAGTTGGAAATTCTGGATCGGCAATAGCTTGTTCCTTAACTAATGAGTAGTTGGCAAAACCAACATTGTTTAAGGCACGACGACCGATAACTTTACCAGTTCCGTGAAGTGGGGTGTAGACGAATTTTAGATCCTTACCTACTTTTTGGATTAATTCATGATTGATGTTTACGGATTTAATGTTGTCTAAGTATTCAGCATCTACGTCTTCACCAATTACAGTTAGTAATTTTTGTTTACGTAAATCAGCTACATCAGCAACTTTAATAGCGAAAACATCGTCAGCTTTACGAACATAATCAGTAATCATGTCGGAAGCATGAGGTGGCATTTGTCCACCGTCTTCACCGTAAATCTTGTATCCGTTGTATTGCATAGGGTTGTGACTGGCAGTAATCATAATACCAGCGAAAGTGTGCAAATGACGAATAGCAAATGACAATTCGGGAGTAGGGCGAATATCATCAAATACGAATGACTTGATGTTATGTTGTCCTAATACGCGAGCTGCTTCATAAGCAAATTCTTTAGAATGGTAACGAGAATCAAAACTAATGGCCACGCCACGACGCTTTTGTTCATCATCTAAAGTATCCATGTATGAAGCAAGACCTTCAGTAGCTTGACGAACAGTGTATATGTTCATGCGATTGATTCCGGCACCTAAAAGGCCACGCATACCGGCAGTACCAAATGACATGTTAGTTCCGAATGAATCGTTAATTTCATCTTGGTTATTAGCGATTGCGGCTAAATCATGTTGTACTGATTCGTTTAGATTGGGTTGATTTACCCAAGTTTGATAAAGCTTTTGTGCATCCATTTTAATGTCTCCAATAAAAATATTTAAATACTAGAATAAGTATAGTTAACCAAACGCGGTTAGTCAATTTTTGGGGCTATTTGTAACATAAATAATGGGTAAGATTTGGAGTCAATATAATTGAAACTAAACAAATGTATATGTTAGTTTACTTGTAAACCGTAAGTAATCAACAAAAAAGGAGATTGTGGATATGGACAAGAATGAAGAAATTATTAAAACCGCACACAGACGTTACGCCACTAAGAAATTCAATCCTAATAAGAAAATTTCTGACAAAGATTGGAACACTATTATGGAAGTAGCTCGTCTTTCACCAAGTTCCTTTGGTTTTTCACCATGGAAATTCTTATTGATTGAAAATGACGACATTAAAAAGGCTATCTATAATGATGCTTGGGGAGCACAAAACAGTTTAGATGGTGCTAGCCACTTCGTAGTAGTATTAGCTAGAAAGAACGTCACTGCTACTTCTGAACAAGTACAACACATTACTGAAGCTGTCCAAGATCATACTTTCTCACCTGATTCAGCATTTACTAAGAAATTCACTGATTTTCAAGAAAATGATTTTGATTTAAACAGTGAACGTACCTTATTTGATTGGGCAAGTAAGCAAACTTACATTGCTGTAGCCAACATGATGACCGCTGCTGCTGAATTAGACTTAGATAGTTGTCCTATTGAAGGATTTAACCGTAAAAAGGTTAACGATACTTTAGCTTCTAAAGGCCTATTTGACCCAGAAAAATGGGAAGTATCATTAATGGCCGGCTTTGGTTACCGTGACCAAGATATTACTCCTAAGAAACGTCAACCTATGGAAGAAATCTACAAGGTAGTTAAATAAATTATGAAAAAAGCAACTAGGCATTCTGCGGGGATGTTTAGCTGCTTTTTTATTTTTTATTACTATTAAATAGATAGTCGTAACTTAGCGTGGTGAAGCCAAGTATAAATAATGCGTTACAAATTTGAAAAAGAGTAACTTTTTTAAAGTAAGGGGCAAAAGGGGGCACAATGTCCTATACATCAATGTTTATCATGTATATAGCCCGCCAAATGGATTATTATCAGTTGAAAAAAATGCCGATTTAATTAAGAATTAATGATGGTATTGATACAGATAATATCAAATTTTCTAGATATATTCGGAATAGAGGAGATATCATGAGCAGTTTTTCAATTATGGCAACTGCTAAAGCTGTTCCTGAAAAGATAGTTACTAATGATGATTTAGCGCAAATTATGGATACTTCTGATGAATGGATCAGCAGAAGAACCGGAATTAAGGAACGTCGAATCGCCGTTAGCGAAACTACTACTTCTTTATGTGCTAAGGTAGCTTCACAATTACTAGAAAAAGCAGACGTGGATGCGAATGATATTGACTTTATCATCGTGGGAACGATGTCATCCGACTATCAAACCCCTTCAACTGCATCTGCAGTTCAAGGCATCATTGGTGCTAAGAATGCAATTGCTTTTGATATTAACGCTGCTTGTTCTGGTTTTGTGTTTGGAACTTACACACTTGCTTCCTTACTAAATAGCAAACCCAATGCCAAGGGAATTGTTATTGGTGGAGAACAATTAAGTAAGTTAATTAACTGGCAAGACCGTACCACTGCCGTATTATTCGGTGATGGTGCTGGTGGAATGCTAGTTTCCAACCAAGGCGATGGTGAGATTTTATCCACCAACTTAAAGAACTTTGGTGACAAGGGTGAGGCTTTACTTGCTGGACATATGACTGGGGATGAACAATTCGGTGAAACGAAGGATCATACCGATCATTACTTCCACATGGATGGCCGCGGCGTATTTAACTTCGCTACTAAGAACGTGCCGGTCTCAATTAAAGAGGCAGCTGAAGATGCCAACATTGACTTAAGTGACATAAAGTACTTTGTGTTACATCAAGCTAATGCGCGTATCATCAAGAGCGTGGCCCGTAAAGTAGGCGTTAATGCTGATAAATTCCCGATTAACATCAATCATTATGGAAACACAGCAGCTGCTAGTGAACCAATTTTGTTGTCAGAAATGGTAGAAAATGGTTTAATAACTAGGGGAGATATTATCGCCCTATCAGGTTTTGGTGGTGGCCTAACCACTGGAACTATTATTTTAAGGTACTAAATTTTATTTTTTATATGGAGTGAATTATATTATGGCAGACAAGAATGCAATTTTTGATAAAGTAAAAGAAATCGTTGTAGATCAATCAGACGTTAAGGCTGATGACATTAAGATGGAAACTAACTTCAAGGACGAACTAGACCTTGACAGTTTAGACCTATTCGAAATCATCGATGCTCTAGAAGATGAATACGACATCGAAATCGACACAGACAACGATATCGCTACTGTTCAACAATTAGTTGACTACGTTGCAAAACAAGTAGACGCTAACAACTAATTTTTAATTAAATCATAGGAGTGTTTAAGTTTGAATATTTGTTATCTATTTAGTGGCCAAGGCAGTCAGTTTAAAGAAATGGGACAAGATTTATACAAATCAAATCCTATTTATAAACGTACCGTCGATGAGGCCTCAGAAACATTGAATTTAAACTTAGCGGATCCAGAGATTTTTGATAATCCTAATAATACTCAAATTGCTATTTTAACGATGAGTGTAGCTATTCACCGTATTTTAGAAGATAAAGTAGCAAAACCCGTTGCAATGATGGGCTTGAGTTTAGGTGAATATAGTGCTTTAGTTGCTGCTAAAGCACTATCTTTTCAATCAGGGCTAAAGCTAGTACACGATCGCTCACATTACATGGATGAAGCAGGTAAGCAAAATCCAGGTTCTATGGCTGCTGTATTGGGCCTTAGCCCTGATTTTGTAAAGAGCGTTTGTGATGAAATTGATGACGTTTACCCCGCAAATTACAACACTAATAAACAAGTAGTTATTGGTGGTACTAAGGACGGAGTTAAAAACGCTATGGCTGCATTAAAAGAAAAGGGTGCTAAGCGCGTAATTCCACTTAAGGTGGCAGTGGCTTCTCATACTCCATTAATGCAACCTGCATCTGATCAATTAGCTAAGCGTCTGGAAAGTGTAGACTTTACTGAACCCGAAGTTCCAGTTATCAGTAACACTACTGTGACTCCATTTACTAAGGATACAGTAAAAGATACCTTGACTAAGCAATTAATCAATCCTACTCACTTTATGCAAGACGTGGACTCACTAAAAGATCAAAACATCGACGCCTTTATTGAAATCGGTCCTGGAAATACGCTAAGTAAACTTGCTAAGAAGACATTAAAGGCCGACACCTACAATGTAGAAAGTGTCGACACTTTAAACGAGTTATTGGATAAGCTAGGAGAATAACTATGGAAAATAACGAAAAACAAGTAATACTAATCACTGGTGCAACTAAAGGTTTAGGTTTAGCTGATGCTATTCGTTTGTCAAAAAATGACAACAACATCGTAATTGTTAACTCACACCGTGAATTAAGCGACGATGAAATGAAAGCTCTACAAGCTAACTTTGACCGCGAAGTAGACGTATTAGTAGGTGACGTGGCTTCTGAAGAAGACGCTAAATCTATGATTGATACTGTAGTTGATAAATACGGCAAGATTGACGTATTAGTTAACAATGCTGGTATTACTCAAGATACTCTACTAACTAGAATGAAGGCTGACTCATTCAAACAAGTCCTAGATACTAACTTGTTTGGAGTATTTAACATGACTAAGTTTGCTCTAAAGAAGATGCAAAAAGCTCGTAAGGGTTGCATCATCAACATGTCCAGTATCGCTGGATTACACGGTAACCTAGGTCAAGCTAACTACTCATCAACTAAGGCCGGATTAGTTGGTTTAACTAAGACTACTGCCCAAGAAGGTTCTCTACGTGGTATCCGTTGTAACGCCGTTGCTCCGGGTATGATCAAGACTGCTATGACTGACAAGTTAAGTGACAAAAACATCAAAGCTTGGGAAGAACAAATTCCTTCCAAACGTTTCGGTACACCTGACGAAGTTGCTCAAGTAGTAGAATTCTTAATCAATGATGAATACATGAATGGACAAGTTATCACCGTTGACGGTGGATTAACTATGTAGTCTAAGTTAAGTAAGAAAATTCTTAATTAACAGGAGACATTTAAAAATGGATCAAAAAGATATTGAAAATCTAATGGACAAATTCGATAAGTCCAGTATGAAAGAATTTAAGGTAACTGCTGACGACGGTACTAATTTATACTTCAGTAAATTAGAACATGCTCCCGTTCAAAACGTAGCACCTGCTGCAGGTAATACTGCCGCACCCGCTGCAAGCAACGACAGCAAGCCAGCAGCTCAACCTACAAACAGTGCTTCTAAGATTAAGGCACCACTTGTAGGAATTGTTTACTTTGCTCCAAGTCCTGACAAGCCAGTTTACAAAAAAGTAGGCGACCACGTTAAGAAGGGTGACGTTGTCTGCGTTATTGAAGCTATGAAGGTTATCAACGAAGTAAAGAGTCCTATTTCTGGTACTATTACTAAGAAAGTAGCTGAAAATGGTGACATGGTTGAATACAACCAACCAATTTTTGAAATCGAGGAGGACTAGTCATGGACTACAACGTACATGATTTCATTCCCCAAAGATACCCATTCCAAATGATTGATAAGATTTTGGAAGTTAGACCAGGTGAAGGCGCTAAAGCTTTGAAGCTTTTAAACGTTAACGAATGGTTCTTTCAAAACCAAGAAAAAGAATTTGGGATGCCTAGACCAATCGCAATGGAAATGCTAGCCCAAACCGGGGTTTGCGCATTACTATCCATGCCCGAAAACAAAGGTAAGAATGTCTTCTTTGGTGGAATCAAAGATGCTACTTATAAAGACAGTTTTCGTCCCGGCGATAAGTTGGAATTAGCTGTGGAAATGACTAAGCTAAAGAGAAACATTGGTGAAGGTCACGGAACAGTTACCCGAGATGGCGAAGTTATTTGTGAAGGTACTTTAATCTTTGCAATTGAATAGAGTTCATAAAGGATGGGTGAAATGTTTAAAAAGGTATTAATTGCTAACCGTGGAGAAATCGCGGTGCAAATCATAAGATCACTACATGAGATGAACATTAAAGCTGTTGCCGTTTATTCAACTGCCGATAAAGATAGCATGTTTGTTAAATTAGCGGATGAATCCGTATGTATTGGTGGACCACAACCAAGTGAATCATACTTGAACATGGCTGCCATTATTGACGCCGCAATTCTAACTAACAGTGAAGCTATCCACCCCGGTTACGGATTCTTATCCGAAAACGCTGAATTTGCTGAACTATGTGAAAAGTGTTCTATTAAGTTCATTGGTCCTAGTTCAAAAGTAATTGATTTAATGGGAAATAAATCTCATGCTAAAGCAGCAATGAAGAAGAGTGGCGTTCCAACTATTCCTGGTAGCGATGGTTCTATCGATAGTTTGGATGATGCTTTGAAATTAGCTGATGAAATTGGCTACCCTGTAATGCTTAAAGCATCTGCAGGTGGTGGTGGTAAAGGTATTCGTGAATGTGACAATGCCGAAGAATTAACTGAAATCTTCAACACTACCAAGCGTGAAGCTAGAATTTCATATAATGATGATTCATTGTACATGGAAAAAGATTTAAGCGACGCAAAACATATTGAAATGCAAGTCATTGCTGATCAAAAAGGTAACGTTGTTTACTTCCCTGAACGTGATTGTTCACTACAAAGAAGTCATCAAAAAATCATTGAAGAAACTCCATGTATGGAAGTTTCTCAAGACCAACGTGAATATTTAGGTAAAATTGTAGCTAAGGCTACAAAAGAAATCGGTTATGAAAATACCGGTACCTTTGAATTCTTATTAGATGAAAAAACTAATAACTTCTACTTCATGGAGATGAATACTCGTCTTCAAGTAGAACACACTGTTTCTGAAGAAGTTGCTGGTGTGCAATTAATTAAAGCACAAATCCAAGTAGCTGCTGGTGAAGAATTACCATTTACTCAAGATGACATCAAGGTAGATAGTTATGCAATCGAATGTCGTATTAACGCTGAAGACCCAGCTAACGACTTCCGTCCATCACCAGGTAAACTAGAACGCGTTAGTTTCCCATTCGGAACTGAAGGTGTTCGTATTGATTCAGGTGTGGAATCAGGGGATACAATCTCACCTTTCTATGATTCAATGATTTCTAAGATCATTGTACATATGCCTGATAAGCCTCAGGCTGTAGTAAAAATGAGACGAGTAATTGATGAATTTAAGGTTGATGGTGTTAAAACTAACCGTCAATTCCTAGACGATTTGTTACAAGACAAACATTTCAATGCATCAGATTTCAATAACCTATACATTGAAAAATCATTCTTGAAAGAGTGGTTGAAAAAAGTTGAAAAATAATAAATCAGAAAATGAACAAGATCTACAAACTTTGATGGATAAAATTCCTGATCATTTGTTTATCAAATGTCCTGTTTGTGGAAAAAGTTTTTACAACAAAAAAATAGGCGCATACAAGTTATGTCCTAATTGTGGTTATGGATTTAGATTAGGTGCACAAGAAAGAATCGATATGACAGTAGATGAATTTACTCCAATCGATACTGAATTATCTGCACCAGAAAGATTTTTAGGCGATGAAAAATACGCTGGTAAATTGGAAAAATCTAAAAAGATAACTGACTTAAACGAAAGTGTCCAAACCGGATTTGCTAAAATCGGCGACCAAGAATTTGGTTTAGGTGTCATGGATTCTCGTTTTATTATGGGAAGTCTTGGTACTGCTACCGGAGAAAAGTTAGCTCGTTTATTTGAACAAGCTACTGAAAAGAACCTACCTGTCGTAGTCTTCTCTTGTTCTGGTGGTGCTCGTATGCAAGAAGGTATTCACTCATTAATGCAAATGGCTAAAGTATCACAAGCGGTTTCTGATCACGCCGAAAAAGGATTACTATACATTTCAGTATTAACTGATCCTACTACCGGTGGGGTAACTGCTAGTTATGCTATGGAAGGTGACATTAACATCGCCGAACCACGTACATTAATCGGTTTTGCTGGACGTCGAGTTATTGAAAAGACTATTCAACAACGCCCACCTAAGGATTTCCAACGTGCAGAAACTTTACTACACAATGGATTCTTAGATGCCATTGTTAAACGTCAAGATATGAAATCAGTTTTAGCCAAACTATTGGCTTGGAATTAGGAGGAGGATATTATGACCAAAGCATACGATCGTGTTCTTGCGGCTAGAAGTGCTGATAAAATTAGTATCCAATCCCTAGTTGCTGGAATAACTGATGACTTTATGGAATTACATGGTGACCGTGCTTACAGTGACGATCCTGCGGTATACGCTGGTATCGGAACTATTGATGGACAACCGGTTACTATTACAAGTATTCAAAAAGGTGATAACACCGACGAAAATATCGAAAGACATTTTGGTTCGGCTGAACCTTCCGGATACAGAAAAGCATTGCGTTTGATGAAGCAAGCTGAAAAATTCAATCGTCCTATCATCAACTTAGTTAACACACCGGGTGCTTACCCAGGTATGGATGCTGAATACAAGGGACAAGGTTACATGATTGCTCAATCAATCATGCAAGGTCTTAAGTTAAAAGTTCCATACATCACTGTTATTGTTGGTGAAGGAGGCAGTGGTGGTGCTCTAGCATTAGCTGTGGGTGACACTGTCTGGGCCTTTGAAAACAGTATCTATTCAGTATTATCTCCTGAAGGATACGCAACCATTTTATGGAAAGACTCCAGTAAAGCTGCCGAAGCTGCTGAACAAATGCAATTAACTCCTAAGGATTTATTATCAAACCACATTATTGATAAGATTATTCCGGAAGTTAAAGATGCAAAGACAATGCAAAACTTTAAAGATGCATTAATTGATAAAATAAATGAACTTAAAAAATTACCTACAGAAGAATTGTTGGCTCAACGTCACGAACGTTACCGTAAATTCAACTAATGTAATTTATTGATTTGTAAATAGGAGGCCAAATCAAATGTCAAATTTATTAGATGGAAAAACTATTGTTGTTATGGGTGTTGCAAACAAGCGTAGTATTGCTTGGGGTTGTGCTAAGTCATTATTAGATAACGGTGCTAAAGTTATCTTAACTTACCAAAATGACCGTCTAAAGCGTCAACTTGAAAAATTAGTTCCAGAAGGAACTCCAATGATTGAATGTGATGTTGCTGAAGACAGTAACGTTGAAAATACTTTCAATGAAATCCATGAAAAGTATGGAAACATTGATGGTGTTGTTCATGCTATTGCTTACGCTGACAAGAAGACTCTTGAAGGTGGCGTAATCGATGTTGAAAAAGATGGTTACAACCTAGCTCAAGACGTTAGTGCTTACTCATTAATTTCAGTATCACGTTTCGCAAGTCGTATTATGAACCCATCTGGTAGTATTGCTACTTTAACTTACATGGGTTCAACTCGTGCTATCCCTTCATACAACATGATGGGTGTTGCTAAAGCTGCTCTAGAATCAAACGTAAGATACTTAGCTAGTGACTTAGGTCCTAACAAGATCCGTGTTAACGCTATTTCAGCTGGTGCTATCAAGACTCTTGCTGTTACTGGTATCAAGAACCACGGTGACTTACTAAAAGAATCTAAGGCAAGAACTGTTGATGGTGAACCTGTTGATACTACTCAAGTTGGTAACGTTGCTACCTTCTTAATGAGTGACCTATCAACTGGTTTAACTGGTGACATCATTTACGCTGATAAGGGTGTTCATTTACTTGCTTAATATTGATGATACAAAAATCTTTATTGATTCTATTCAAAATCCTAAATATCAAGATATCTTCAAAAAAGCTGGCGTAGATTTTAATAAATATAATCAACGTCAAGCTATCGTAGGTAATTTGATGTTAGCTGACTATATGGGAATTAGTATTGATGAATTATTGCACGGCGATTTGTTTTATCATGGCGATCATGGTAAGCCATTTCTAAAGTCTAATGATTTTCAATTTAATATCGCTAATTCCTACGACTTAGTTGTATTAGCAGTTAACGAAAATGGTAAAGAATTAGGAATTGATATCGAAAAACTTCGTCCATTTACTTATCAACGAATTACTCGTGCATTCACGGATAATGAATTGAACTACTTATCTAATTTAGATGAGAAAGACGATGGGGATACCACCCTTAAGTTATGGACTATTAAAGAAGCTACATTGAAGCTTCTAGGCACCGGATTATCCGGTAAAGCCAAGAGTGTCGACATTAATGTGGATACTCTAGAAAGTGCACAACGATTAGACCGCAAGTTTAAATTAACTGATATAAAAGTAGGAAAGGGTTACGTAGGAACATTAGCTACCTACGAAAATTAGTGATATTTGTCCGGGGTAACTTGGGTTACGCAAACTCATTTTCGAATCCAATCACTGACAATGTTTAGGGATACTTATTTATATTTGTCACACTATACATTCGTCTATAAATCCCATTGTTATCGCATTTAAGACGATAATGACTACAAAAATAATGGTGCTTGATTGTAAGATGGTGGACTTATTGGTAAACTAAAATGTATTAATAATTCTACCCACCTGGTCGTTTTTACGAATCGGGTAAGGTATACCATTGAATTAAAATATTGTTTAATTATGCAAAAAAGTTTAATTGTTTAATATAAATTAAGGAGTGCTTATTGTGAGTGTTTTAAATACTACTGAAATTATGGATTTAATTCCAAACAGATACCCAATTATTTACATCGATAAGGTTGACGAATTAGTTCCCGGCGAAAAAGTTGTCGCAACTAAGAACGTTACTATCAATGAAAACTTCTTCCAAGGTCACTTCCCTGGTAACCCAGTTATGCCTGGTGTTTTAATCATTGAATCCATGGCACAAACTGCTTCAATCTTGATCTTAAAGAGTGAAAAATACAAAGACAAGACTGCTTACTTAGGTGAAATTAAGAACGCTAAGTTCAGAAAGATTGTTAGACCTGGAGACGTTATTCGTTTCGAAGTAACTATGGGTAAACAAAAGAAAAACATGGGAATTGTGGACTGCACTGCTTACGTTGGTGAAAAGAAAGCATGTCAAGCACAATTAACCTTCATCGTTCCTGATGTAAAACGTAAATAAGGAGGACATTTATATGCAACATCGTGTAGTAATTACAGGGGTAGGTGCCGTTAGTCCTTTAGGTAACGACGCAAAAACCTTCTTAGATAACATTTTTGCTTCTAAGACTGGTATTGCTCCTATTACAAAATTTGATGCTTCAGATACTGGTGTAACACTAGCTGCCGAAGTTAAAGACTTTGATCCTAAGAAGCGTATCGACAAGAAAGTTGCCAAACGTATGGACGACTTTTCACGTTATGCTCTATATTCAGCTTACGAAGCTATGGAACAAGCTGGATTGAAGAAGGGTGAATACAACCCAGATGACCTAGGTGTTATCTATGGTTCAGGTATTGGTGGTTTAACTACTATCCAAGAACAAGCCATTAAGATGTACAAAAAAGGTCCAGGTCGTGTATCTCCATTCTTCGTTCCTAACTCAATCATTAACATGGCTGCTGGTAACATTTCTATTAACTTAGATGCTAGAAACACTAGTCAAGCTATCGTTACTGCTTGTTCATCTGGTACTAATGCTATTGGTGATGCATATGATTACATCCGTTTTGGTAAAGCTAAGATGATGATTACCGGTGGTTCTGAAGCTTCAGTTAACGAACTAGGTATTTCAGGATTCGCTGCTTTATCAGCATTATCCACTTCAGAAACTGTCGAAGGTGGTTCAATCCCATTCGATAAGGACAGAAATGGATTCGTAATGGGTGAAGGTGCCGGTACTTTAGTTCTAGAAGATCTAGAACATGCTAAAGCACGTGGTGCTAACATCTTAGGTGAAATTGTTGGTTACGGTAGTAACAGTGATGCATACCACTTAACTGCTCCAAGACCTGACGGTTCTGGTGCTAAAGATGCTATGAAGTTAGCTCTTAAAGATGCTGGTATCTCAACTAAGGATGTTGACTACGTTAACGCCCACGGTACAAGTACTCATGCTAATGATTCAGCTGAATCAAAGGCTATCGAAGAAGTATTTGCTGATAACGACCACATCAAGGTAAGTAGTACAAAGGGTATGACTGGTCATGCTCTAGGTGCTGCTGGTTCTCTTGAAGCTGTTATCATGGTTGGTGCCCTACAACGTCAACAAATGCCTGTTAACTACGGTGTTAAGAACATCGACCCAGAAGTTCACGTTGATTTAGTTAACGAAGACAACAAGAAGTCACCAGTTAACTACGAAATCAGTAACTCATTTGGTTTCGGTGGTCACAACGCAGTTCTTGTATTCAAGAAATACGAAAACGACTAATAATTAGTTAAAAATAATTAAAAGCTCCTTGGTTTAATTAAATTTAAATCAAGGGGCTTTTTATATTGAACAACGTGTTGATATTTAAGCACAATTGGTTGATAATATTATTATAAGAAAAATAAAGGAGCGATATTTAATATGGCAATCTTAGTACCCGGAGGGGCTGGATACATTGGTTCACACACAGTGGATCGCCTAATTGAAAAAGGTTTTGACGTAGTAGTTGTAGATAACTTAGCTACTGGTCATTTAGAAAGTGTTAATGATAAAGCAAAATTCTACCGCGGAGACATTCGTGATAAAGAATTCTTAAATGACGTATTTGATAAGGAAGACATTGACGGAGTAATTCACTTTGCTGCTAACTCCATCGTTCCTGAATCAATGGAAAAACCACTTAAATACTTTGATAACAACACTGGTGGTATGATCACTTTACTAGAAGTAATGCGTGACCATGATGTTAAATGCATCGTATTCTCATCTACTGCTGCTACTTATGGTGAACCAGAAAGCATTCCAGTTAAGGAAACTGATTCACAAGTTCCAACTAACCCATATGGTGAAAGTAAGTTAATGATGGAAAAGATGATGAAGTGGGCTGACGTAGCTTACGGCATTAAATTTACTGCATTAAGATACTTCAACGTTGGTGGTGCTAAGATGGACGGTTCCATTGGTGAAGACCACTCACCTGAAACTCACTTAATTCCTATCATCTTACAAGTAGCTCAAGGTACTCGTGATAAGTTACAAATCTTTGGTAACGACTACCCAACTAAAGATGGTACTAACGTACGTGACTATGTACACGTTATGGACTTAGCTGATGCTCATATTTTAGCTATGAATCGTTTACTAAAGGGTGGCGACTCACAAGCATTTAACCTAGGTTCATCCACTGGTTTCTCTAACCGTGAAATGCTAGAAACTGCTAGAAAAGTTACTGGTAAAGAAATTCCTGCTGAAGATGCTCCACGTCGTCCTGGTGACCCAAGTACTTTAGTTGCTGACTCTACTAAGGCTCGTGAAGTATTAGGCTGGAAGCCACAACATGATAATGTTGCTGACATCATTGCTAGTGCTTGGAAATGGACACAAAAGCATCCTAATGGATACGAAGAAGAAGATTAAGATTTCATGATAATGTGTCCTTTATTCTTGAAAATGAATCCTATAGGCTTTATCATGAATTGTGAATTAAATAAACAAATAGGAGGCTGAATTTTCTATGAATAGACTAGAAGGACTAGAAGAAACCACTACTCTAAACAATGGCGTTAACATGCCTCGTTTAGGTCTTGGTGTTTGGAAGACAGACAACACTAGTGCTAAAGAATCTGTAAAAGATGCTATCGTTAAGGGTTACCACCTAATCGATACTGCTAAGCAATACGGAAACGAAACTGGTGTTGGTGAAGGTATCAAAGAAGGTTTAGCTGCAACCGGACAAAACAGAAATGACTTATTCATCACTACTAAGTTATTCAACGGTGATCAAGGTTACGAAAGCACTTTAAATGCCCTAGAAGGTACTTTAAAGCGTCTTGACTTAACTTACATTGACTTATACCTAATGCACTGGCCAGTAGATGGCAAGTACATTGATACTTGGAAAGCTATGGAAAAACTATACCGTCAAGGTAAAGTTAGAGCTATTGGTATTTCCAACTTTGACAATGAAAGATTACAAGACTTATTAGATCACACTGATATCGTTCCAGCGGTTAACCAAATGGAATTCAATCCTATTAACCAAGAAAAGGATATCTTAGAATTTAATAACCATGCGGGTATTCAAATGGAAGCTTGGTCACCACTTGGTGGTGGGGAAGCATTATCCAACCCACAAATTAAGACTATTGCTGACAAGTACAAGAAGTCAGTTGCTCAAGTAATTCTTCGCTTTGACTGGCAAAAAGGTGTAATTACTATTCCTAAGTCATCACATGAAGAAAGAATTATTCAAAACTCTGACATCTTTGACTTCAAGTTATCTGATGATGACATGAAGGCTATCGAAGCAATCGATAAAGAAAAGCGTAGTTTATGGTACCCTGACTTCACTTGGCACACTACCGGTGAAATGCAAGATACTGTTGACAAGTGGGACGACTCACCTGCTAACTACAAAGACTAATCAATAATTGATTACAAAAAAGCGTTGTACGTGGTTACAACGCTTTTTATTTTGTCTTATAATAGTATCAATACATAAAAAAGAATGGAGAATGGATTTGGAGAATAAAACGAATGCACAAAAGAGATTAATCGGTGCGGTATTAGCCTTAACCGGTGCTATTTTATGGGGAATTCAAGGACCAGTATCACAGTTCTTGTTCCAAGATAATCATCTATCACCTGAATGGTTGATGGGTATTAAGATGGGAATTTCTGGAATCTTAATTTTATTATTTACTAAATTTTATAAAAAAGAATCTATTTCCCAATTATGGAAGAAGCCTAAAAACGTCTTTGTATTTATTGCTTACGCTATCTTTGGTTTAGCTGCCGTGCAATATTTATACTTAGTTACCGTTAACTTAAGTAATGCCGGAACAGCTACTATTTTACAAAGTTTAGGTACGGTATTGATCGTTATCTTTACCGCAATTTTTTATCACAAGTTACCTAATCGATATGAATTTGTGGCGGTAGTGGTTGCGTTAGTCGGAACTTGGTTATTAGTTACTAAAGGTAACTTAACGCAATTAGCTATTTCTACTCCTGCATTAACTTGTGGATTGCTATTAGCATTAGCCGGTTGTATTCAAACTATGCTACCTGTTAACTTACTAAAACATTTTAGTTCAGTTGTAGTAGTAGGCTGGGCAATGTTAGTCGGTGGTATCTTATTTACCATCGTGCATCCATTCTGGGTAGAAATGCCTAAGATGACTTTAGGCACCGTATTAGGAGTTGCCTTTATTGTCTTCTTTGGAACTATGATGTCATTTCTATGTTTCATCAGTAGTTTGAAATTTATTTCACCTACAGTGGCGGGGATGTTAGATACCTTCGAACCATTATCTGCTACCGTAGGAGCTATTATCTTCTTAAACACTTCCTTTAACGGATACGAAGTAGTGGGTGGATTACTAGTATTAAGTACTGTATTCATCCTAGCTTTAGGTAATAAAAAAACAGAATAGAAAAATAATGAACAACGTGTTGACTTTCTTCTCACGTTGTTTTTATAATGGACACATGTTCAAAATTCCTAGTAGGGGAGGGTCAATATGGTTAAGCAAGATAAGCGAACGGTACAAACTAAAAATCAAATAGTAGACGCTTTGGTTCAATTAATCCATTCTAAAGGATTTAACAACATCAACGTTACTGATTTGACTAGAACAGCTGGTATCGGTCGTGGAACTTTTTACATTCATTATTTAGATAAATTCGACTTATTAAATAAAGTGGAAGCTAAATTATTGGGTGAAATTAAAGAAGTGTTAAATAACGTGATTCCCGAAGAGTTAAAAACTTTTACGGATAGGGAAGAAGAAGTTCCTTCTAACCTAGTTATTAAAACACTAGATTATTTCTATAAAAATTCTAAATTATTATCTGCATTGCTTAGTCCTAGCGGAGACCCATACTTTATAGGAAAAATTAAGACAATGTTTAAAGATTTGATTATGGATTCATTTTCATCCGTTAAAGATCATACTTACTTTAATCCGAATGTGCCGAAGGATTATGTAATGGAAATTGTCTTAGGTTATTCAATGAACATAGTGGTTTATTGGATGAGCAAGGATGAACCTGAATCACCACAAAAAATCGCAGAAATCATTAAAGCTGCTCAACGCATTGCGCCTAATGATTTAATCAATATTAAAGGTTAAGGAGAGTGTAAAGATGCCAAAGTTTATTAAGAAATATACTGGTAGTTTAATTGCTTGGTTAGTAGTAGTTATTCTAAGTGTTATTTTTCTACCAAACATGTCTAACTTAGTGGCTCAAAAGGGTCAAACTAAGATTCCTTCTTCCTCACAAAGTCAGGTGGCGCAAACCATCCAAGACCATTGGGGTCATGGAATCAGTAATACCATGGATACTGTCGTGGTATTCAATAATGGTAACAAGAAGCTTTCTTCAAATGATCAAAGCAAAATCAATGCTACTATTAAGAAATTAAAGAACAACAAGTCACAATACGGTATTAAAGGAATTACGGCACCTATGGATAATTCCGCAACTAAGAAACAATTAGTTTCTAAAGATAAAACTACCGAAATTGTGCAACTAAACGTTACTAAGAAACGTTCAATTCAAAGTGTTAACAATGAACTAAAGAAAGTAGTTAAAACAGCTGGTCTAAAGACCTATGTAACAGGTGGGGATATTCTAAACGATGACTTTAGAGTTTCTACCGAACAAGGTATTAAGAAGACTGAAGTTATTGCGGTTGTATTTATTCTAATCGTATTAATCATCGTATTTAGATCCCCAATCGTTCCATTAGTTTCACTTCTAACAGTAGGGGTATCATTCATCGTTTCTCTAAGTATCGTTATGAACTTAGTTCAAGCGTTTGGATTCCCATTATCTAACTTCACTCGAGTATTTATGGTAGTGGTATTATTCGGTATTGGTACTGATTACAACATCTTGCTATACAACCAATTCAAGGAAGAATTGAGTCGTGGTAAAGATAATGTAAAAGCTACTATCGATGCTAGAAAAGTTGCTGGTAAGACTATCTTATTCTCAGGTACTTCCGTATTAATCGGTTTTGCTACCTTAGGATTAGCTAAGTTCTCCATTTACCAATCAGCCGTTGGTGTTGCTGTGGGTGTTGCGGTATTACTTCTAGTATTAACCACTCTAAACCCATTCTTCATGTCTATTTTAGGAAAACACATCTTCTGGCCATCCAAGAACTTTGATGGTGAAGGTGAAAACAGACTATGGAGTTTCTTATCCAGAAAATCAACTAGATGGACTATTCCAGCTATCATTTTAGTTCTAGTTGTTACTGTACCATTCGTATTAATGAACAAGAACAACCTAAACTATGATGATGGGGTAGAACTACACAACAGTGTTCCTGCAAAACAAGGACTATTAACTGTTCAAAAGCACTTCTCCAAGGGAACTGCTGAACCATCAACTATTTACATTAAAGCTAACCACAAGCTAAATAATGAAAAAGCATTAAATGAAATTGATCGTATTACTAAGCAATTAAGTAACCAAGACGGTGTTAAGACTGTTGCTTCAGTAACTCAACCAAGTGGTACACCAGTTACTCAATTATATGTAAATGATCAATTAGCTACTCTAAATAATAAGATGAAGACCGCTAAACAAGGTCTAAACACTATTAAGAAGGGTACTAAGAGTTCCAGCTTTAACGCTGCTCCTCTAGAAGGCATCGCTTCTTCTGCTACTAACATTGGTAACTCATTGAAGACTATTCAAGCTATGAGTAAACAAGGTAACACCAGTGTTAATGGTCAACAAATTATCATGGCACTACAACAACAAATGGCTGCTGCTCGTCAACCAATGACTCCAGCTCAAATGCAAATTGTAGCTGCTATGTTGCAACAAATGGGTAGCAAACAACAAGCTACTTTAGGTCAATTAGAAGGCCAACTACAACAAGAATTAATGGGTATTGCTAATAGTGATAAGAACATTGGTAGCAACGCTCAAGCTCTTGCTAAAGAACTAAAAGCTACACAAAGCAAGCTATCTAAGGCTGGTGACGGTCTTGGTAAGATTGAAGATGGTGTAGGTTCTGCAAACAGTTACCTAAGCACACTATCTGATTCTAAAGCTGCTGATCAATTCTTCATTCCTGAAAAGGTATTGAAGAGCAAGACCTTCAAGAATTCTATGAACACTTACCTATCAGAAAACAAGAAGGTTGCTAAGATTACTGTAGTCTTAGATAAAGACCCTAACTCTACAAGTGCTTTGAACCAAGTAGAACACTTACAAACTAAGGTTAAGAGCATGATTAGTGGTACTAGTCTAGGTCACTCCACTGTTGCTATTGGTGGTCAAACTGCTAAGACTTCTGATACTAAGAACATTGCAAGTTCTGACTTCGTAAGAACTGCTATTATCATGGTAGTAGGTATTATGATTGCTCTAATGGTTATCACTAGATCAATTCTTCAACCATTCTACATCTTAGGAACTCTAATTATTGCTTACCTAACTTCACTAAGCATTACTAAGTTAATTAGTACTTTCGTATTAGGTGACAAGTTCTTAACTTGGAATACTCCATTCTTCACCTTCGTAATGTTAATTGCTTTAGGTGTTGATTACAGTATCTTCCTAATGATGAAGTACCGTGAATTCGGTAAGGTTGATCCTACTCCAACTAAACAAATTCAACATGCCGCAGCAGTTATTGGAACAGTTGTTATCTCCGCTGCCATTATCTTAGGTGGTACCTTTGCTGCCTTAATGCCATCCGGAGTATTAACTCTAATCCAAGTTGCTATCGCTGTTATCGTAGGTCTATTTATCCTAGTATTCATCATTCCTATGTTAATTTCTGCATTAATCAAATTAACTTATGATGAAAAAGGACCTAAACATCTAAAAGACTAGATAAATAAATTAAATCCCCAAAGTGTGCTATATAGCCACTTTGGGGATTTTTGTTTTAGATAATAAGTATAAAAAATTGCCAAGTAGTAAGAATAGGGTTATAATGAAAGCGCATTCATAAGAAAAGAAGGTATAAAAATGCACAGTATTTCATTTGATAATTCTAGAAACGTAATTAATAAGCCCCTAGACTTTGTTCTTCGTGCTTTAATGTCATTAATCGGAGTTACTTGTATCGCCTTAGGAGCTGCATTTATGCGCTCTGGTAAGGTAGGTATTGACCCATTTACTGCGATGAACACAGGGATGTCTGCAAAGTTGGGGATGTCACTAGGTTCATTTCAATTATTAGCTAACTTAGTACTATTTATTGTAGTTTTAATCTTTGATCGTAAACAAATTGGTTTAGGTACTATTTTTAACATGGTATTAGTAGGATACGAAATTGAATATTTCTCTTCTATCTATGCTGCTATTTTCCCAGGAAAAATTAGCGTACCTATGATGATTTTTGATGCGGTAATTGGTATCTTGGTATTTACTCTAGGAACATCTATTTACATGTCCACTAAGTTGGGAGTATCGCCATACGATGCCATTGCTCCAATCATTTCAGATAAAACTAACATTAGTTACAACAAGGTTAGAAGTGCACAAGATATTCTAATCATGGTAGTTGCTATCTTAGCAGGAGGTCCATTTGGAATTATGACAATCTTTACTGCCTTTTTCGCTGGTTCCTTAATTAACTTCTGGAACCATACCGTTAGTCGTCGTATTATGCTACACATCGATCACTTCAGTGTAAGACCTAGTTTACACAATGCTGCTAGTGGTTTAGTTGAATTAGGAAGATTAGGATATGACATTGTTAACGGTGCATATAAAGATACCTACATTATGCAAAGAAAAATGTCAGGTTATTCCGAAGCTGAAATTGAGGAATTAATTAAAAGAACTAGCGATGAAATTAGAAAGAATGAACAAGTTAAATTAATTTTGAGCAAGCGTTTAGACTCTTTGAATGATGAATTACGAGACAGAAATGAAAAATAAATGATAAAAATCCCTTGCATTTTTATAAAATTTTCGGTAACATTATTTACAACTAAAAAAATAAATAAATAAAACTAATACGGAGGTTTCATCATGGTGACTTGTTCTATTCAGAAAATACAACGAGATAATAATAATTTCTTCTTTAAATTACTAGCTATTTAGTATAGTACGCAGAAGAAATTATTTCACTATGGAAACTTCGAGCACTAGAAAAATGGCTGGTCACAGTTATGCTTTCTAGTGCTTTTTTTATCGCACTAGTTAGATTTTAACTAGTGCGATTTTTATTTATTGAAAAAGAAAGATAGGGGGGATTTTATGAATATACTGTCTAAGGTGAATCGTAAGACATCATTAGCCAAGTTCATTGATCGAGACCACAATTTGAAAAGAACTATTGGTACCAAGGATTTAATAATGATGGGAATTGGTGCTGTAATTGGTACAGGTATCTTTATCTTACCTGGTACAGTTGCCGCCACTACCGCAGGACCTGGAATTACACTTTCGTTCATTCTAGCCACAGTAGTTTGTTCACTATGTGCAATGTGTTATGCAGAATTTTCATCCGCATTGCCAGTTGCCGGGAGTGCTTATACTTTTGGTAATGTAATTTTCGGTGAACTAACTGGTTGGATTATCGGTTGGGGATTAATTCTAGAATACATGTTGTCGGTAGCCACGGTTTCCGCAGGATGGTCAGCATACTTACAATCATTTTTAGCGAATTTTGGCATTGTAATACCTAAGGCCATTTCAGGAAATTACGATCCTAGTCATGGTACTTATGTGAATCTAATCGCTATTTTAGTGGTGTTATTCATCTCATGGATTTTAACTAGAGATGTAAAATCATCAACTCGTTTGAATGATATTATGGTTTTAGTAAAGATTGCTATTATTATAATTTTCGTGGTGGTAGGAGCTTTCTTCGTAAAGCCTACTAACTGGAATCCATTCTTACCATTCGGAATGAGTGGAGTATTCAAAGGTGCTTCCTTAGTATTCTTTGCTTACTTAGGTTTTGATGTTATTGCGGCTTCTGCCGGAGAAGTAAAAAATCCTAAAAAAACTATGCCTATCGGAATAATCGGAACTTTAGTAATTTGTACTATCTTGTACATTTTAGTTTCTGTAGTATTAACAGGAATTGTTACTTACACTAAATTAGATGTTTCAGATCCAGTGACCTTTGCATTGCAAATGATTCATTTGGATAAGTTAGGGATGTTGATTTCTCTAGGAGCTCTAGCTGGTATGTTTACTATGATGGTCAATATGATTTTCAGTAGTTCACGTTTAATTTATTCAATTGGACGAGATGGTTTACTACCTAAGAGATTAAGTGAAATTGACGAAAAACGAAAAGTGCCAAGAAAGAGTATCATTTTCGTAGCTATCGTCATCGCTGCAATGGGTGGACTATTCTCACTTGATAAATTAGCCAGTTTAGTAAATATCGGAACCTTAATTGCATTTACCTTTATGTCTATCGGAATTATTCCGCTAAGAAAACGTAAAGATATTAAAAACGACGGTTTCAAAGTGCCACTATATCCAGTACTACCTATTATTTCAGCTATCGCATGTATCTGCTTATTGTTCAAATTACCAGTAGATACTTGGATTACCGCAGCAATTTGGTTTGCTATTGGATTATGTATTTATTTGGGATATGGAATCCGTCATAGCCGTTCTAATAAAGAAAATGGTTAATTGACTACAAAAAGTTGGGAGTTTTAATTATGGAAAAGCAACATAAAGTAACGGAAAACGTTATGAAAGGGATCTTTTGGTCCGCTATGGCTTCAGCCCTATGGGGTGTTTCAGGAGTTATTACACAATTTGTATCACAAAACGAATCAGTACCTACTGAATGGTTTATCTCAGTTCGTACCTTATTCGCTGGTATTTTACTTTTAATTATTGGTTCAATTCACGTAGGAAAACATGTTTTTGACGTATGGAAGAGCAAGGATTCTATTATTAGATTATTTATCTACGCTATCTTTGGTTTAGCTGTTAACATGTCTACTTTCTATGTAAGTATTCAAAAAGGTAACGCTGCTACTGCAACTATCTTGCAATACCTAGCACCTATCTTTATCGTATTATTCGGAGTGATTTTCTTAAGAAGAAAACCATTGAAGGCAGATTTACTATCCTTCTTATTAGCATTAGTAGGGGTATTTCTAATTATTACTAACGGTAGTTTCCATGAATTATCCGTTCCAATGCCTGCTATTATCTTTGGTTTACTATCTGCGGTTTCTGCAGCTATTTACTACTCAGTTCCTAAGAAACTTTCACAAGAAAACTCACCTTTTGTAGTACTTGGTTGGGGTACTTTAATCGCCGGAATTGGTTTTAACTTATACCACCCATTCTGGACTGGTGCTCCTAAGCTAAACCCTGGTATCGTATTAGGTATCGGTGGAATTATCTTAATTGGTACTATCTTCGCATTCTCTGCTGTGCTATACAGTTTGAAGTTCGCTCCATCTGAAGTATCCAGTATCGTAGATGCCGTAGAACCAGTTATGACTATTATTTTAAGTATGATTGTATTTGGTCAAATTCCTAGTTTAGTAGAATCTATTGGTGCTGTTATCATCATCATTTCTATCTACTTCTTACAAAGATCACATCAAAAGAAAGCTAAGAAGACACCAGATATTAGATAATTAAAAAATCAATTTGAAGATATAAAAGACCATTTTTGTTATGAAGATGGTTTTTTATTGTTTTCAAGTCAATATAGTTATGATAATCTAAAACTATATGAATATAGAACCTGATTTGTGGAAATTAGGATAATTTATGAGGTGAAAGTATGGAAAAGGAAAAAGAAACTGGTGTTGTGGAAACCAACGTCATGAAGGGAATCTTCTGGGCGTTCTTAGCTTCTGCTTTATGGGGTGTTTCAGGTACCATTTTGCAATTTGTTTCACAACAAGAACATTTAGAAGCACAATGGTTTTTATCTACTAGAACCATGATTTCTGGTTTAGTACTATTAATTATTTCTGCAATTGTTTATAAAGGACACATTTTTAATGTCTTTACATCTTGGAAGTCATTTATTTGTATCGTGGCTTACGGGATTTTTGGGATTGGAGCTAACTTATACACATTCTTTATGAGTGTGCAAACAGGTACTGCTAATGCATCTACTATTTTGCAATACCTATCTCCATTATTTATTTTGTTAGGATCAATTATTTTCCAACGTCGTAAACCTTTACCAATCGATATTTTGGTTTTCGTTATTGCGCTAGCTGGTGTGGTTCTATCACTTACTCGTGGTAATTTTGATTCATTATCCATTAGTGGTACTTCATTAATTTGGGGTATTTTATCAGGGGTAACTGCTGCGCTATACGTTGTATTACCACGTCCTATCGTGGGCCAAAGCTCACCTATGGTTATTCTAGGTTGGGGTACTTTAATTGCCGGAATTATCTTTAATTTAAGACAACCTTTATGGGTTAACGCACCTCATTTAACTAACGGTATTGTTTTAGGAGTAGGTGGAATTATTCTATTAGGAACTATTTTGCCATTTATCCTATTACTACATGCCTTAAACTTTGCTCCATCTGAAGTAGTTAGTTTAGTTGATGCTACTCAACCAGTAGTAACCTTTATCTTAAGTGCTATTTTCTTTGCTGCCGCTGTTAACTTCGTAGAAATTATCGGTGCTGCATTAGTTATTTTAGCTATCTTTATCCTACAAAAGTCACATAGAAAATTAACTATCGACAAGCATAGTGAAGAATAAAATATAATTAATTAACCACGTCTAAGTTTTAGTACGTGGTTTTTTTATGGTAATATGTTCATATTAATATCTATAAGGAAGTCTATTAATGAATAAATTAAGAAAATCTTGGCCATATTTAACTATTGTCGGGGTGGCCATCATTGTCTTGTTATCTCAGATAGTGACTGGTGCGTATATTTTAGGAGTAGATTCCATTTTCCACATGAATCGTTTCTACGATACCATGATGCAAATAAAGACCGGAAACTGGAGTTATTTCATCTCTATCTACGGTTTTCAACAATCGGGTAGAATCATTAATGCATTATACGGGCCACTAACTGCGTATGTTAACGGACTATTGTTACTAATTACCGGTAGTTGGGCGAGATTTCAAATAGTTTCATCACTATCCATTATGATCATTAGTGGAATTAGTATGTATCGTCTTGCACTTCGTACCCAAATCAAGCGCATTTATGCGGTAATAGTAGGTATATCCTACATGTTATCTTTTCTAATTATGGGCTGGGTAGTTGGTATGCAATTTACCGGCTGGGGTGCAGCCTTATTACCATGGCTAATTTCCGCTGGTTTTGACATGGTGGATTATCAAGAAATTAAAGTATTAAAATTAGCATTACCTATGTCAGTGTTATTACAAACTCATATGTTAAGTAGTTTGTCCGGAGCATTGGCATTAATTCCATTATTTATTTCTGGAATTATTCGTTGTAAAGATCGTTGGAAAATGTTTAGACATGCTGTCTATGCAGTGTTATTAACTTTGTTATTAACTGCCAACGTTTGGTACGGAACTTTTGAAATTAGTATTACTAATCATGCATTAGGAGTAGCTCCACAGTTAGATATGCATGAAGATTCCGTAGCGTTATTTGGTAAAAACGTCTTTGTATTATCACCAATTTATACCGTTGCCTTTATCTTAGTGGCAATTTACTTTATTAAGAATTTCAAGAAATTGACTAGAGATCGTAAGGCCATCTTTATTACAGGGATGATGTTTTTATGGTTATCTTCTGTAGCCTTTCCATGGCAAACCTTAGACAACATGTT
Organism: Apilactobacillus bombintestini; assembly: GCF_003627035.1. Lineage (GTDB taxonomy): Bacteria > Bacillota > Bacilli > Lactobacillales > Lactobacillaceae > Apilactobacillus > Apilactobacillus bombintestini. The sequence continues at coordinate 296,714 of NZ_CP032626.1, forward strand.
TCCTAACATCTCATTTCTAATTCAAATGCCACGTCGCTTTGTGGTAATTGCCTTTATCTTCTTGTTAATTTGTATGGGAATTATGATAAATGATGCCTTTGTATTGCAACCACTAAACAAGATTAAGTATGCGTTGTTGATAATAGGTGGCTGCATATTGATTTTCAATGCTGGAGGTACCGTTTTACGCGGTGTAAATTACTTCTTATCACCAGGAGTAGTGCAAAATGATTATAATGTTTATTTTGTAACTGATGATATGAATAAATTGCGTAAGAGTTTAACTAGTAATAATCCTAAGCAAGCCATTCAATTAGTGGCTAAAGCTACGCCGGATTATTTACCAGCACAATATCACATGACCGCATATAATTATTTTGATTATCATCCATACGGCAGTTACTTTGATGAAATCATTAATTACCAAGGAAATGTACAAAAGTCTATTAAGGATAATGGACACTTGTTATTAACTTGGCGTAATTCTCACCACAATGGTTATAAGATGCAATTGCCAGTAGTGCAATATCCAAGTACGCATTTAATTTTAAATGGTAAACACGTAGATGCTGATGATCATACTGAAATTGGTAGTGTGATTATTCGCGCCAAACATGGAATTAACCGCCTAGAGATTTATTATCATGCTCGTTTAGGTTTATTAATTTCTGTTTGGACTACCTTAATTGCCTGGATATTATTATCACTATGGATTAGTGGGATGACTGGTTATAAATTAATACGAAAAAATAAAAGAAGTATTTCTTAATGAAATACTTCTTTTTTAATATTATTTTTTATTTTGACGACGTTCTTTTAATTGTGTGTTGATGTTTTCATTGTGCTTTAGACTTGGGAAAATTAATTTATCAGCAGTTTGAATAATGAAACCATTACAAATAATAGAGAAGATAGTTCCAATATTTACTGAATAGATACGATGTAGAAAAACAGCACAAATCAAAATGATAATGATAGGTGGGGCAAAATCTAATAGTTGTGATTTAACCGCACTACCTTTTAGATATTGAAAACGTAAAATGTTAGTAGTGTCATCATTAGGGTGCATAAATAAATTAGCACGTTGATATAATGAGATGGCAGTACAGAAGAAACAAACCCCGATAAGTGCCATAGGAACTCGTATGAATAATGATAAGTGATTCCAACCTAAAGAAGTGAAGAAATCAGCAAAAATTTGAATAAAGTAACTGAAGAAAGTGATAAATACCATTTCTTCGATAAAACGCCAAACATCGATATGACGAATTAACACTTGGTTGGTAAGGGCATTGATGATTCCGAAAATAAAGATCATAAGTCCTACGTCGATACCAACTAGTTCATGAATGTTAACGGATGCAGCAGTCCAAATACCGGAACCACAACCGGAAACAATGGTAAGTGAGTTACCTAAAGCATTTAGCAATAGGCCAAAAACTAAAGCAATAATTCTAGTTTTTAATGAATTTTCCGACTGGATAGTAACATCTCCTAAATATGTTCTACTTATATAATATCATATCTGCATTTATCCTTATTAAAAATATGATAAAGTATAAGTGAGGGGGTTGACCGAATGAAAGGTAAATATAAAGTAACTCGTTATGTGGGGGTCCCTGTAGATACTGACAAATCTGGTAACTACATAATTAAAAAAGATCCACACGGCGATTTCAAATTACATAATTGGCGTACTGGAAAACACACCAAAGGTAAATTTAAACAAATCGGTCAATTATTTTTAACCGAAAATAACATGCTAGTAGCAGTAGTGCAAACTTATCCGGTCAAATTCAAAGACCGTCATGATTTCACGCCATTACAACGTTTTACTAGTGAATTCTTAGATGAAGAACAAATAAATGACGCAAAAAAAAGACTTGATAATTAAATCAAGTCTTTTCTTTTGGCGTTTTAAAACCAGTTGAGCTTATATATAAGTAAGTTGAGCTTGTTTAAGCGTCGAATTTATATATTAAAATATACTAATTCTTTAGAAGCTTTTCAGCATTTTCCTTAACTTCATCATTAGTCATGTCTAGGTAAGGGTGCATCTTAGCTTCAGTAGCTAAAGTATCCTTGCCATCTGCTTCCATAAAGTGATTCCAAAGAGCATCACGAACTGGATCCTTGTCATCTGACCAATCGAATTCTTCGTTCATAGGTGTGTCTAGAACTCTTTCTCTTTCTTCAACTTTTTCTTCAGCAGTTAGTGCCATGATAAATTCCTCCTTATATTTTTAAAGCTCATTTAACATTATATAACCAATTCAAGTATTTGTTAATGGTTTTATAATTTATTTAGGGCACTAACTATCGATAAGTAATAACATAACTTGCATTAAACGGAAATATCGTTTATATTCATAAATATAACAAAGTGAGGCAGAAGTTTATGAGAGATAAATTTGCAACTAAAAACAAAATTGTAAATGGGATGTTCGAACTATTAAAGACCACGCCATTTGATGAGATAAATGTGAAAGATATCTGTGCACAAGCTGATGTTTCACGAATGACGTATTATCGAAATTTCCATAGTAAAAAAGATATTATTGTTTATCGCTTTGATAGTTCATTTACTACTTTTATACAAAGATTAGCATCCAGCCAATCACATAATCTAACCGATATCGCAACTATTCTTTTCGAAATTGTAAAAGAAGATCAAGATATGATGGAAATGATTATGAAGAACGATTTATCCATGATTTTATTGGAACGTTTTAAATACTACATTTCCGATTTAATTGATGAAAACGTTTTGGAAACTAGAGAAGAATCTTCTAAGATGCTGGTATCTTTAATCGCCGGGGGATTAACGGAAATCATTATCACTTGGACAGAAGATGGGATGAAAGAACCTATCCAATCACTAGTAATCTTTGTTTCTAAGTACATGCATTTTAAAATTAACTAAATTTTAAACATAAAAAAAGAGCAATCAGAAAATTCTGATTGCTCTTTTTATTAACTCTAACTAGTTATTAACCTTCAACAGGTGTAACGTTAGCAGCTTGTGGTCCACGGTCGCCGTCTTCAACGTCCAATGTAACCTTTTCGCCTTCTTCTAGAGTCTTGAAACCTTCTTTGTTGATAGCTGAGAAGTGAACGAATACGTCACCATCATCAGTAGTGATGAATCCGTAACCTTTATCAGCGTTGAACCATTTAACAGTACCTTGTTTCATAATATGAAACCTCCTTGCACATATCGTGCATCTTAAATTTAATGTATCCGTAAGCCTGAATCAAGGAAGTTATTTCATAAAACTTATAAAACAAGTGACCTTAAAAACTCGAAACTCTGTAACACATTGGTTTAAATATACAGTATTGGGGGGTGAAATGTCAACAAAAATAAAAATAAATTAAAAAAAGGGGCTTTTTGATCCTAAAAATGATAAAAATTCTCATTTAAATCACGTACTTTAAATAAGCGTTTAAGCCACTGATATCAGGCGAAGAACCCTCGATTGATAATTAATAAAAATATTTCTAAGAAAAGTATCGACTATTTATTAGAATTTAATTAGAATTATGCAAAATTACAAATCAGTAGGGAGGATAAATCATGAAACAGTCAAATCCGACATTGTTATCAATCGAGAATTTAACTACATACTTTAAAATCGGTAATGATTTTTATCCCGCGATTCGTCACATAGATCTTAATGTAAATCACGATGAGATTTTAGCAGTAGTGGGCGAGTCCGGATGTGGAAAATCAACCTTAGCCGAATCCATTATGGGTTTGCTAAATCCTAGCGATTCTAAAGTCACTGGTAAGGCTATCTTTGCAGGTACTAACTTAATTAATTTAAACGAAGCCGAGCTTAACCAATATCGTGGATTAAAGATTGGTATGATTTTTCAAGATCCGTTATCAGCACTAGATCCATTGAAAACGATTGGCGAGCAAGTAGCCGAAACCTTGGTTTACCACACTAAAGATAATGCTTCTAAAAGAAAACAACGCGTGCTTTCCTTATTAACGCAAGTAGGAATTCACAAACCAGAAGTAATTATCAATGAATTTCCCCATCAATTATCCGGTGGAATGCGCCAGCGGGTCGTAATTGCGATGGCTATCGCTTGTGAACCTGATTTAATTATTGCTGACGAACCTACCACCGCCTTGGATGTAACCATTCAAGCCCAGATTCTAGACTTATTAAAAAGTATTCAAATCAAAAATCATTGTGGAATTATTTTAATTACTCATGATTTAGGCGTAGTTGCTGAAACTGCTGACCGCGTAGCCGTTATGTATGCGGGACAAATTGTAGAACTAGGCAATGTAGAACAGATTTTTAATGAACCCAAACATCCCTATACCCGTTCTTTATTACGTTCTATGCCACAAAACAGCGAAGGTGACGATGATTTATACGTAATTGAAGGAAGTGTACCCTCATTGGTTAAAATGCCTACCCACGGTGATTTATTCGCTTCTCGCATCCCTTGGGTAGCCGACAACCAACACGAAGATGACCCCAAAATGCATATCGTAGACAATCACCACTGGGTACGATGTATCTGTTATAAACACTTCGCATTTCCGAAGAAAGGCAGTGATTTAGTTGATTAAAAACCCCGTTATTCTAGAAATTAAAGATTTAAAAGTACATTTTCCCATTCGTGGCGGCTTTTTTAACCGCATTGTCGATAATGTAAAAGCCGTAGACGGTGTTTCACTAACTATCCGTCGCGGTGATACTTACGGTTTAATCGGTGAATCGGGGTCAGGTAAATCCACTACGGGCAAGGTAGTAGTGGGACTACAAGATGCTACGCACGGTAATCTGTTATATCAAGGCTTAGACGTTACTGAACGTAAGAATCGCAAAAAACTAAATTACAATCGTGAAATTCAAATGATTTTTCAAGATCCGGAATTAAGTTTGAATCCGGAAAAACGTATTTACGATATTATTGCTGAACCACTGCGCAACTTTAGTAAATTAAGTAAGCAAGACGAAAAATTAAAAGTAATCGAATTATTGGAAACGGTGGGGTTAGGTCCCGATAGTATGTATAAATATCCGTACCAGTTCTCCGGTGGGCAACGTCAACGCATAGGGGTGGCACGCGCCGTAGCTACGCATCCCAAATTAATCGTTGCGGATGAACCCGTCTCGGCGTTGGATTTATCGGTACAAGCCCAAGTTTTAAACTTTATGAAAAAGATTCAAAAAGAATTTGATATTTCCTACTTATTCATTTCCCACGATTTAGGCGTAGTTAAGCATATGTGTAATCATATCGCGATTATGAACCGGGGACGTATCGTAGAAGTAGGAACTAGGGATGATATCTATAATCATCCCCAACACATCTACACTAAACGTTTATTAGCTTCCATTCCTGAATCTGATGTTAATCATCGGGAGGCACATAAAAAACATCGTTTAGCAGTAGAAAAATATTACCAAGCAAATATGAGCAAGTACTATGACGAAGCGGGCGAGCCTTTAGCATTACGCCAACTTTCTGAAAGTCATTTTGCAGCCATACCCGAAGAATTCCTCGAGGAAGGTGACTGATATGTGGAAAACTATCTTAAGACGCGTACTGATTATGATTCCTGAATTAATCATTTTAAGTATTTTAGTCTTTATCTTAGCTAAGCAACTGCCGGGAGATCCCTTTACCGGCTCGATTAACCCCAAAGCATCGCCCGGACAACTACATCATTTAATGAAAATAAATGGTTTATATGATCCTTGGTATCAACAATATGGAAACTGGATAGTGCATTTATTTCATGGTGATTTAGGTAACAGTTACGAATACCAGGCACCAGTTACTACGGTGATTGGTTCTCGAGCAGTAAATACTTTCTGGTTAGCGTTATTAACCATGATTATGACTTATTCCATCGGGTTGCCATTAGGCTTATATGCCGGTCGTCACGAAGGAAAACTACAAGATACTTTAGTTAGAATTTATTCTTACACTACTATGTCAGTTCCATTCTTCGTAGTGTTAGTGCTAGGTTGCTGGATCTTAGGTTTTGATTTACGACTCTTTCCAACTGCTGGTTCGGTAACGCCGACCGCTAGTGGCTTTATGGAAGTAGCGTTATCGCGTTTCTATCATATGATTTTACCGGCCACTTTAGGTGCGTTGTTTGCGACTTCCGGAATCACGCAATATCTACGTTCCGGCGTAATTGATGCTAGAAAGTCCAACTATGTAAAAACTGCGCAAGCCAAAGGAGTTTCTATGAACAACATTTACAAGCATCATATCCTACGTAATGCCTTATTACCTATCGCAGCGTTTGCCGGATATTCCATTACCGGTTTATTGGGTGGTTCCTTATTTACCGAACAAATCTTTTCTTATCCGGGAATGGGACTTTTATTCTTAAATGCTGTGAACTTCCGTGATTACACGGTAATGACTGCTTTAGTGTTGCTATATGGATTCTTGAGTCTAGTAGGAACGTTATTATCCGATATCGCACTAAGTGTTATTGATCCACGAATTAGAGTGGATTAGGAGGGCGCCTATGCAAGATACTACAGACATGCACAAATTAGAAAAAGCCGCCAGAGAAAACTCTGCACTATCATCGCTTCGTTTAGTTTTCAACGAATTTATGGCGGATAAGATGGCGATGATTTCTCTGATTGTTGTTTTACTAGTAATTATTTATACGATGGTGGCATCACTTTTTATCAACGTTTCGCATATGATGTCGACGGATATTATGAATTACTTTGCGAAACCCTTTACCGCTAATTTTTGGTTGGGCGCCGATGCTGGAGGGCGTTCCATTGCTAAACAAATGGTGATTGGGTCGCGTAACTCGATTTTAATTGCGATTGGTTTAACCTTTTTATCTTCCGTAGTAGGGATTACTTACGGGATGATTTCCGGATACTTCGGTGGCATGGTGGATTTAGCCATGCAAAGAGTATATGACTTCATGATGATTATTCCGGCCTTTATGATCATCATCGTGGTAGTAAACGTGATTCCTACCTATAACGGCTTAACGTTAACTTTAATTCTTTCCATGTTTTATTGGATGGGAACTTCGCGATTAATTCGAGCACAGACTCTATCCGAATCGCACAAAGATTATGTATTAGCATCGAAGGCCTCGGGAACTTCTACTTTCAAGATTATTTTTAGACAAATTATGCCTAACTTATCTTCACTAATTGTGGTAGATACTACGCTATCCTTTGCGGAAAATATCGGAGTAGAAACGGGATTATCCTACTTAGGATTCGGTTTACCCAACGGCACACCGTCGTTAGGTACGTTAATTGCTAACGCTAATGATGCCGATAACATCACTATTTATTGGTGGACCTGGTTGCCTGCTACTATCGAAATTATTCTCTTATGTTTGGCAATTAGCTACATTGGAGCAGCGCTTCGCAGGGCTACCAACTCTACGCAACGTCGTAGTAAAAAATAATATTTTAATTTGAAAGGAGGTGACGATTTATCAGGTGTCGACGGTTTTTAATTAATTGGAGGTTCTATTATGACTAAATATAAAAGATTAGTAGCCGCTGGATTAACTATGTTTTCCGCAGTGGCGCTAGCAGCGTGTTCTAACAGCAACAATTCAGATGTGAAATCTGGATACAAACCATCCGTGAAAATGGCTGAAACTTACCAAAACCCTAACAAGAGTTCGTCTACATACAACGACGGTACGTTGAAAGTAGCTGAATTTAGTAGTTCACCATTTGCTGGGATGTCGACAGCATCATTACAAAGTAAAAGTGATGATATTGACGTTTATTCACCAGGTAGCGTTAGCTTGTTTAAAACTAATGCTAAAGATGAAATAGTTGATGGTGGATTAGCTAATTTACGATTAGATAAAAAGGCTAAAGTAGCCACTATTACCTTAAGACCGGATGCTAAATGGTCTAATGGTGATAAGGTAGTTGCCAAAGACGTGGAATATTCCTATGAAATTATTGCTTCTCCGGAATCTACTTCCCAACATTATTCAGATAACTGGGGAGCCATTAAGGGGATGAAAGAATTCCATACTGGCAAAGCCAAAACTATTTCCGGAATTACTATGCCTAAAGGACCTAACGGCAGGGTAGTAGAAATTCACTATACTAAATTTGCTCCCGCTCTTAAGTTCGGTGGTAACTCCTTTATGTGGAGTAGTTTAGACCCATCTAAATACTTCAAAGACATTCCGATTGCTAAATTAGGTGCGTCTGATCAAGTTAGAAAACATCCTATCTTCATCGGGCCCTACAAGTTGGCTAAACAAGTTACTGGAGAATCCACTTCTTGGGTACCTAATAAGTACTACTACGGTAAGAAACCACAAATTAAACACATTACTATTCAAGTGGTTAGTCCTAATAACTTCACTAGTTCTCTTCGCGCCAAACAATATGATTTTTCTATTAGTGGTGGGGTTAGTTCTGAGTATCCACAAATTAAGAAGTTAAAGGATTACCAAGTAGTAGGAACATTAGGCACTTCTTTCAACTACCTAGCATTTAATCTAGGTCACTACGATACTAAGAAACAAGAAAACGTATCCGATAAAAATGCCAAAATGGCAAATCCTAACTTAAGAAAAGCGATGATGTATGCGTTAGATATTGGTGCATTACGTAAGAAATTTAACAATGGTTTGGCATGGCAACCTAACTCTTTGATTTCTCCATACTACAAGCAATATCACAACGACAAATCACCTCGCTACACATATAACTTAAAGAAAGCTAACGAATTGTTAGACAAAGCCGGTTACAAGAAGAAAGGTAAATGGCGTGTACAACCTAACGGCAAACCATTGAAGATTAACTTCGGTGCAATGACCGGAACCCCAGCTAGTGAAGCCCAAGAAAACTACTATCTACAACAATGGCGTAAAGTAGGCTTGGACGCTAACTTCACTGGCGGTCGTCCTATGGAATCTAACAAGTTCTACGCTAACTTAACTAAGCCTAAACAAAATACTATGGACGTGTTTGAAGGTGGCTTCGGCGTAGCTTCTGAACCTACACCTACCGGAATTTTCGGCCGTGGTGCTGCCTTTAACATTGGTCACTTTGTCTCTGCTAAAAATGATCAATTGTTAAACAACATGAACAACGATAAATCCTGGAACGACAAATACAGACAAAAACAATTTAAGGACTGGCAAACATACATGCAAGAACAAGCAGCGTATGTACCAACTTCCATGTCTATTTCATGGACTCCGGTTAACACTAGAGTAAAAGGTTATGATGCTAGACCTTCTGCTACTGAATTCTGGAGCAGCTTGAGTTTAACTAACTCTAAACCAGAATAATACCTTGTAATCGGGTTTACCCCCAATGACGCGGTTACAAGGAGATTTATCCTCGCAATAGAAAAGACACTATTATGTACTTAATGGTGTCTTTTTGTTTTTAAATCCTTTAAAATGGTTAGTAATAAATTATAAAGAGGGATATACATGAAGACTTTGGTATTGGTATCACATCCTGAATACAATGACTCCATGACAGAAGCTTTTTTAAAGCAATCACAGTCGGATTTAAAAGACGTAGATTGGGTAGTGCTAGATCAATTAAATCATCAACCTAGTTTTGATGTAGAAAAAGAACAACATCGTTGGTTACAATATGACCGCATTATTTTACAATTTCCTATGTATTGGTACAGTGCACCCGCATTGATGAAACAATACGAAGATGATGTATTCACACGTAACTTCATTTATGCAGACCGTCACGGTTGGTTAAATGGCAAAGAATTAGGAATTGTGACTACCTTAGGTGACCCCGAAAAAGATTATCAAGTCGGTGGCCGTGAAGGCTTTAGTATTTCAGAATTATTAAAACCTTATCAAGCAGTGGCACAAAAGGCGGGGATGAAATTCTTAAAACCCTTTGTGGTTTCACAATTTGCTTACATGACCGTTAAGGATAAAAAAGAATTATTGGTTAGTTATCGTAATTATTTAACTAACGAAGATTTTGATAGTTTCAAGAGTAAGCAAGTCTGGTACATTGAACAATTAAAACAAATTAATAGTGAATTGCCAGAGGATAAACAACTTTCCATGCAAATCTTAATTGACTACATTCAAGACAATTATGATCAATTAGATGAATTACACTGGGAACTAGAAATGATAAAGAAAGAAGAGGATGAATAGTGGCTAATAACGATTGGTTATTGCAACAAATCGAGCAGATTAAACAAGACCAAAATAATTTTAAACTTTCGTCTTTTCTAGATGGTGCTGTCGATTTAGTACAAGAACAACAAAAACGTCTTCAACAAGCTCATGATGAATTAGATGGGCGTACTTGGAGTCCCGATAAGTGGTAAATAAAAATAATAAAGCTCTTTAATTGGTGACAATTAAAGGGCTTTTTTTGTGTCTTATTATTGGATGATTTTACCAATAAGTTAAGAATCTATTAAGAAACTCTTAACTAAATTGTTACTGTTTGTAAATGAAAAATGGCTATATTATAATTTCGCTAACGAAAGATAAAAGCCTTATAAAAGGCGTCATATCAATCGTTAGAGCTGTTCTATTCTATCTATATAAAGGAAGTGAATTACATGGAAACTAAGCTACATTTACCCAAATTAACTAGACAGCAAATATTCAATATTACGTTTGGATACTTTGGTTTAAATATGGCGTTTTTCTTACAAACGTCTCAAATGAGTCGTATTTTTCAAACTATCGGAACGGATCCTAATAAGTTGGGTTGGTTTTTTATATTGCCTCCGTTAGCGGGGATGATTGTCCAACCCATAGTAGGAAAAATGTCAGATAAAACCTGGAATCGTTTCGGCCGACGACTGCCGTATTTAATTATCGGTTCGATTATTTCAGCAATTGTATTGATTATTTTACCTAATGTTGGGTCATTAGGATTAGGCTATGGTTCATTGATAGCTTTAGTTTTTGGAGCAGTAGTTATTATGCTGTTAGATGTTTCATCCAACATGTGCCAACAACCATTTAAGATGATTATCGGCGACATGGTGAATGAGAAACAAGCAGATAAGGCCTGGTCTTTGCAAAATATTTATTCTAATGCTGGGGGATGCTAGCTGCGATTTTACCGTTTGCAATTACCGCAGTGGGCTTTTCCAACGTAGCAGCTAAAGGAGAAGTTCCCACTACCGTTAAAATAGCCTTCTATATTGGTGCATTAGTCATTTCAGTGACCACCATTTACACGGTTATTAACGTTAAGGAATACGATCCTAAAGAATATGCTGATTATCATCAAATTCAGGCCGAAGCAGACGATGATAATCATCCTAGTTTTTTCTCTTTATTAAAAAATGCTCCTAGAATTTTCTGGGAACTATTTGCAGTAATGATGTTTTCTTTTATTTCCGTACAGTTTGTGTGGACCTATAGTACGGGAGCTTTAGCGGAAAACATTTGGCACACCCAAGATCCGAGTAGTGCAGGGTTTCAAGCTGCCGGTAACTGGAATGGGGTATTAACTTTTGTGCAATCCTTGGCGGGCGTGATTTGGGGTACTTTAGTTTTGTCACGTTTAAAACCGGATAAGCGAAGAAGAATACTATTTATTTCACTGTTACTAGGCGGTGCAGGATTAATAATGATGTTTTTTATTACTTCTAAATGGCTATCTATAATTCCATTTATACTGTTTGGCATTATGTATATCACGATTGGTACCGAAGCTTACGCGATGATTACCGGTGCGGTTAAAGGCAAGAATGAGGGTGCGTATTTGGGACTATTTAATTGGCAAATATGTATTCCACAAATTGTGGCGTCAGTATCTAGTTTTGCGATTTTTCCACTAGTGCATGGTTCTATGAGTGCCATGCTGGTGTTAGCGGGAGGTTGTGCTATCGTAGCAGGCTTAATGGTGGGTTTGGTAAGACCCGTTAAAGAAGTTTAAGGAGCGGACGGAAAGATGATGAAAGAAATTAAATTAAGACTAACTGATGTGAATGCGTGTAATATCTCGAATTTAGAATCGATTTTCTCACTAGCCAATGGGCATGTGGGAATTCGAGCTACGAATCCCATTACATCCGATAGTTTAGCGGGAACGTTGGTGAATGGTTATTTTGAATATAGTCCCATTGTGTATGGTGAAGTAGCGGCAAATTATCCTAAGCGAAACGAAACTATAGTTTCTTTACCTAATTTACGAAAAATTAAGGTAATGGATGAAAAGCATCGTGAATTTAAATCAGCACGTTTGGTCGACATTAATTTAGATTTACTTAGTGGACAACTATCCGAGACCTATGAATTATGGAATGTCGACAAACAACAGATTAATATGCAAGTAACTTCTTATATTGATCAAGAAGATGTGCAATTCTTCGGCATTCAATACACGTTTATTCCCATATCTTACTCGTCTTATATTTATGTAGATAAGAGATTTAGTTTAGATGAAGATGCGCAACATAAAATTGCTATGAAAATCGATGATCCACGCAAGACTAGAAAGATAGCGTCCATTCAGCGACAAATAGTGACCAAGACGCGTTACCGGCAAACTATCATGGTGGACACGGCCGAATCGAATCAAAAGATTTATTTGACGGTATATAGTTATAAAAATGATCAACCGTTATTAAGCAAGCTGACATTAAATAAGAGCCAAACGGTTACCTATCAATATAACGTTAGTCAAAAAAATACTTTGTTAGATAAACGCCAGATAGATTGGGACCTTATCAAAAGTCATAGTATCGAATTCTGGCAACAAGTGTGGCAAAACAGTGAAGTTTCCATTACGGGAAATGATGAATTAAATTTAGCGCTGCATTTTAATATTTTTCAATTAAATCAATCCACCGGGCGTGATGGTAAAACCAATATAGCAGCTAAAGGGTTAAGTGGTCCCGGATATGAAGGCCATACTTTCTGGGATACTGAGATGTATATGATATCTTATTACATTTATTCACAACCCGAGATTGCTAAAAAGTTATTAATGTATCGATATAATACCCTCGACTTTGCACGAAACCGGGCACGTCAGTTGGGGGTAAATGAAGGTGCATTATTTGCCTGGCGATCGATTAATGGTGAAGAAACTTCAGCGTATTACCCAGCTAGTACCGCTGCTTATCATTTAGACGGTGATATAGCTTATGCGATAGGTAATTACTATGAAGCTACTCATGATGATGACTTTCTAGCTCAATACGGCTTTGAGATGTTATTGGAAACGGCTCGTTTCTGGCGACGCTTTGGCTGTTGGGTGAATAAACGTGATTATCAACAATTTGAATTTCACACGGTAACTGGACCGGATGAATATACGGTGATGGTGGATAATAATTATTTCACTAACCGAATGGCGCAACATAACTTACGTTTAGCATATCGTTTAGGAAAACGATTGAGCGAAATTAACCCTCGACGTTTTGCAAAATTTAATGTATCGACGGAAGAAATGGATGACTTTGTGAAAATAGCGGACCACATATATTTCCCATTTAGTGATAAATTCCAAATTAATGCGCAAGATGATACTTTCTTTTCGAAAGCCATTTGGCCATTTTCACATACGCCACGCGATAAATATCCGTTATTATTGCATTACCATCCTTTAACTATTTACCGTTACCAAGTTAATAAACAAGCCGATACTTTATTGGCGGATTTATTATTCCCGGAAACTATCACGGCAGAACAATTAAAACGAGAATATGACTACTACGAAAGCATCACCACGCATGATTCATCGTTATCGAGATCTATCTTTAGTACGTTGGCGGCCCGTATGGGATATATGAATAAGGCTTACGACTATTTCTTAGACACGGTAAGAATGGATTTAACCGATTTACAAGGCAACACCGAAGACGGCTTACATTTAGCTAACTTAGGGGGTAGCTGGATGAGTGTGGTTCAAGGATTTGCGGGGATGCAAGTAACTCCACAGGGCGTTTTAAAATTAATTCCTCATTTACCTAAAGAATGGGAAGGATTCAATTTTAGAATGGTCTTTCATAACCGATTATTAAATATCAACATTAGCGGCAACCAAACTACTATTAGCTTACTGGATGGTAAACCTATGAATGTTTTAGTAAATGACAAGTCTTATCATCTAGAAAAGATTCTAAAGATTTTAACCAAGAGGTGACGAGATGAAATTTACTGATATTCGAGGATTTATTTTAGATTTAGACGGCGTAATTTCTAATACTTCAGTGCTGCATAGTCGTGCATGGCAACAAATTGCTCACAAAGTAGAAACGCCATGGCATCCTAAATTATCTGAAGAATTAAAAGGTGTAGGGCGGATGGATTCACTCAATTTAATTTTGCGACGTGGGCGACGTAGAGTTAAATATTCTCTAGAAGATAAAGTTCGTTTAACCGAAGAGAAGAATAAATTATATATTGAATTGGTAAACAAAATGACGCCGGATGATATTTTACCGGGAATCAAAAAATTCTTGGATAGTTTAAAAGCCAATCATTATCCTATAGCTTTGGCATCGGCGTCTCGGAATGCACCGTTAGTTTTAGAAAAACTACAATTAACTGATTATTTTGATCAGATTGTAGATCCTGCTAAGTTACGGAAGGGTAAACCGGACCCAGAAATTTTTGCTACGGGGGCTAAATTATTGGGTCTACTGCCGGAAGAATGCATTGGTATAGAAGACTCAGCAGTGGGGATAACAGCGATTAATGCTGCTGGTGAGACTTCGATTGGTATTGGTGCACGACACGTGTTGCGGGATGCGCATATTAATTTCGCGGATACCAGAGATTTAACTTTGGAAAATATTAAAAAACGCCTTTAAATAAAAAAGACTCCTAAAAAGGAGTCTTTTTATTATCGTTATTTATCTAGCCCAGTGATTAATAGGGCCAAATTTGTGACCTACGGCAATTTCATTTTTAATAGCTTTGTCGACATAATCATCGGCAGTGCGAATAGCATCTTCTACGGAAGCACCTTTTCCTAATTCTGCAGTAATAGCAGCAGATAGGGAATCACCAGTACCGTTTTTATGAGTAGTGCTATAGAATGGACCATCAATCCAGAAATCTTTACCAGATTCTAGAAGAATGTAATCACGCACTTTTTCGGTTTCACCGGCGATATGCTTGCCTTTAATGATAATGTTTTTAGCACCTAACTTTTGCAATTTTTTAGCAGCTGTTTTAACATCATCATCGGAATTGATTTTCATTTCCGCTAGTTTTTCAGCTTCATAAAAGTTAGGGGTTAAAACGGTGGCTAACGGAATTAGTTCAGTTTTTAAAGCATCAAATGCTTCTTGTTCTAATAACATAGCACCGTGTTTAGTAACGATTACGGGATCGACCACTAAGGGTCCCCATTCATAATTTTGGTAGTTTTGTGCAACTGCATGAATTAATGCAGAGTCACCTAGCATACCAGTTTTAGCGGCACGGATTTTAAAATCGTCTGCTAAATCTTTAAATTCTTGGTTAATAAAACTGATAGGCATAGCCACGCTATCGTGGATACCAAAGGAATTACCAGCCACACAAGCGGTAATTACTGATGCCCCGTAAGTGTTATGTACAAAGAAAGTATGTAAATCGGCTTGCATTCCAGCACTGCCATCACTATCAGAACCGGCGATGGTTAAAACTTGAGGAAATTCGTTTACCATAATACAACCACCTAACTAAATTAATTTTGAAGTAATTCTATCACAAACTTGTCATTTGTAAACAATATAGATATAATGTTAATGAATAATTCTAATTTGCGTTATGTACCATTTATATATTATAATGGTATTAATTAATTTATAAAGATAGAGAGGAGTTGTCAATAATGAGAGCTTGTCATCCAAATGGTGTTCAAGGACGTCGTCCAATCAACAACAACAAACGTAATAAGAAACAAAGAGAAGTTGCTGACTTACAAAAATTCTTAAAGTCAAAGCCTGCTAAATAATGTTTCAAGGACTCAGTTTACTGAGTCTTTTTTTGTACATAAATAGGTGATTATCCAAAGGAGAAGATCATGGCTAATAAATTTTATGCAGTTAAAAAAGGTAAGAAACCGGGAATTTATTTAACTTGGGATGAAGCTAAGGCACAAGTGAATGGCTTTTCAGGTGCACAATATAAGAGTTTTAAAACTAAATCTGAAGCCGAAGAATTCATGAATCCTAAATCCGCTAAAAAGATGGTTAAATCTGTCGGCAATTCTTCACATATTCAATTATTCTCTGATGGTGGTTCCAGAAATCATGGAAATAAAAAAGGACAACATGTCAAAGATGATGATAAAGCTGCCTGGGCATACTTAATTATCAAAGACGGCAAGAAGAAATCAGACTCCGCTGGTGAATGGGGCGCTACTAACAACAAAATGGAAGTCTTAGGACTAGTTAACGCTCTTCGGTATGTTTTATCGCAAGGGTGGGAAAATGAACCCATTGACGCCATTTTGGACTCTAAATACGTATTGAACTCCATTACCCAACATTGGTTAGCGGGTTGGAAACGTCGTGGTTGGAAGAAAAGCGATGGCACCGTTATTAAAAACAAAGCGGAATTTATGCAATTAGCTGAGTTATTACCTAAGTTTTCCCAACTTTCCTTTAGTTGGACTAAGGGACACGCCATAAATGAGGGTAATAATTTCGTAGATGAATTATTAAATAAGACCATGGATAAAATGACTAAGTCTTCTAACAGTGCTAAGAAAACATCAGCTAAACCTAAAGCAGTTAATAAAACTAGTGCAGTGAAAGAAAAGTCGACACCTAAGCAAGATTCTAAATATGTAGATACTAAAGCTTCCGTATCTGCCATTCGCAAAAATTTAGAACAGCTAGGTCTTTTTGATAAATAATTTCATATGATACAATAATATAGATACATGAAAATCTGAAAGCAGGTAAATTATGACAACAGAACGTGAAAAAATGACGGCCGGAGAACCTTATCAACAATATGATGAAGAACTACAAGCTCGTCGTACTGAAGTAAGAAAGCAACTTAGTGCTATTAATGCGTTGGATGATAACAAGGAACAAAACCGACGCTTAGCTAAATTGCTAGGAGATTCCGGTAAAAATCTATGGATTGAAACGGGAGTAGAATTCGACTATGGTTACAATATCCATGTAGGAGATGATTTCTACGCAAATTATCGTTTAACTTTATTGGATACTTGTCCAATTACCATTGGTGATCACTGCTACTTTGGTCCGGATGTAGGATTATACACACCGGTACACCCCATTGATCCTGATCAACGTCTAGCCGATGTAGAAATGGGTAAACCTATTACTATCGGTAATAACTGCTGGTTAGGTGGTCATGTTACTATCTTGCCAGGGGTAACCCTTGGTAATAACGTGGTAGTAGGTGCTGGCTCCGTAGTCACTAAATCATTTGGCGACAACGTAGTAATTGTAGGTAGCCCTGCTCGCGTAATTAAAACCGTTAAGTAGTAAAAAAGCGATAAGGACGCGATTGCATTAATATTTTACATAAATTTTTATTTGTGTATAATATAATTGAAATGCAAAAATAATTCGAATTTAATTTGTATAACCGTAAAAGCTGTGCAGATGGACATTCGTTATATACGAATCTCTTTTTGTGCAGCTTTTTGTGTTTAATCTCAAGAGGAGGATTACTATTTTTAAAAGTAAAAATATTGACAAGCTCGTCTTTATTCCTACTGTTGTATTATTTTTAGGTGTTTCTATAGCCTTGATTATTGGAGGATCATCTCTTCAAGGATTTTTAAATACCATCTTAAACTGGGTAACCAGTGACATGGGATGGGGTTACATGTGGATTTACGTGTTAAACTTCTTATTCTTTGTTTACTTGATGGTTTCTAAATATGGGAACATTCGTCTTGGTGAGCCTGATGAAAAGCCAGCGTATAAAAGTTTCCAATGGGGTAGCATGGTATTTGCTACTGCGATCGATGCAAGTATTTTAATGTTGAGTATGGTTGACCCACTCCGTTATGTTCAACATCCGGAAGGTTCTATTAAACCATATTCAGTTACAGCATATAATCTTGCACATATGTATGGACAATATGATTGGGGTCCTATGGCTTGGTTGATGTTTGCCGCACCAACTATTGCTATCGGATACATGATGTACAACAAGAAACGTCGTATCCAATCATTAAGTGATGCCATTACTATCTTAGATGGTGATGAGCTTTGGAAAAACATTGTTAAGAAAATAGTTAATGTTTTAGTTGTCTTCGGTATTATGGGTGGGGTTGGTGCCTCAGTCGGACTAGAAATTCCAATTATTTCTAAAGTCTTGAGTTCACTAACCGGACTACCTGATAACCTAGGTATGAAAATGGGATTATTCTCAGTATTATTTGTACTATTTGCGGTTACCGTACTAAAAGGCCTTAATGGTGGTATTGATAAATTGAGTAATGCTCATATTTGGACCGCAATTATTTTCTTAGCAATCGTTTTACTAATCGGTCCAACCGTTTATATTCTAAATTCCGAAACTAACAGTATCGGATTACTAATTCAAAAATTCATTCCTATGAGTATGAATACTGTGCCAAATGGTAATCCAGGAATTGCCCAACAAGAAACTATTTTCTATTGGGGTTGGTGGTTATCATACATGCCATTCATGGGCTTGTTTATCGCCAAAATTTCTCGTGGACGTACCATTCGCCAAGTTATCATGGGAATGTTAACTTATGGTGCTTTAGGTTGTATGAGTTTTTACGCCGTATTGGGTGGTTACTCACTATGGTTACAAAAGACTGGTACTGTAGACCTAACTCATATTCTTAATACACAAGGTCAAGCGGCAGTTATTTCTGCTGTTATTGGAACTTTGCCAATGAAGTATATTATGTTTGCCTTTTACTTCATTTCTTGTTTCATTTTCTTGGCAACTACTATTTCATCTTCGGCCTTTGTTTTATCTTCATTTACCAGTTTGCCACTAGCTCCTGGAAAAGAACCTAGTCGTCTAAACCGTATGACTTGGGTATTTATCTTCATTCTATTTTCCTTTAGTTTAGTTGTGGTAGGTGGATTTAAGACTGTACAGACCTTCTGTACGCTTGCCGGATTCCCATTAATGTTCGTATGTATATTGGTTCTATTATCCATATTTAAGATGATCAAACATGATCCAACAGTTATACGACAACCTCGTCAACCACGACAACATCGTTTACGTCGTCGTAAGAAGAAGGTTATGGTAGAAAGAAAGAGCGATATTAAGGATAAATTAATATTATGGCCCAAGAATACTATTAACAAACATTGATATAAATTATAAGTCGTCATTTACTAATGACGGCTTTTTTTGTGCTAACATAAAAATATAAAACCTATTAGGAGATGAATATAGTTATGAGTCAAAAAGTAATTATTCCTAAGGAATTTACTGATTATTTAAAAGAACAACTAGAAAATGACGGCTTTGAAGTAGCACCAGTTGCTGATGAAACGGCAGCATCCATTCTAGAACACAAGGATGCTGAAGCTATCATTTTAAACGCTACTCCATTTGCCAACGAAACTATGGATCAAATGCCTAACTTAAAAATTGTTGCTAGATTTGGTGTGGGCTATGACAACGTAGATTTACAACACGCTAAAGAAAGAGGTATTTACGTAACTAACACTCCTGGTGGAAATGAAGTTTCAGTTGCTGAAGCTACTGTTAGTGATATCTTGATTTTATCCAAGCACTTATACAACGTTTCCAAGCACATGCGTGAAGGCGATAACCAATTCAGTTTTGACAATCCATCACGTGATTTACGTGGTAAGACTGTGGGTATCGTAGGTTACGGAAACATTGGTCACCAAGTAGCTAAGATGCTTTCTGGATTCGATGTAAAAACTTTAATTTGGAACCGTAGTCCAAGAACTTCAGAATATGGTGAATTTGTATCATGGGATGAATTATTCCAAAAATCTGATTACGTTTCACTTCATTTACCTGCAGTGAAGGGTACTATCGGTTCAGTTAACAAAGACACCTTCAAGATGATGAAGAACTCTGCTTGCTTAATTAACTTTGCTCGTGGAGCGGTAGTTAACCAAGATGACTTAGTAGATGCATTAAAGAACGGTGAAATTGCTGGAGCCGGTCTAGATGTATTTGAAAAAGAACCACTTCCTATGGATAGTGAATTAAGAAAGTTAGATAACGTATTCTTAACTCCACATAGTGCTGGTTTCTCAGTAGAATCATTTGCTAAGATTTCTGATATGTCAGCTACTGATGTTAAACATGTTCTAAACGGTGAAAAACCTGAACATACAGTAAACGGACTATAAAATAAAACCATTAAAAAAAGCTTTCCTGTCAAAGACAAGAAAGCTTTTTTATTTATCTATTAAAGATTATAGTTTGTATTTTTCATCGATGTCGTCATCTTGTGAAGTTAAGATCTTTGGACCATCTTTAGTAATGGCAATAGTGTGTTCGTATTGAGCAGAGTTAGTACCATCAGCAGATACATAGTAAGTCCAGTCATCTTTAGCATCGTAACGATCAGTGATTTCCCAAGTACCTAAGTTAACCATAGGTTCAATGGTAATAGTCATACCTTCCTTTAGACGAAGACCTTGACCTTTTTCACCGTATGCAGGAACGTTTGGCTTTTCGTGCATAGTAGGTTGAATACCGTGACCAATTAGTTCACGAACATCACCCATGTGGTTTTGGTTTTCAATAAAGTCTTGGCAAGCAAAACCAATATCACCTAAACGGTTACCAATAACAGCTTGGTCAATACCACGGTATAATGCTTCGTGGCAAACTTCCATTAACTTTTTGTTTTCTTCGGAAATGTTACCTACAGCATATGTCCAGCATGAATCACTTTCGAAGCCGTCTTTGTTAACAGTCATATCAACTTTAACGACATCGCCGTCCTTTAGACGAAGACCCTTACGTGGAATACCATGAGCTACTTCATCGTTGATAGAAACGCAAGTGGCAAATTTATAGCCGTCAAAACCTTTTTCTGATGGACGGCCACCGTGTTCACGAATGTACTTATCAGCGAATTCTTCAATTTCCCATGTATCCAAACCTGGCTTAATTAATTTACGTAAGCCTTTGTGTACACCGGCTAAAACTTTACCAGATTTAGCCATCATTTCGATTTCGCGTGGTGATTTTAGTGTAATCAAAATAAATTTCTCCTTTTTTGTTTCTATATTCATTGCATACCTATAATTTACTACATTTTATGTCATTTGGCTAATTTAAGAGTGTAATAAAGGGTGTAAAAATAATTGTTTTCTAGTATCATATAAGGTAGAAGTAAATGAGAGGAGAATTATCTTGAGTAAAACTGCAAGAACCAATATTATTTTGGTAATTATTACCATTATTGTGGCATTTTTTGCTGCATTTTTTGCTATTCGTAGTGACCGTTTATTAAGTCATAAATATATGGGTGTGGGTCACAGCGCCAACATTCCAACTTTATATGTACATGGATTAGGTGGATCCCGTCGTTCCACTAACCATTTAGCCACTATCGCATCTCGTGATGGGGGACATCGTACATTAACCGTTATTGTTAAAAAAGACGGTCATATTCAATACAAAGGTAGTTTAAAACCTAACGTTAGAAAACCTATTGTACAAGTAATCTTTCAAAAGAGATATACTCCAGTGGAACAACAAGTTAATTGGTTCCACAAAGTATTGCTTACTTTGAAACATAAATATCATGTACATTCTTACAATGCCGTGGGACATTCTACCGGTGCGGTAACTATTTTAGAAACAGTTTCTAAATACAATCACAAACACGGACACAAGATTCCACGCTTACGTAGATTCGTTTCTATCGCAGGACCATATGATGGTATTTTACGTTTAAACGATATTGCTAACGAAAATTACGTTAACTACAAGGGACAACCAGTTATTTACAAACCTGCTAATAAATGGTTCCCGGCATACAGCACCTTAGTTAAGGATGCTAAGCATTTCCCTAAGGGTGTTTCTGTATTAAACATTTACGGAAATTCCAACCGTCACACTAACTCAGACGGAGTAGTTTCAGTAGCTTCTGCTAAATCACTTAAATATTTAATATACAAGCGCACTAGAAATTATGAAGAAATTCCAGTTTATGGTTACAACGGTCAACACAGTCGTTTACATCATAATATTTTCGTAGATCATATTATTGCCCGTTTCATTTTTGATGAAAACTAATATAAAACAAAATATTTTACTTAATTTAGATAAGAGCATAAAATGTAGCTAGATTATAATGATTCTAAATTAGAAGGTGAATGTAGTGAAGAACTATGATTTAAGCGGAAAACCTTATAATCGTTTTCTGTTCGTATTAGTAATGCTACTAGGTAGTTTTACTATGTCTATTAGTCAATCATCCATTTCTACTGCCTATCCTACATTGATGAGCTCGTTTGGCATTGATGCATCTACAGTACAATGGTTAACCACAGGATTTATGCTTATCATGTGTGTCATGATGCCAGTTAGTCCTTGGTTATTAAGTAATGTTAAATTCAAGCAATTATTCTTAGCTATTTTAGCTATCTTTGATGTGGGTACCTTGATTGTGGTAGTAGCTCCTAACTTCGGCACTATGATGCTAGGTAGAGCTATGGAAGCTATCGCCGTAGGTATCTTATTCCCATCATATCAATCCGTATTACTATACATTACTCCAGAAGAAAAGCGGGGGACCACAATGGGATTTGCTGGTCTAATTATGGGATCAGCTCTTGCCTGTGGACCTATTTTATCCGCTATTGTATTGCATTTCTCTGCATGGCGCGGTTTATTCGTCGTCTTTATGGTAATTATTTCTGTTTTATTTGTGATTTCATTATTTGCCATTAAAAATGTTATGCCACAAAAAGAAAGTCATTTAGACTTCTTATCCGTTATTTTATCTGTTGGTTTAATCGGAATTTTATATGTGGTAAATATGATTGGTAAAACCAATATTGATTTAACTCTTGCTATTATTATTTTAATCATCAGTATTTTAATGGTAATTGGTTTTGCAGTTCGTCAATTCAAGATGCCACAACCATTATTACAATTACGAGTTTTAAAAGATTTTAACTATGATTTATCAGTAGGATTGACTGGTGCTTCCTACATTGCCTTAATCGTGGTTACTATTATCTTCCCACTTTACTATCAAAACGTTTTAGGAGTTTCTAAGACTGTTTCTGGTTTAGCATTGGCTCCTGGTGCTATCTTATTGAGTTTATTAAATCCACTTACTGGTAAGTTAGCTGATAAGATTGGTTTTAAGTCCACAATGCTAGTGGGGATGTTTATGATTTTAGCCGGTTGGTTAGTCTTAAGTATTACCGGCGCTACTTTAGATTTAGTTCCTATGATGGTTATCGCTGCTATTATTGAAGGTGGAAATGCCTTTGTTATGATGCCAGCGGTTACTATGGGTGCTAACTCATTACCTAAAGAATTAATTTCAGATGGAACTGCGGTAATTACTACTTTCCGTCAAATCTTAGGTTCTACGGGTGTATTAGTTGCTACTTTGATTCTATCTAATGTTATGAGTAGCAACATTAGTCATGGTATGAGTCGTATGATCGCTCAAATGGGCGGATATCACGTCGTATTCGTCACTTTCTTCGTGATTGAACTAATTGGACTTGCTATGGCATTAATGCTTCGTAACCCTAAAAAATAAGCTTTAAAAAGAGGCCTGATATTGCAGGCCTCTTTTTTTTGTGTCTTTTTAAGCGTTTATATGAATAATGATTGCCGGAACTACGTTGATTAATAATGATACTAAAGCTACTAGTGCAGTTCCTTTTTTATCTTTAGCGAAGCTATAGTAGGAAAGCGTAACTACGATAAGATGAATAATTGCGGGTATCAAAGTAGAAAAAGGTGTATGCAGATAATCACTATCGATTATCTTAAATAAGTTACTCATTCCAATAGATAGGATTAGGGATAAGAAAAGGGCAGTTAAGTCTCTATCCTCAGAAACATTTAGTACCACTGAATTTATTAAAAACATGATTGTAAATAAGATAACTGAATATATACTGATCATTATGAATTCTAGAATAGTCATTTGAGTATTACTAAAGGATAAACCGTCTTGAATACTCTTTATGACTGCTAAAGCAGCTTCACTTTTGGCAATGCTAAAATAAGCGATTAATTGTGAAATTGGAACTAACGAGAAAAGTAATAGCGGGGCTATCTTGTCATTTTTATGCTTCATTTATATAACTCCTTTAAGCTTTTTAATTTATGGAATAACTACGGCTACAAAATAAAATTCATAATGTGTTTATATAGCTAGCGCAATTATATGAGAGGAGCTATTAGTATTCAATTTAAATTTTGCTAAACAATTAATCTTAAATATAGATATATCATATAAAAAAAGAACCCCAGAATTAACTGGAGAGTTCTTTTTAATTAGTATTACCAAATATTTACTCGATCTTCTGGTTTCATGTACATTTTATCTTCAGGAGTGATATCAAAAGTCTTGTAGAAGTCATCTAAGTTCTTAACTTGTACTTGAGCTCTTAATTCAGAAGGGGCATGCACATCGATAGAAAGTAGTAATTTCTTAAATTCATCAGTAGACTTAGTACGCCAGATAGTAGCCCAGTTTACGAAGAAGTCACGTAGGTTGCAATCGTCTTCACCTTTAGCAGCTTCTAGAGCACAACTTAAACCACCACCATCGGCGATGTTTTCAGAAACAGTAAGTTTACCGTTAACTTTTTGACCGGCAAATTCAATACCATCAAATTCTTTAATCATGCTTTGAGCTAATTTATCAAAGTGTTCATGATCTTCTTTAGTCCACCAATTGTTTAAGTTACCATCTTGGTCAAATTGGCAACCGTTGTTATCAAAGGCATGAGAAATTTCGTGCGCAATAACAGCACCAATACCACCAAAGTTTTGACTAGATGATTGTTTTAGACTGTAGAAAGGAGCTTGTAAGATAGCAGCAGGGAAGACAATGACGTTTTCCATTGGAGAGTAATAAGCATTAACTGTATTAGCACTCATATCCCATAAGCTCTTGTCTACTGGTTTGTTCCATTTACTAAAGTTATGTTTGATGATGATTTTAGAAATGTTTTCGACGTTGTTGTATAAGTCACCGCCGTCTTCTTTACCAGTTACCTTGAATTGATGGTAAAGAGGATTAATTTCATCTGGGTATCCTACATGAATACCTAGGGCATTTAACTTAGTAATAGCCATTTTCTTAGTGTCATCACTTAACCAAGTGTTGTTTTCTAGGCGTTTTTCATAAACGTTAATCATTTTAACTACCATGTCGTGAACGTCTTGTTTAGCTTTTTCACCAAAGTATTTACGTCCATAGTAGTCACCAACTACTTGATCAAACATACCGGATGCTAAGTAGAAAGCAGCTTTCTTAGGCTTAGTAGCTTCCTTCTTACCAGAAAGCACACGAGAGAATTGACCACCAATTTGACGGAATTCTTCGGATAATAAATCAGATGAGCCGTTAACTACTTTAACTAACATCCAGTTCTTCATCTTGGCAAAGTTATCTTCAGTTACGAAGCTATCAAAGGCTTTAAAGTAAGCAGGTTCAGAT